>NZ_JAJOMZ010000004.1:0-328333 GCF_024699965.1 Flavobacterium sp. J372
AGGTATTATAAGCTGTTGTGTAAATATTCCCTGCCCGTTATTCTTATAACAAAATAGAGAAGTATAGCTGCCTTGCATAAAATATGTGCTGTTCGCCATAATGTCGAGGTCGCCGTCATTATCTATATCAACAAGCGTGGCATTACATGCGCCATTCAGAGAAGAGGTGATCGCCAATATTCTGGTTTCCTGTAAAGCCCTGCCCGTTATTATTTTTGGTACCAAGTAATCTTCTTGTCGGTTCCAGATGATACCACAATATCTATATAGCCATCACCATCAATATCGCCTGTATCCGCTTTATTAGGGTCAAACACTGCGCTGGTGATGTTCACTTCGCCATTAAAGCCATCCGGCGTGTTTTTATACCATGACAATTTCGTAGTCCGCATTTCTTGCAACAACTATCAATACTTTCGTTGGTTTCATGTGGCCAACCGCAACAAATTGATGATGCCGGCCATATTTTGGGCGATAACCTGCCCAGCGCGCCACAATACTCCATTTCGCCATGTTTAAGGCATTGTACCAGGGCCACTTTACCTGTTTCCCTTCTCGACAAGCCAATGTCGTGTTTATCATCATTGTCCAAAGTCGGCGGTTTCCAGCCAGAACCAATCATAGCTATTATTTGCCGTTAGTGGTGAAACCAGGGTTTGCCTCGCATCAAACGATGACCATTATTATTGTTTTTGTACCACACCAAACTTTTCAAGGAAAAGCTTGAATCCTGTTCCCATCTTATAAATACAATATCTTCATTACCATCACTATCCATATCAGCAGCTGCGATATTAAAACCTATAGATGCTGTATCTATAGGTTGCATTGCTGCAAAATTCCCGTCCCCGATATTTTTAATTAAACCCATTGTATTTACATGGTTATACACAATATCCGGAAGACCGTCATTAGTGAAATCTGAGCATGTAAACACTATAGTTGCATCACTAAGTTGGGCAATTACAGTGGGCGAAGCGAAATTCTGCCCGTTAGTATTTTTAGACCAGCAAACAGCATTATTTTTTATAAACACAAGATCAGGTTTTCCATCAGCATCTATATCAGATAAATAAAGGTTTACATCTGCAATGGTATTGCCAAGACTAGCTATCATCACTACAGGAGCAAAATTACCTGCTCCGTCATTCTTGATAAAACCTATGTGTGCTGACTGACTTTGTTCACTATATCTATGGAAAATAATGTCCTTGTCTCCGTCACCATCAATATCACCTGTAATAAATCCGCGCATTGACTCACCTGTAAGTATAGTTTTACCCCGGCCAAATGTACCATGTCCATCAATATTTTTATGCCATAGGATTTTTGTTGACCCCTTACTTACAACATCATTTTTACCATCACCGTCAATATCTGCAATTGCAGTATACATCAAATGAAAGTCGCCGGATGTCTCGTCTGTTATTATTTCCCGTGCAAAACCCGTTTGGGCTTGAGCTGCCCCGCAAATCGCTAAAAACACAAGCGTAAAAATTTTCTTCATAAAGTGATTTATTCTGCCGCGAATATAGCATATTGTTTTGATTTACAGCAAACAAAATACAAGCGACCGATATGTGGACTGTTTTACAAGCACACTAAATAAAGACTAAGCTGGAAAATTTCAGAATTTCAAAGAACGTTTGCAAGACTTGAAAAACTTTGAAAACTGAAGACTTTGAAACTTGAAGACTTGAAAAATGAAACCTTAACTTTCTACACTGCAAAATTACGGCGGCTATTTTGAACCGGCGTTACAAAACCCTTTCAAAAGTTACCGTTCATCGATTATTTTATAAGGAAGAATTTTCTTGCATTTTTTTTAATTGAAAAACATATTGAACAGCACCTGTTAAAGAAGTGTTAATCGCTGCTCTGCAAAAATTCAAAAGTGAAGGCAAATAAGGCAATTTATTGTTCAGGTGTTAAATTCTGTTAAAACGAGGCGCGAAAATTAATTATCGTAACTTTGTTTTTTATACCACAAAATGCCGGGCAAAATTTTATCAAACATCAACTCCCCAAAAGACATTAAACAGCTTTCAATTAGCGAATTACATCAGTTGTCGCATGAGTTGAGGGAGTTTATAATTGATGTGGTTTCGGTTAAAGAGGGGCATTTGGGTGCGAGCCTGGGCGTTGTAGAGCTTACTGTTGCCCTGCACTATGTTTTTGACACCCCTAATGACCTGTTAATCTGGGATGTAGGCCACCAGGCGTACGGCCATAAGATACTCACTGGCCGCCGAGACAGCTTTGACACCAACCGTCAGCTTGGCGGTATCAGCGGCTTCCCAAAACGCGATGAGAGCGAATACGATGCTTTTGGCACAGGCCACTCAAGCACTTCAATTTCAGCAGCTCTGGGCATGGCGCTGGCCTCAAAATTAAAAGGTGATTCTGAAAAAGTACACATTGCTGTGATTGGTGATGCCTCGATAGCATCAGGAATGGCTTTTGAGGCCCTGAACCACGCCGGGATGACCGATGCCAACCTGCTGGTGATACTCAACGATAATTCCATTGGCATTGACCCGAGCGTTGGCGCACTCAAGCATTATCTCACAGAGGTAAAAGCAGGCCGTAATCCGCGCCAAAACAACATGATACGCTCGCTGAATTTCAATTATAGCGGACCTATTGATGGCCATAATCTTGAAGTTCTGGTTGCCGAACTTAATCGGCAGAAATCACTGAAAGGCCCACGTTTCCTGCACATTGTTACAACCAAAGGCAAAGGCATGAAACTGGCTGAGGAAGACCAGGTGAAGTACCACGCCCCGGGTAAATTTAACCGCGAGACTGGTGAAGTTTTGCCGGTTAAAAACGAAGGGCTTCCGCCCAAATACCAAGATGTTTTCGGGTTAACCCTGGTTGAGTTGGCGCAGCAAAATGATAAAATCATCGGGATTACGCCGGCCATGCCATCGGGCTCGTCTATGAAATTTATGATGGAGGCTTTCCCGGATCGTGCCATTGACGTTGGCATTGCCGAGCAGCACGCCGTAACCCTCTCCGCAGGCCTTGCCAGCCAAGGAATGACGGTGTTTTGCAACATCTACTCAACCTTCCTGCAACGGGCATATGACCAGGTTATTCACGATGTGGCTTTGCAAAATTTGCCTGTTATTTTCTGCCTTGACCGCGCCGGGCTGGTTGGCGAAGACGGCGCTACACATCACGGTGTTTTTGATATTGCCTACCTCAGCTGTATACCTAACCTTATCATTTATGCACCGCGAAATGAGTCTGATTTACGAAACATTTTATATACCGCCCAGCTTGGGCTGCCCCACCCCATTGCTATTCGCTACCCGCGTGGCCGTGCAGAAAACGCCGACTGGCTGAAGCCGTTTGAACGCATTGAAATAGGTAAGGCACAACAGCTGAAGTCCGGTAGTGAAGCTGCGATTTTAAGCACGGGTACAATCGGCAACAATGTTACCAAAGCGCTTGCAAATAGTAGTAGCGCTGATAAGTTTTCGCATTATGATTTTGGGTTTATAAAGCCGCTTGATGAAGAGCTCTTACATAAGATTTTTGCAGAATTCAAATCCATCATTACTATTGAAGACGGTACCGTTATCGGCGGTTTCGGCAGCAGCATTACGGCCTTTGCTGCAAAGCATAACTACAGAGCTGCTATCAGGGTTTTAGGGATTCCGGACAACTTCATTGAACACGGAACAGTAACCGAACTGCAACAAATTTGCGGTATAGACGTTAAATCACTTACCGATATTTTTTCGGCTTACTAAAATTACCGACTTTTGCACCGAATTAAAACCGTTTCCCGATGAAGTTCAGGGTATACCTCACTACAGTAGTGTTTTTGGCGTTTTTTTTTCAATTGAAAGCACAGGTGCTTATTACTACAACCCTGCCTGATACCATTACTTACTGGACGAAAACCAATACCGTGGGCCTTGACATAAACCAGGTAGCTTTTGTTAACTGGAGCGTAGGTGGTAATAATTCGGTTGCCGGGCTTGCCAAAGGCGCTTTCATCAGGAAATACACCAAAGGCAACCTCAACTGGAATAATGAGCTAATACTGAAATATGGGCTTAACAGTCAGGAAGGGCGTGAGATGCGAAAGACAGACGACCAGATACAAATGAACTCGACCTTCGGCTACCGCACAGACACGATATCTAACTGGTACTACAGTTCAAAATTTACTTTTAATACCCAGTTTGCCAACGGTTATGCCTACCCTAATACCGATATTGAAATCTCTGCCCCATTTGCACCTGCTTATATTTTCCTGGGTGTTGGTACAGAGTACATCCGCAAAGACCTTGGGCTTACTGCTTATTTCTCGCCTCTTACTGAAAAGACTACTTTAGTCCTGAACCAGATGCTTGCAGATAAAGGTGCATTTGGGGTTGATGGTGCCATTTATGACAGTGAGAGCAATAAATTACGAGACGGCAAAAAGTCGCGTACTGAAGTTGGTATACTTGTAACCAACCAGATAAAGCGCCCAGTAGCTAAAAACATAAAAATGGATCACCGTATAAGTTTCTACAGCGATTACCTGAACAATTTCGGGAATATTGATGTAGACTGGCAGCTGTCGCTTGATATGACCGTAAATGAATATGTGAAGGCCAACATAGGCACCCATATTATTTATGATGATGATATAAAAGCTACCGAAGAGCGTGATGGCGGAGTAGTGACCGTAGGCCCGAAACTTCAGCTGAAGCAAATACTAGGGCTTGGGCTGAGCTATACTTTTTAGTCAGATTTTTCGATTATTAGATCTTTCGACAGCATGACTATTTCAACAATTGACCTCTTCGATTACTCGACAGCATGACTGTCTGAATGCTTATTCTTCATATACTTGGTAATTCGAACAGTCGAAATCGAATATCCAACTTTCGAAGATGTCGAACAGTCGATTATTTGTTCCCTGTTATCATATTGTACAACAGCACTGCCTTACCATCGGTAAGGGTTGATACAAAGTGGCAGATATGCAGCAGCCTGTCATATAAGTTCATTTTTTCGGTGATGAACTTTTCGGGAAGCATTTTCAGCAGCAGGTTGTCATAATTTCCCGCGGTGCCGTCATACTTTTTGTTGTAAGCGGTACAGAAGCTATCCAGAAGTACATTAATCATCCTGTAACCCATTATCTCCTTTTCTACTACTTCACGGCTTTGGTAGATATTCTTCACGCTCAGATTGATGATATCACGCATTTGTGCAGTATATCTGCCCTGATTTGTGAGCGCGTGGGGATATTTACCTTCCAGTATCAATTCTTCGTTCTCAAGGAAGGTGCTTACCGCATCGCTGATAAGGCTGCCTATTGCCAGTGCACGCAGGTAGCTCAGGCGGTCTTCCTTAGTTGTCAGCGTATTATATTTGGCTGCGTCTATAGAATCTTTTACCAGTTTTATGAGGTATTCCAGGGCAAATTCTTCAGGAATTAGGCCCAGGTTGATACCGTCTTCAAAATCGATAATGGTGTAACAGATATCATCGGCCGCTTCAACCAGATACGCCAGCGGGTGACGCTCATAACCTATATCTCCACTTGTTTTATTCGGAATCATTCCCAGCTCTTTCGCCACGTCCTGAACAAACTCTTTATCGCATTGGAAGAACCCGTACTTCTTATCAGATATATTGGCAGTCGGCTTTTTAGGAAGCGATTCTTTGGGGTATTTCATGAAAGTGCCAAGCGTGGCATATGTGAGGCGTAGGCCGCCCTCAACGCCGGGGCGTGATGATGTAAGCAGTGTGAAACCGTTGGCATTGCCTTCAAAATCAATCAGGTCCTGCCACTCTTTATCAGTAAGCTTATCACGGTACTGCTGCCCGTTGCCGGTTTTAAAATACTCGCCAATAGCTTTCTCACCCGAATGCCCGAAGGGTGGGTTGCCAATATCATGTGCCAGCGCCGCCGCTGCCACAATAGCCCCAAAATCGTTCATATGGAAACCATGCACTTCGCTTAAGTATGGATGCTTCTCTATGATTTTCTTGCCTACCAAACGCCCAAGTGAACGCCCAACTACACTCACTTCAAGGCTGTGCGTGAGGCGGGTGTGCACAAAGTCGGTTTTAGAGAGCGGTATCACCTGCGTCTTGTCCTGCAGGCTGCGGAACGCCGACGAGAATATAATACGGTCATAGTCCACCTCAAAGCCGAGGCGGGTATCATCCTGTTCTTTACGTAAACGCTTGCTTGTATCGCCCTGCCTTTTAAGAGACAGCAGCTGTTCCCATTGCATCATGGAGTTTTTGTTTCAGGTTTAAGGTTTCAAGTTACTCACTCTTGCAGCAAAACTTGTGGCTTGTGCCTTTTGGCTAGTTACTCTTCTTTACGTGGTGTTTTTACGAACTTCTTATCAGCCAGTACAAAATCCTTTGACTTCATTGGGTAGTCGTGATAGCTGATATCGCTTGGGTTTTCAATCACCGAGCGTATCGTTATCTTATCGCCTTCCTTAAAGCTATTCACCACTATTTTATAATCCAGCAGGTACTCGCCACAGTGGTAGTTGCCTTTCTCATCTTTTCCGATAATGCCGGTGTATATATCCTTTTTATCTTTTGACATGATTTATTCTGATTTGCCTATATCATCGAAAGAATTTTTCCGACTCATTGCTTCATTATACAATTTAATATCAACTACATAGGTGTTAGAGAAGTTGTCGTGCCAGCCATACGCGTCATCACCAATAAAAGATAATGCCTCAAAAGGTATCAGCCTGCACAATGTACGCAGCACAATTGTCCCAAAAGATGGTTTTGAACCGTCGGCCATTACAACCATTGTCCCGGTGATTAACTTCCCTACCGTCCTCTGGAAAATTGATTCCGTTACAATGAAGTAAATCATTAATAGCAGCAGGCTGTACATGATATCTTCGAGCGTAGTCACAGTCTCAATCCAGGCCGTAAATCCTTCGGGATCTATTACAATCGCGATAAAACTCAACACGAACACAATCACATACCGGAAAATTAGGTCTATCACAAAATTCCCGAATCGCTTGCTTTTTACAGCAAGCACATCATCTGTTATTTCCATAAGGTGTTTTCAATCAAATAAGGAGCAGTTGCCTGCCCCTCATTTTCTGTTTGTGTTTGTTTTAAGGTTAAGATCCGCACATTTCGCAGTCTTCAGGGTCAGCATTGCGTGAACGCTCAAGCATCGCCCTGAACTCTGCCGCACTCATGCCTTCTGCTTCCGCCTCAACGGTTACAACTTCAGGCATTGCGGCTGCAACCGGTGCAGGCTCAGCTTTTTTATCGTTATTCAGCGTAAATTTAATAGCATCAACCGCGCTCTTCGTCCTCAGGTAATACATGCCTGTTTTCAGGCCGCTCTGCCATGCATAGAAGTGCATCGACGTAAGCTTGGCAAACGTAGCGCCCTCCATAAACAGGTTAAGTGACTGGCTCTGGTCAATGAAGTATCCGCGCTGGCGAGACATATCAATGATGTCTTTCATACTCATTTCCCATACGGTTTTATACAGCTCTTTTATATCAGCCGGGATGCCTTCAATATTCTGGATTGAACCATTTGCCCTCATGATCTCCTGTTTCAGGGTCTCGTTCCACAAGCCAAGGCGCACCAGGTCTTCAAGCAGGTGCTTGTTCACCACAATGAACTCGCCCGAAAGTACGCGGCGCGTGTATATGTTTGATGTATAAGGCTCAAATGCCTCATTGTTGCCCAGTATCTGTGATGTAGAAGCTGTAGGCATTGGCGCCATAAGCAGTGAGTTGCGCACGCCATGCTCCATAACTTCTTTACGAAGCGAAGCCCAGTCCCAACGCCCGCTAAGGTCGCTGTCATTAAGCCCCCAGAGGTTATACTGGAACTCGCCCTGAGATATTGGCGAACCTGCAAATGTAGAGTATGGCCCTTCTTCTTTCGCCATTTCCATAGATGCGGTAACGGCGGCAAAGTACATGGTTTCAAATATTTCCTGGTTTAGCTTTTTAGCCTCATCACTGGTGAATGGCAGGCGCATAAGTATAAATGCATCCGCAAGGCCCTGCACACCCAAACCAACCGGACGGTGGCGCATGTTACTGTTCTCGGCCTCTTTCACCGGATAGTAGTTCCTGTCAATAACCTTGTTAAGGTTACGGGTTACGCGCTTAGTAACCTGGTATAGGTAATCGTGGTTGAATTTGCCATCTTCAACAAACATTGGCAGTGAAATTGAAGCCAGGTTACATACGGCAACCTCATCAGGCGCAGTATATTCCATAATTTCCGTACACAGGTTTGATGAACGTATAGTACCAAGGTTCTTTTGGTTTGACTTGCGGTTAGCGGCGTCTTTGTAAAGCATGTATGGCGTACCGGTCTCGATTTGAGACTCCAGTATTTTTTCCCAAAGCTCACGTGCCTTAATGGTCTTACGGCCACGGCCCTGTGCTTCGTAAGATGTATACAGCGCTTCAAACTCATCGCCATAAACATCATATAGTCCCGGGCACTCGTTAGGGCACATCAGCGTCCAGTGTGCATCTTCCTGCACGCGCTTCATAAACAGGTCACTTGTCCACATTGCGTAAAACAAGTCACGTGCACGCATTTCTTCTTTACCGTGGTTTTTCTTCAGGTCAAGGAAATCCATGATATCAGCATGCCATGTCTCAATGTACACAGCAAAGCTTCCCTTGCGCTTACCGCCGCCCTGATCAACATAACGTGCAGTGTCGTTAAACACACGCAACATCGGCACAATACCGTTTGATGTACCGTTTGTACCGCGGATGTAAGAGCCTGTAGCCCTCACGTTGTGTATAGAAAGGCCTATACCACCCGCCGACTGCGATATCATGGCTGTTTGCTTCAGCGTGTCATAAATACCTTCAATACTGTCATCGCGCATGGTCAAAAGGAAGCAAGACGACATCTGCGGCTTTGGCGTACCCGCGTTGAAAAGCGTTGGCGTAGCATGGGTAAAATATTTTTTAGACATCAGCTCATACGTTTCTATAGCTGAGTCTATATCGTTCAGGTGGATACCTACAGATACACGCATAAGCATGTGCTGCGGGCGCTCAGCAATCTGGCCGTTCACCTTAAGCAGGTATGAGCGCTCAAGTGTTTTGAACCCGAAATAATCATAGTTGAAGTCGCGGTTGTAGATGATGGTTGAGTCCAGCTTTTCAGCATTGGCCATAATCACTTCATACACTTCGTCAGAAATAAGCGGAGCCTCCTGGTTGGTGCGGGGGTTCACGTACTTATACATGTCGTGCATGGTTTCAGAGAACGACTTCTTGGTATTCTTATGCAGGTTGCTCACAGCTATACGTGCAGCAAGCTGGGCATAGTCAGGGTGCGTAACCGTCATAGATGCCGCCGTTTCAGCTGCAAGATTATCCAGCTCACTTGTAGTAACGCCGTCATACAGGCCTTCAATCACGCGCATGGCTACCTTTACCGGGTCTACCAGCTCGTTAAGCTCATAACATAATTTCCTTACCCTGTCGGTAATCTTATCAAACATTACCGGCTCTCTTTTACCGTCTCTCTTTACTACATACATATGGCGACATTTTTTAGGTTAGAACTGGCAGCATAGCTGCATATATAATGGTTTGTTATCTTATTAAAAATCAGCATCAAAGCTTATTTTCTGCGAGTCTCCGCTTTCTTTGTTGAGCACGCCCGCCTTCTGGTATTCGCTTACGCGCTTCTCGAAGAAGTTGGTTTTCCCCTGAAGCGAGATCATATCCATGAAATCAAACGGGTTGCCGGTGTTGAACTGCCTTTCACAGCCAAGCTCTACAAGAAGCCTGTCGGTTACAAACTCAAGGTACTGTGTCATCAGCACGGCATTCATCCCGATAAGGCTCACCGGAAGCGACTCGGTAATAAATTCACGCTCAATGTTAAGCGCATCTATCAATATTTCTTTTATCCTGTCTTTCGATACTTTATTTACAAGATGGTGGTTGTGCAGGTGCACGGCAAAATCACAGTGAACACCTTCGTCTCGCGAAATCAACTCATTTGAAAAGGTTAGGCCCGGCATCAACCCGCGTTTCTTCAACCAGAATATAGAGCAAAATGCACCTGAGAAGAAAATACCCTCAACGGCCGCGAACGCAATAAGCCTTTCGGCGAAAGAGTCGCTTTTAATCCATTTCAGCGCCCATTCCGCTTTTTTCTTGATGGCGGGAAACACTTCAATAGCATGGAACAGTTTGTCTTTTTCAGCCTCATCTTTCACATAAGTATCAATAAGGAGCGAGTATGTTTCGCTGTGTATGTTCTCCATCATGATCTGGAAACCGTAGAAAACTTAGCTTCCGGATACTGCACCTCGTTTACGAAATTTTCTGCGAGGTTCTCATTCACAATACCGTCTGACGCCGCAAAGAACGCCAGGATATGCTTGATGAAATACTTTTCGTCAGGGCTGAGTTTAGTGTTCCAGTCTGTAATATCCTGGTGCAGGTCAATTTCTTCAGCAGTCCAGAAACTAGCCTCCATTTTCTTGTACCAGTCCCATATATCATGGTGCTTGATAGGGAAAATTACGAAGCGGTTTTTGTTTTCCTGTAAAATTGGCTCTATTGCAGACATATTATTTTGACTTTAATTTTATTATTTGTATGGCGATTTTACCGCCGGAGTAGATTACAAAGATTGGCATTTGAAAAAGAAAATGAAAGCCAAACTTATCCACAATCAGGCATAGTTTTTAACAACGCTTAACATTAAGGCAATCAAATATTAAATTTATAAATACCTGAAAAGCAAAATGTTACGAAACTAAAATAGCAAGATGAGATAGATGTAACGCCCTGTAAAATCAGGGCTTAAGAAGCGATTAACGCCTGCGTTGCGCAGGTTGTTCTTTCAGTTCGGCAGCCACTTTTTCAAGTTCAGCATACCAATCTTCCCTAAAGCGGCGTATCAGCGCCTCGCGTACAAATTTATACACCGGTACTTCAAGTTCTTTACCAAGGGCGCAGGCTGGGTTGCAAATGTCCCACCTGTCATAATTTACCGCCGCAAATTCGGTGAAGTCCTTTACCCTGATTGGGTACAAGTGGCATGAAACGGGTTTTTTCCAGCTTACGATGCCCTGGTTGTAGGCCTGTTCTATTCCGCACAGGGCGGTTTTTCCGTCAAATATTACGTACGCACAGTCTTTATTATCAATGAGCGGTGTTTCAAGGTCGCCGTCAGTCCCGGTAACCCATGTGCCCTGGGCCTCAATAGCAGCAATCCCTTCCGGGCGCAGGAATGGTTTTACCAGTGGATAGATCTCTTCAAGAATGCGGGTTTCCTCTTCATTAAGGGGTGCTCCTGCATCGCCGTCAACACAGCAGCCGCCATGGCATGCCGAAAGGTTGCACACAAAATCTTTCTCCAGTATGTCTTCAGACACTATTGTTTTACCCAGTTGAAACATGCGGCAAAGATAACCATTACATTTTGTATAAATATGTGCTAAAATCCTGCCAAAAAATTAACGGTGTGTTAGCTTCGGGTTCATAAATATTACGGTACTTTTGCGCTTGCAAATAATTTCGCACAAAGATGAATTTCGACTGGAGAGAAATGTTTACCGTGAGCATGGTGCTTTTTGCCGTGATAGATATTGTGGGCAGCGTACCTATTATAGTTGACCTACGCAACAAACTTGGCCATATACAAAGCGAAAAGGCTTCAATAGTTGCTTTAATCATTATGGTGGCGTTCCTGTTTGTTGGTGAAGAGATACTGAAGCTTATCGGGATTGATGCCAACTCGTTTGCCGTGGCGGGTTCGTTTGTACTTTTCTTCCTGGCGCTCGAGATGATACTCGGTATACGCCTTTACAAAGAAGATAATCCAAGCACAGCATCAATCGTACCTATTGCTTTCCCAATCATCGCGGGTGCCGGCACAATGACGACAATATTATCTTTAAGAGCTGAATACGAAAAGATTAACATTATAATTGCCATAGCGCTTAATGTGATTATTGTGTTCGCAGTACTTAAGTCTTCAGCAAAAATTGAGAAAGCATTAGGTGTAAACGGCCTTGGCGTAATCCGCAAAGTATTTGGGGTTGTGCTGTTAGCTATTGCTGTTAAATTATTCGCATCTAATGTTAAACAATTGTTTCTTTAGTTATAATCTGCATAACTTTACCACAGAATCATTACGATTTATATAATGAAATTTTTTATCTACACTCTTATCGCGATTGCAATTGCCCTGATCGCATTTAACGTCACTCTTCTTGATTTTGATAACCTGCTTGCCGGTAACAGCCTTGTAGCCCTTATTGGCATCATTGCCTCTATGTGTGCGGTTTGCATATTGCTTATCTTCAGGATGGCGAAAACTATTGAGGAGAAAACCAGGAACCTGTAGTTTCTCTGATATGTTTGACGTTTTAATTATAGGCGGTGGTGCAGCAGGAGTATCCTGTGCCCTTGTGCTCGGCTCATCTCTTAAAAAGCCTTATGCTGAAGGCAAGAAGGTAGGCATATTCACCCACCAGAAAGCTTCAGCCCTGCAAGACGGGCTTTACAACAATGTTTACGGCATCGCTCCCGGCACATTAGGTAAAGACATAATGGCCCAAAGCCTTGCCCACCTTTCAGGCACTTATCCTGATGTAGTACAGCTACCCGGAGAAAAAGTGATGAAAGTGGAAGGTACTGCCGGCAATTTTACCATTATAACTAACAAAGGCGACTATAAGGCGCGGATTATTGTAGTGGCAGTAGGTTCGGCAGCAACTTTTGATATTGCGGGACTTACAGAATATATTATTCCGCACAAAAAAGCTTTACCTGAAAAAAACCGCATACAATTAAAGAATGAAGACCACCTGGTTGCTGATGGCATTTATGTTGCCGGGACACTTGCCGGTGAAAGAAGCCAGCTTAGTATTGCAGCCGGAAGCGGCGCTGCGGTAGCAACTGATATTATGACGTTGTGGAATAGCGGCACACAGAGCCAGCACCACGATAGCACAAGAAAATAAAAAAACCGCTGCATAGCGGTTTTTTTATTATTCAGGCAGGTTGTAATTATATGTAAACTCCCCTGCTTCTATTGTTACAACTATGTTGCTGTACTCATTATACAGCTGCCCGCTAAAAGTCCCCCTCAGCCTGTTATCACTGTTAAGCAGTGTATTTGAATCAATATCATATTCTTCTCCGTCAACCTGCTTGCGTATGGCAAGGTTACTGTCTTGTGAATATGCCCATCGTGTGGCACGGTTAGCCCCTGTTTCGTATTTATTTATCCTGAAAGCAATGTATTCTCCCGGCACACCATTATTAGACCCTACTACATTAAGATATCTTTGGCCTGTAGAACCCACTTTTTCTGTAACCTGTACATTATTATAAACTTTCTGTACATCATTCACAATAAATGTCATTTCGCCATAGGGCGTGTTAAGCAGTTCAGTGGTTTCATCTGAACATGACGAAGCCGTAAGCCCTATAATTATAGCAAATACCAGGAAGTATATTTTTTTCATATTGTTAACCTTTGAAAAAGTACTGCAATATAATAACTTTTAGCACTCACTATTTAGATTTTGACTTTAATTTAATCATTACGCTTATTGCTTCAGGTAGAGGCAATGGTTGTAATAGTCTATGATCGCTTTGCCCTGAAGCAGCACATCAGCCCCAATTATACCATGTACAGGCCTTGCTTTGTAAAGCCGAAGCGCTTCATTTACATGCGACATATCGAAAATAACAAGGCTCAGCGCGTCGGTTTTCCAGCGCCCCATCTGCAGCATATTTTCAAACGAAGATTTTGTGAGCATCCCTACACCGCCTGCTCCGGCAGCTTTGGTTTCAGAGTCGAGCGCGTTTAGCTTAAAATGTTCAATACCCTCAAAATCAACGCAACTGTTTGATGCCCCGGTATCAAGAATAAAATCGCCTTCTATCCCGTTAATCTTAGCCTTTATTCGCAGGTGCTGGGTCTTAGAAATTTTAAAGCTGATTTTTTTGTAGCCTTTATCTTTAAGGGTATCGTACAGGTTTTTCATTTATGACATTATGATTGACAAATTTGGTTTAAATTAAAGTATTGTTATACTGAAACACAAACCCAAATCGTAATTTTGGCACAAATTTACAACATGACTTTTACCGATACACATACACACCTTTACAGCGAAGAGTTTGAGCAAGACCGCGAGGCAATGATAATGCGAGCTTTTGACGCAGGCGTAACAAGGCTTTTGTGCCGTCTATTGACTCATCATATACACAACAGATGTATGAGCTGGAAGCTAAATATCCTGAAAATGTTTTTCTGATGATGGGCCTGCACCCTACCTATGTGAAAGAAAACTATAAAGACGAGCTTGACCATGTGGAACGTGAACTGGCCGGGCGAAAATTTGCCGCGGTAGGCGAAATTGGGATTGACCTGTATTGGGATAAATCTACACTAGGGTGGCAGCAGGAAGCCTTTAGCAGGCAGATTGAACTTGCAAAGCAATATTCGCTGCCAATTAATATACATTGCCGTGACGCTTTTAATGAAGTTTTTGAAGTATTGGAGTCACATAAAGATGATAACCTGTATGGCATCTTCCATTGCTTTACCGGTGATTTCGCTCAGGCGAAGCAGGCCATCAGTTATAACATGAAACTGGGAATAGGTGGTGTTGCCACTTTCAAGAATGGTAAAATTGACCAGTTTTTGAATGAGATACCCCTTGAAAACATTGTTCTTGAAACCGACGCTCCCTATCTTGCACCTAAGCCCTATCGCGGTAAGCGGAATGAAAGCAGCTATACTGTTATTATAGCACAGAAACTGGCTGAAATATACAGTATGCCTTTAGAAGAAATTGCCGACATAACTACTAAAAATTCAGTTGAAGTTTACGGCATTTAACAAAGATTTTCTAATAAAATCCATTAATTTTTTGTTCATTTGCAGGATTGTTTAACCCGCAGCAAGCACATGTCTAAATTTGACCATATAAGGCCTTTTTACGATACAGAAGTAAACGGGGCTATAAGGAGCGTGATACATCACCCAATGATGAAAGCGCTCATGAGCTTTACATTTCCCGGAACACCTGAAGAAGTCTGGACCGAATGGCTGGAGAAAACGCATTCAAAACGTGATTTTCAGATCAATTTCATTTACCAGGCCATACAAAGGGTTCTTGAAAAAACATCTGACGGGCTTACCACTTCGGGTTTTGAAAAGCTTGAAACACACACACCCTACCTTTATATATCAAACCACAGGGACATCATACTTGATACATCATTGCTTAATGTGTGCCTGTATGACCATAAGCTTACCATGACAGCCAGTGCCATTGGCGATAACCTGGTGCAAAAACAGTTTTTGCAGGTACTGTCAAAACTTAATCGTAACTTTTTGGTACAACGCGGGCTTTCGCCAAGAGAACTGCTGCAAAGCTCTAAACTAATGAGCGAATACATTTACCAATTATTGATGAGGGAGTGCAGATCTGTATGGATTGCACAGCGTGAGGGGACGGACTAAAGATGGTAACGACGCTACCCATCAGGGTGTACTGAAGATGCTTGCCATGGCCAGCGATGAGGAGAACCTTATGGATTATTTCAAAAAGGTTAAGATTGTGCCGGTTTCAATTTCTTATGAATATGACCCTACAGATATGCTTAAAATGCCACAGCTGTTGGCAGAGGCTAACGATGAAGTTTACATAAAAGAAAAGAATGAAGACTTCATGACACTGATAAGCGGAATCATGGGCCAGAAAAAGCGAATACACCTGCATGTATGCGAGCCCCTGGACAAAGAACTTGATGCGATTGCTGCCACTGAAAGTAACCCAAATAAACAGATACAGGCACTTGCGCAGGTTATTGACGATGCCATATTAAGCACCTATAAGCTGTGGCCCACCAATTATATAGCCTATGACATGCTCAATGGATCTGACAGGTTTGCTGCACACTATTCTGAAAAGGAAAAAGATCTTTTGAACGCCGGCTTGAACTTCGCATAGATGCAGATGACAAAATTGTGCGTGAAGGTTTCCTGGCTATGTATGCCAACCCGGTTGTTAACCAGATGAAATACCAGAATGCACTATAGGCCAAACATCCTGCTTATTTATACCGGCGGCACCATTGGCATGGTGAAAGATTTCACTACAGGAGCTCTTAAGGCCTTCAATTTTAAAAACTGCTGAACCGCATACCCGAACTACGCCACCTGGACTGTAATATTGAAACGGTTTCTTTTGACCACCCTATAGATTCATCAAACATGGATCCGGATAAATGGACAAAGATTGCAGCTATAATAAATGACAATTACGACATTTTTGACGGTTTTGTGGTATTGCATGGCTCAGACACTATGTCGTATTCAGCATCAGCGCTAAGCTTTATGCTTTCTGGGCTTACCAAGCCAGTGATTTTTACAGGCTCTCAGCTGCCAATCGGGGATTTGCGTACTGATGCCAAAGAAAACCTTATCACTGCCATACAGGTTGCGGCCCTACAAAAAAATGGCAAACCCGTAATCAAAGAAGTTTGCCTGTATTTTGAATATAAGCTGTACCGGGGCAACCGCACAACAAAGATTAGCGCTGAGCACTTTAATGCATTTACATCGCCCAACTACCCTGCCCTTGCAGAATCTGGCGTGTATTTGAAGGTAAATGAAGATTTGCTGCACAGCAATAACAATGAACAATTTAGCGTAAAAGATAAGCTGGATGCAGGTACTGTAATTATCAAAATATTTCCTGGTATAAACAAAGCAGTACTAACATCAATAATGGCAACTCCGGGCCTTAAAGGCGCTGTTATTGAAACTTATGGCTCGGGCAATGCGCCTACAGATGAATGGTTTGTAGATATTTTAAAGGAGGCAATAGCAAAAGGCATCCACATCATTAATGTTACCCAATGTTCCGGCGGAAGTGTGAATATGGGGCATTATGAAACCAGTACCCAATTAAAAGAAATAGGGGTTATTTCAGGCAAAGATATTACAACCGAAGCTGCCATTACAAAGCTTATGTGGCTGTTAGGGCAGGAGACTCCGGCAAATCAATTCATGTATGCTTTTGAAAGCAGCATCTGCGGCGAATTGACACAATAGCCTTTTTTTAATGGTTATTAAATAGTATTTTTGGCGCCAGCTTAGAGAGGTGGCCGAGTGGTCGAAGGCGCACGCCTGGAAAGTGTGTATGCTCCAAAAGGGCATCGAGGGTTCGAATCCCTTCCTCTCTGCAACTATATAAATAAAAAGGCTGCCTGTTGGCAGCCTTTTATCATAATCTACATTACAACTATTTTATAACGATTTTTGATGTACCGTAATTCACGTTACCGCTGTCAACGTTAAAGAAGAACATACCTGAGTTAAGGTGGCTGAAATCAAAGTTAAGCTCATTCCTTCCCTCTTCCAGGTTAACAGCTGCTGTATGTACCAGCTTGCCGGTAATGTCATGTACCGTAACTTTAGCAGTTGTTGTAACCTCGCTATAAAGCAAACAGTTGATATTACCTTGAAACGGGTTAGGGAACATTACAAACTGGTTAACCATTGAGTTTAGCAACTCCTCATAACCTTCACGGGCTGTCTGGGTAAATTTAACGTCTTCTATTGTCAGGTCAAGGTCATTAGTCCCAGCCTGTACTGGTAAGAATGTGTACGTAATCATTGTAAGGTCATCAGCAGTCAATTGCTGGTTACTTGCAATCGATTTCATGAAGCTGAATGGTATGTAATAAACTTCTTCTTTGTTACGCACATTTATCACAGCTTTGTACTGGTGTTTCCATTCTGTAATACCGGCTTTTACCAGGCCAATTTCAAGCAGGCCGCTACCTTTGGCTTTGAACGAAAGGAATTTATAATCAGTATAATTAGCGGGCAAATGGCCAGGAAGCAATGATTTGTATAGGGTAAGATAGTCTTGGTTGCTATGCGCCTGCAATTTTACATTCCTGTGTATAGCATACTCGTTCTCGTTATATACTCTGTCGAAGTCATTTGATACTGTGTAAGACTTTATTATGGTGTTAGCGCCGTCATAGTCAAGGCCCCAGTTACCGTCAGCATGATAAAATGCATCCTGGGTAATTCCTTCCACTTTTATAAGCCCATCATACTCATAACCATCTTTGATATCGATACGAAGCGTCTGCGTCATTTCAGAAGTCAGTGGGTTATATCTCATGGCATAACCATTAGTTTCGCTATATACTTCTTCAGTAACAACCTCAATGTTCTGCCCTGCTTCAGCACTTTTCAGGTTAATAACCATATCTGTCCCTTCCCTTGACACTTTAGATGCATAGGTCTTCGGCATCCTTTGTACTTCTGTTTGCTGTACCGGGATGAAATTTTGAAGGTTGTGCAGTATATCTGTAACGAGTTTCTCTGTGCTTTCAGGATTTGTAGCCCAAACCTGGAAGTTATACATATCATTCATGATTGCATAATCCTTCACAAACCAGTTAGACTGCAGTGTATACTTAGTGTCGTTATTATTTTTTGCAACAGCAAATGATATAGCATATTCAACAATACCTGTGCGTTGTTTTATTGCCTGCATCAGGAAATTATAGCCTTCAATCTGTACTGCTTTTACGGTAAGTATTTCGGCGCCGCGAAGCCTGTCACATGATGCTTTGGTATGGTTATATACCTTATCTCTCGTTCTTACCCCAAGTACAACAGCTTTAGTTTTGCCGGCTATTTCAAAGTCAACACTTATTACTTCCTGGGCTATAGTGTAGTCAAGGATATCTGTAGGTGATGTTACGTGCGATGTGTTTCCGGAAGCAAGTTCTGTCGGGAACATTGCAAGCATCGTCTGGCTGTTTACGTTGCGGCCGGCAGGGTTTGATTTTACAAGCAGCTTAGCTTTGTCATAAAGCATAGCATCGGTCTTTACTAATTCTGTAGGTACACTTTTCATTTTGCGTTGCACATATCTTTTTGATAAGGCATCACCAAGGCTTTCGCTTTCAAGTCCACCATTATTACCTGTACTTACATCATCAGACGCAATCACTACACCAACAACAGTTGATTTTTCACATCCGTTAGCAGTAGTTCCTGTAACAATTACTTCATAGTAGCCTTCTACAGTAAATGTAAAATTCACAATCGGCTGGTTGGTGTACAATCCTGTACCTGCGCCTGCCATTGACCATGAATAATTAGTAAAATCTGAAGCATTTGTGAGCGTAAACTGCTTTGTGATTGATCCGTTACCTGTTGCAGCTGTTGCCTGGTTTACAGCAGGAACAACTTCAGGGTACACAGTTAAAAATACTGTTTTTGTATTGCTGCCATAAGTATTTGTTGCGGTAAGCTTTACCATATGCACACCGGCAGTTGCAAATGTTTTAGTTGGATTCATGGCCGTGCTTGTAGTGCCATCGCCGAAATCCCAAAGGTATGAAAGCGGAGCTTCCGGTTGAACCGCATTTCCGGTATGAGATGTATTTGTAAACACAAATGCATTACCAAGGCACAGTGCGCCGTTGTTTATGCTAAAATTAGCTGTCGGGGCAACACCTACCGGCTGTGCACAACCTGTAACAGATGGTGTGAAAACTGCATAATGCACTTCGCCGCCACTGTGTATGAACGATTTTGCAATAACCTGCCCTTCGAGGTTTGACTGGTTACCGCTTTTATCAACGTTTGCAAAAGGAGCGAATACTGTACCTTCAATTGCATTACCTGATACAATGTTTAGCTGTGTGGTATTGTAAAAGTTATATAAAATGTACGGACAGTTCTGGAAGCCTATGCCGCCCTGGTTCCATACATTCCAGTTATAAGTACCTGCCGCATCTACATTAATAACCAACACTTTTGAAGCGCTTGGCGGGTTATTGAAAATGATATTTTGTACAGCATTAAGGTCTGCTCCCGTAATATTAAAATAGTTTATACCATCAGCAAGATTGATTTTGATTTGTCCCGGCATATTGGTATGAGGTATAGTCGCTCCATTCGCATTTGTAATATTTGCATTGGCAGCACATTGTGAGATTGCCGAAGACTTTGTGCGAAGCGTCTGGAAAGCTGCACTAAAATCAAGAAGCCCGCCCTGGAAAACAGGATTATTGTTTACACCTACGCCAAGCTGTGGAGAATTTGCCTGAAGCTCAATTCTGGGCGAACCGTTGTAACCTCCTGCTGTAGGAGTAACCCTTATTGGAGGTGTGGCATTATTCTGGTCATAGTACCAAACGGTAGAGCCTGTGCTATTACCAATCTTTACGTATGTATTAGACTGTACCTGAACAGCGTTTCCGGATGTGTAATTAACTTTACCATTTACTAACAGGCCGATTTTTACTCCGCCTACAGTAAAGGTACCGGAATTATGTATAGCCACCTGGTAGCTGCCTTTAATAGTAAGGTCACCGCCGCAGGCAACAGGGCCTTCAGTTTCATTTGTTATAAGAGTAAGGCCGTTTTCAGTAAAGATATTGAAACCTTTAGCTGCCTCGGTTGGGCTTTGCGCAGTAGCGAGGTTTGTAAAAAACAGAGAGGCCGCCGATAAGGAGCAGATCCTCAGGAGTACTTTTCTAATCATCAATATTAAATTTTAACGTTTGGGGATGGCAAATGTAAGAAAACATTTTTTAATTGACACAACTTCTTAAATAATAAACGCGCTTATGTTCAATTATTTACGCGATATATTATTCCAAATTTATCGTTCAAGAGTTAAATATTGACTACAAATTAATTGTTAAAAATAATATTTACATAACTGTTCTCTATTACTTCTTACTTGCCACTGAAACATCAACCTTTAAAGCAGCACATACCCAGTTTCGAATCCATTGTTCTGATGAATTTTTTCGGACCATGGTAAAATATTTATCATGACCATTGCATAAGCAATCAATATAAAATTCATTTTGTGCGCTTCTTTGCCCTAATCTTTTAAGGCCAATGAAGATTTTACCAGGACTTTGAATGTCAAGCCCTGCAAGATATAGTGTAATGCTTCCTTTGTGTTCCTTTTTAACCGTGGCAACCATCACATCATCAATCAGTTTTTCGCCAGGTGTATTGTCAGGATTTACATTGTATATCACCAATTCAAAATCTGTATCCCGGAAGGTATCAGGCTTTACTTTTTTTGAAAAATACATTTCGTTAAAATGAAATGAAACAGAATTTAAGTACCCGGACTTCAAACCGTCAACCAATGTTACAATTTCTGATGCATCAGCCATGTTTTCCGCAGCATAGCAGGGGACCACGAAGCTTTTCGGTACGAATTTTAATTTTTGGCCGGTCACTGCCAATCACAACTTCTTCAAGATGTAGGGTATCTTTTGATATATTTATTTGTGCTAACACCTGGGTGCAAATCAAGAAAATGAGTCCTGTTATAATTTTCATAGATATATTTAAATTTCGAAAGTTACCTATTAAAAAGCATACTATTGTTTAGTTTTACATGTTATTAGTAATTTTGAAAGCTTTTATCTGAAGATAATATGTACTTTCTTACACGTGAATTATATTTTCCCAATGTTGAAGAAGCCTCACCTGAAGGCCTGGTTGCCATTGGCGGCGATTTGAGCCCTGAACGTTTATTATTAGCATATCGTAACGGAATTTTTCCCTGGTTTGAAGATGATGAACCTATATTATGGTGGAGCCCGCCGGAGAGGATGGTACTCTTCTTCAATGAGCTGAAAATATCAAAAAGCATGCGCAACATACTAAACCGGGGGATGTTTACTATTACCTGTAATAAAGCGTTTCGCGAAGTTATAACAGCCTGCCGCCGTGTTGAGCGTGAAGGCCAGGATGGCACATGGATAACCGATGATATGGTTGATGCCTACTGCAGGCTACATGAATTGGGTGTAGCCCGGTCATATGAAGTCTGGTATGAAGATAAACTCGTAGGCGGCTTGTATGGGGTTGATATGGGCCATATCTTTTGTGGAGAGAGCATGTTTTCACTAATGCCAAATGCCAGCAAAGTGGCCTTTATAAAATTATCACGCGATTTACAAAAGCAAGGTTACAGGTTGCTTGACTGCCAGGTACATAATTCGCACCTTGAAAGCCTGGGCGCACGTGAAATACCAAGAAAGGAATTTATACGATACCTACGTTCAATATAACAATAAAAAAAGAGCCCTGATAAGAGGGCTCTTTTTAGTATTGAGATGGGTATTAATGGTGTAATACCTCTTCATTTTCTTTCATTGGTACGTTTTGCGGAACAAAATCGTCATCATGGCCAGGCTTGCTATAGTCATAAGGCCACCTGTAAACTTCAGGTATCTCGCCAGGCCAGTTACCGTGCATATGCTCAACCGGAGCTGTCCACTCAAGAGTGTTAGACCTCCAAGGGTTCATTGGTGCACGCTTACCACGGAATATGCTGTAGAAGAAGTTCCAAAGGAATACAAGCTGAAATGCTGCACCTATTATGGCAAACATCGTGATGATAACGTTTACGTCAGCAAGGTCGTCAAATAAAGGGAATGCAGTATTGGTATAATAACGCCTTGGCAATCCTGCCATACCTATAAAGTGCATTGGGAAGAATACACCGTAAGCACAAACCGCAGTTACCCAGAAGTGGATGTAACCAAGGTTTTTGTTCATCATACGGCCGAACATCCTCGGGAACCAATGGTAGATACCGGCAAACATACCGTAAAGTGCTGATATACCCATTACAAGGTGGAAGTGAGCTACCACAAAGTAAGTATCATGTACGTTAATGTCAAGCGTACTGTCACCAAGAATAATACCTGTAAGACCACCTGTAATGAACGTAGATACAAGGCCGATAGAGAAAAGCATTGCAGGGTTCATCTGCAGGTTACCCCTCCATAATGTTGTGATATAGTTGAAAGCTTTTACTGCAGAAGGTATAGCAATCAATAGCGTTGTAAATGTAAATACCGAGCCAAGGAACGGGTTCATACCCGAGATGAACATGTGGTGACCCCAAACAATTGTTGAAAGGAATGCAATGGCAAGTATTGACGCAATCATCGCGCGGTAACCAAAGATTGGCTTACGAGAGTTTGTCGCTATAATCTCTGATGTTATACCAAGAGCAGGAAGTAGTACAATATAAACTTCAGGGTGCCCAAGGAACCAGAAAAGGTGTTCAAACAATACCGGTGAACCTCCCTGGTAGTGAAGAACTTCACCAGCAATAAAGATGTCAGACAAGAAGAATGATGTACCAAAGCTTCTGTCAAACAGCAATAGCAATGCCGCAGAAAGAAGTACCGGGAATGATACGATACCGATTACGGCTGTAATAAAGAACGCCCATATTGTAAGTGGAAGGCGTGTCATTGACATACCTTTTGTACGAAGGTTGATTACTGTTACAACATAGTTAAGCGAACCCATCAGCGATGATGCAATGAAGATAGCCATTGACACCAACCATAGTGTCATACCGGCACCTGAACCGGGTATTGCCTGTGGCAATGCACTTAGCGGCGGATAAATTGTCCAACCTGCAGAGGCAGGGCCAGCTTCAACGAAAAGCGACATTACCATGATTACAGTTGATATAAAGAACAACCAGTAAGATATCATGTTCATAAAGCCTGATGCCATATCTCGCGCACCAATCTGCAACGGAATAAGAAGGTTACTGAATGTACCTGACAGTCCTGCCGTAAGTACAAAGAATACCATTATAGTACCGTGTATTGTAACAAGGGCAAGGTAAATATCGTTACGCATTACACCATTTGGTGCAAATTTTTCACCAAGAAGCACTTTGAAAATCCCGAAAGATTCTTCTGGCCACGCAATCTGCATACGGAATAATATTGACATCATGATGCCTATCACACCCATTATAATACCGGTGATAAGATATTGCTTGGCAATCATCTTATGGTCAATACTAAAGATGTACTTTGTTATAAAAGTATCTTTATGGTGGTGATGATCATGAGCATCGTGGTGACCGTGTTCTTCGTGACCGTGTATTTCGTGTCCTACTGCTGACATATTTCTTTAATTTGAATATATTTTAAAAGAATTATTTTTTTTGCGTTTGTGCTGCTATTGGCTTATCAGCTTTAACTGCTGCTGTATCACTGCAGGTTCAGCTGGTGTAGTTTCAGTAGCCGGTGCTGCAGCTTCTTTTTTAGATTCAGCCACAGCAGCTGCAAGAGTCTGCTTTTCGCTTAACCATTTATTGAAATCTTTCTCTTCATCAACAACAAGCTTCATTTGCATGTTATAGTGTGATGCGCCACAAATCTTGTTACATAGCAGAAGATAATCAAAAGTATATGGGTCAAGTGCTGACTGTCCTTTTGCAACAAGCTCGCTGGACTTTTTAGATCTTATCTCATTAATATGAGCCACTTTTTCCATTATTGCAGGATCTTCACGCATTTCTTCAGTAGTTAAAGTCGGCGTAAATGCAAACTCAGTAACCATACCCGGCACAACGTTCATCTGTGCCCTGAAGTGAGGCATGTATGCTGAGTGAAGTACGTCTTGTGAACGGAACTTGAAGATCACCTTTTTACCTTTTGGTATATGTAATTCAGTAGCTGTAATATCATCTTGCGCGTTTGGATCGCTCATGTCAACACCCATAGTGTTTACGCCATCAATATACCTTACATTAGCTTTGCCTAAAGTGCGGTCTTTACCTGCATAACGTACTTCCCAGCTAAATTGCTTAGCGTAAACTTCTACATATATAGCATCGTTATTCTCATCTTCAATGAACATGATGTTTGTCCAGGCAAGCATACCGTAAAGGATAAGGCCGGCAAGAACAATTACAGGAATAATTGTCCAGATAAATTCAAGCCTGTCATTATCTGCAAAATAGAAAGCTACATTACCTTGCTTACCACGGTATTTAAATGCAAAGTAGTGAAGAAGAAACTGTGTAACAATCTGTACAAAGAAAATAAGACCCATCGAGATAGCCATTAGCCTGTCATACTCCGGGCCGTGCTCTGAAGCAGGAGTGCCAAGAGTAAGATGTCCCCATTTCCAAAGCGAATATATAGTAACGATGTAGATGAAGCCAACAAAGGCAAACATCAGGTAGCCATTTACATTATTATCCCTGTCATTAGCCACCTCAGAGTTCTCTGCATAAGTAGCCGTACCTAATTGAGTCAGGTGGAAAATTTTAGTTAACTGCCATATTGCAATGCCTAATAAAACTAAAACTATAATTACCAATAAACTTGTCATTTGTTTATTACTTTAAATATTAATAATGAAAATGCTTACTTTCCTCAAGGTACGGGTTGCGTTTCAGCATAAGCGGAGCTTTTGTAAGCGCTGTAAACACAACAAATATGAATAAACCAAGGAAGAACAGTATTGCTCCTATTTCGCCTGCACCTATAAACCACTGGTCACCTACTGTAGCCGGCATAATCATGTTGAAGAAGTCAATATAGTGGCCGCAAAGTATTACGATACCCGCCATAACCACGATCCATGTAAGGCGTTTGAAGTCTGTATTTAATAATATTAGTACAGGGAACACAAAATTCATGGCAAGCATACCGAAGAATGGCAGGTTATACTTCTCTATACGCGTTACAAAGTATGTTACCTCTTCAGGTATGTTAGCATACCACATAAGCATGAATTGAGAGAACCAAAGATAAGTCCAGAAAATACTGATACCGAACATGAACTTAGCAAGGTCATGAAGGTGACTTGTATTTACATATTCAAGGTAGCCTTTAGACTTAAGGTAGATTGTTATCATGGCGATAGTTGTGATACCGCTCACAAAGAAGCTGGCAAATACATACCATCCGAACAGTGTACTGTACCAGTGCGGGTCAACCGACATGATCCAGTCCCAAGACATTATTGATTCAGTAACTATGAAGAATACAAGGAAAGCAGCCGACATCTTGAATGTCTTTTTGTACAGGCTGTCATCATTTGCATCATCATTAGCGATAGAGTTTCTCCTTGAAAGGAAACGGTACAGGTTCCATCCTGCAAGGAATATTACAGCCCTGATAAGGAAGAAAGGTATGTTTAAGTAACCTGATTTACCTTGTATAAGGTGGTCATGTGCTACAACATCTTTATCCATCCACACAAACAACCCATTATGACCGATGTGGAAACATGCGCAAAGCAACAGAACAAAAAATATGATAGAGCCTGGCAATAGGTAAGCCGTGATACCTTCCATAACCCTGAAAAGCATTGGCGACCATCCTGCCTGCGCAGCATATTGAATAGCATAAAAAGCAAGTACACCGAGAGATATCAACATGAAAAATATACACGCAACATATACAGCAGCCCAAGGCTTGTTCTGTAGTTGGTGAAGCACATGTTCAAGGTGCTTTTGGTGTGCGGCATGGTCAGCATGGGCATCGTGGCCTTCATGAGCGTGAGCTGCATGTTCTTCAGCAGTTTCACCTGCATGAGCATCATGGCCATGTGCATCGGCAGCATGGTTTTGGCCCATTTCAGTATGCGCTACGTTATCGTGAACATCCTGGTCAGCAGCCATATTTTGTGTAGTGTCAGCATTATGAGTTACAGGCTCATCAACAGAACCGGTAGTATGCTTCTCTATATTCTCGGCATGGTCCTGATTGTCATGAATTACATGATCAGTTGCGTTTTTTTGATTTGCTTCGGGAGCGTGAACTTCCTGAGTGGTCGCAGCTGTCGCATCAGGATGGTGTGAGGCTGCGCCATGCCCACCATGATGATCTTCCTGCTCCTTTAGTATTTTCTCAACGTCTTCAATGGTCTTTGGTGCAGTGAAAAAACTATAGCCAATCCCCAGGATACCTAATACCATCAGGATCACGGCGAAAGTTTTTAATCTACTTGAAAATGTGTACATATTTTATACTTTCAGTGTTCTACAATTATAATTCACTCCTTAGTTTCATCACATAAGCGGTAACCTGCCAACGCTCTTCCTGCGTAAGCTGGTTAGCATGCGACCCCATTGAGTTAAGTCCGTATGTAATTACGTGGAATACGCTTCCTTCAGTAATCTGCCTGTCTTTATAGTTAGGCACACCAAGGAATTTTTCCCTTTTTACAAGGTTGCCCTTGCCATCACCTTTATCACCGTGGCAAATAGCACAGTAAACAGTAAACAACTGCTCGCCTCTGGCCATATCAACCGAAGCAGTATCAAGAGGCGACTTAAGGTTAGCTTTTGCAAGCTCATACCCGGCAGTAGAGTTTTCATATTCATACGGTGTAAAGCCCCTTGGCACAGAGCCCTTCGCAGGCAGCTGGCCTTCTTTACCGTTCGGGAAAGCATCAGACTCAGCATATGTCTCGTATGCAACAGAGTGCTGCATGTTCGGGAAATATTGGTAGTTAGGCTCCTTTTTGTTGAAGCAGGCTGTAAAAGCCATTGAAAGGCCTGCCAGCATTGCTATTTTATATAACGCTTTCATATTCTGAATTAATGCTTTTCAATTACTTTGATTTCAACGGCCCCAGTATTTTCAAAGAAAGAAACCAACTGGTCAACGTCGCCATGTGCAGCAATCTCCATTAAAAAATGATCATCGGTTGTCCTTACATCAGGGTTTTCAGCTTTTTTAAAAGGCCAAAGCTTACTCCTCATGTAGAAAGTTATCACCATAAGGTGGGCAGCGAAGAATACTGTCATCTCAAACATTACCGGTACAAAAGCCGGCATATTCTGGATATAGCTGAAACTTGGCTTACCACCAATGTCCTGAGGCCAGTCAATAATCATGATGAAGCGCATCATGGTTACTGCAACGCTAAGGCCAACAAGGCCGTATAAGAATGAAGTAATAGCAATTCTTGTAGGTTCAAGGCCCATGGCTTTGTCAAGCCCGTGAACCGGGAATGGCGTATAAATCTCTTCAATGTGATGGTGTGCGGCGCGTGTTTTCTTTACTGCGTCCATCAGCACGTCATCGTCATTGTATAATACATGTAAAACTTTATTACTCATATCTTAATGATGATTATGTTCTGTTGAATGATTGTCGTGGCCATGGCCGTGGTCACCTTCAAGTTCCCTTTTTCTTTTGTAGTTTTCACTTGAAGATTTCATGATAGACTTAACTTCTGCCTGTGCGATTACAGGGAATGTCCTTGAGTAAAGAAGGAACAATACAAAGAAGAAACCTATTGTGCCAATATAGAAACCAGCATCTACAAAAGTTGGCTGGAACATTGTCCATGATGATGGCAGGTAATCCCTGTGAAGTGAGGTCACGATAATTACGAAACGTTCAAACCACATACCTATGTTCACAACAAGAGAGATGATGAATGATGCCATGATGCTCGTCCTGATCTTTTTGAACCACATTACCTGCGGAGAGATAACGTTACATGTCATCATCAGCCAGTATGACCACCAGTAAGGACCTGTAGCCCTGTTAAGGAAGGCGTACTGCTCATACTCAACACCTGAATACCATGCTACGAAAAGCTCAGTTATATAGGCAATACCTACAATTGAACCCGTGATCATGATAATAATGTTCATTAACTCAATATGCTGTATTGTAATGTATGCTTCAAGGTTTGATACCTTCCTCATGATGATAAGAAGCGTGTTTACCATCGCGAATCCTGAGAAGATTGCACCGGCAACGAAGTAAGGAGGAAGGATTGTGGTGTGCCAGCCCGGTATAACCGATGTAGCAAAGTCAAATGATACGATGGTGTGTACCGAAAGTACGAGTGGCGTTGCAAGGCCTGCAAGTACAAGTGAAACTTCTTCAAAACGCTGCCAGTCTTTTGCGCGGCCGCTCCATCCGAAGCTTAGTATTGAGTATACCCTTTTAGTGAATGGCGTCAGCGCCCTGTCGCGAAGCATCGCAAAGTCAGGAAGAAGGCCTGTCCACCAGAATACAAGCGAAACTGAAAGGTATGTTGAAATCGCAAAAACATCCCAAAGAAGCGGTGAGTTAAAGTTAACCCAAAGTGACCCGAACTGGTTAGGGATTGGAAGTACCCAAAATGCCAGCCATGGGCGACCCATGTGGAATACAGGGAATAAACCTGCCTGAACTACTGAGAATATTGTCATCGCTTCCGCAGAGCGGTTGATAGCCATCCTCCATTTCTGGCGGAATAACAATAGTACAGCAGAGATAAGTGTACCTGCGTGGCCAATACCTACCCACCAAACGAAATTGGTAATATCCCAGGCCCAGCCGATTGTTTTATTTAAACCCCATGCTCCGATTCCCGTTGCAACTGTGTAAGCCACACAAGCTACACCCCAAAGGAAAGCTGCAAGTGCAATAGAGAACGCAATCCACCATTGCCTGTTTGCCCTGCCTTCCACCGGACGTGCAACGTCAACCGTTACATCGTGGAAATTTTTATCACCTATAATTAAAGGTTTTCTAATGGGTGCTTCGTAATGAGACGACATAATCCTTTATATTGTTTCTTATTATTAATAATTCCTGCTTAGGTATTCCTTACTTTAACCTGGAAGAATACATTCGGTTTTGTACCTATGTGCTCAAGAAGGTGATACATCCTTTCATCTTCCTTAAGTTTTGTAACTGTATCTTCAGGGTTGTTAATATCACCAAATACAAGTGCACCGGTGCCACAAGCTTCTGAACATGCAGTGTAGAACTCATCTTTCATAACCGGACGGCCTTCCCTTTTCGCTTTAAGGATGGTAGCCTGGGTCATTTGAATACATAGTGAACATTTCTCCATAACGCCTCGTGAACGTACGTTTACATCAGGGTTAAGTACCATACGGCCAAGGTCATTGTTCATGTGGTAGTCAAACTCTTCGTTCTTGTTGTATAAGAACCAGTTGAAACGACGTACTTTATAAGGACAGTTGTTTGCACAGTAACGTGTACCAACGCAACGGTTATATGCCATGTGGTTTTGGCCCTGGCGGCCGTGTGATGTTGCAGCAACCGGGCAAACAGTTTCACAAGGTGCGTGGTTACAGTGCTGGCAGAATACCGGCTGGAAAACAACCTGCGGATTTTCAGACGGGCTCTCAAGCCCATTGAACTTATCGATAGAATCCATAAGTCCGTTAGCGCTTTCTTTAGTCTTAACGTCTCCGGCAAAAGTATCTTCAGATGAATAATACCTGTCAATACGCAGCCAGTGCATATCACGGCTTCTTCTCACTTCACTTTTACCAACTACCGGTACGTTGTTTTCAGCGTGGCAAGCGATAACACATGCGCCACAACCTGTACAGGCGTTAAGGTCGATTGAAAGGTTGAAGTGGTGGCCTACCGTACGGTCAAATGATTCCCAAAGGTCAACCGTCGCAGCAGGAACTTCATTATGGTCTAAAGACACAACAGGAACAACGTTCCATTCGCCCGCATCTTTAGTATTAAATATTTCAAGCGTGGTTTCTTTAACAATATCACCCCTTCCCATCAGCGTTCTCTGCAGCTGTACGCAGGCAAACTCATGGTCTCCTGCTTCAACAGAAAGCTTAGCTGTCTGGTGGGCGTTAAAATTGTCATATATAGTGTAGGCATTAACACCTACCATCATTTCTTCTTTTATAGACTCTTTGCGGCCGTAACCCAAAGAAAGTCCTGCAGTTCCCCTTGCCTGCCCCGGCTGTATAATTACCGGAACTTTTTCAATCTTCTTGCCGTTAACTTCTACAGTAACATAGCTGCCGTTAAGGCCGCCGTTTGCCACGTTGTAGTTTTCAAGCTTAAGGCGTTCAGCATCGTATTTAGAAACTGTTATATAGTTATCCCATGAAACCCTTGTAACCGGGTCCGGGAATTCCTGAAGCCATGGGTTGTTTGCCTGCTGGCCGTCACCTATACCTACTTTAGTATAAAGGGTTAACTCGAGACTATCTCCGGCCGCAGATTTAGCCTGTGCAAGCTTTTGTGCAGCTGCGCCAAAACCACCGGCATTTGCAGAAGCTCCGCCTGTCACCTCACTCATGGCAACACCATCGTGAACCAGCTGGTTCCAGGTTTTACCTGTGAAGAAAACTGTTGATGAAGCTTTAAGGTAATCGTAGTATGATTGTGGATTACCACTCCATGAAAGAAGCGCATCCTGTATTTGTCTTGTATTAAAAAGAGGGCGGATTGTTGGCTGCATGATGCTGTAATGTCCTTTTGACATACTTACATCACCCCATGACTCAAGGTAGTGAGGGGCTGCAGCAGCAATAGTACAATGCTTAGCGGTTTCATCATTCTTCATTGTAAAGTCTACAGAAAGCTTCACTTTCTTGAGCCCGTTTACAAAATCACCACTATTTGGCATTGTATAAACCGGGTTAACACCGCTCATGATTAGCGTGCTAACTGCACCGGCATTCATATCTTTTACAAGCTGGGCAACTGCCTTAGCATCGCCTTTGCGTACCATACGGGCACCTGCAGGGTTGAAAGCCTGAGACTGTAGTGCGCTGTTTATGGCAAGAACCAGCATTTGCGCGTCAACATCATCAAGGCCAGATACAAGAACACCTCTTGAACCGGCAGCTTTTAATTGCTGCGCAGCAGTTGCAACAGCAGCATCATAGGTTTTATTTACAGCAGGAACACCAACTGATGAACCTGTAACGATATTGTATATCTTAACCAGCGCATGCTTTTGCTCAGTAACTGTAAGCGGAATACGCTTATCAGCATTAGCGCCTGTAAGAGACATGTTCGACTCTATCTGGATGTGCTTAGACATCTTGCCGTTCTTAGGGATACGGCGTAATGAATATCCTGATTCATAATCACCGCCCTGCCAGTCGCCAAGGAAATCAGCCGAAACAGAAACTACAACATCAGCTTTAGAGAAATCATAATCAGCAAGTGCCCTTTCGCCGTAAACAGCCTGGAAAGCATCAAGCGCTGTAGACACTGAAACAGCATCATAAACAACATGCCTGAAGTTAGAATACTTTGCACCAAACTCAGCGATAAGCTTATCTGTTGACGGGCTTGCCATAGTGTTTGTAAGAAGCACTACCTGGCCACCACCTTGGCCAAGGCCTGATTTTACGCGGGCATCAACCTCTTCCCATGAAGCAGGCTTCCCTGCAATCATTGGCTCTTTCAGGCGAAGGCTGTCATACATTGACAGTACAGAAGCATACACTCTTGCGTTGGCACCCTTCTTTGAACCCGGAAGATAATTATTCTCAACCTTGATAGGCCTGCCCTCACGGGTCTTTACTAGTATATTTGCGAAATCGAAACCATCCGCCATTGTAGTTGCATAGTAATCTGCAACGCCCGGGATGATTTCTTCCGGCTGAACAACATAAGGTATAGACTTGATAACCGGCCCCTCACACGCAGCAAGTGACGCTGCAGCAGTACTGAACCCGACATATTTCAAAAAGTCACGACGGCTTGTAGATGAAGATGAAAGCGCTTCCTTATCACCAAGAAATTCATCTGTAGGAATTTCTTCAGCAAACTCGTTGTTTCTTAGCGTCTCAACAATAGAGCTGTTTTCATTCAGCTCTTCAACACTTTGCCAGTATTTTTTGTTTGATGCCATTTGTATATAGATATTAGCTTCTTTAATTTATTAATAGTGACATTTACCACACTCGGTACCACCCATGTTGGCAGCAGTAAGCTTTTGTACGCCATATTTTTTGGCAAGCTCATCGTGGATTTTCTTGTAGTAGTCGTTGCCTTCCACCTTCACGTCTGTTTCGCGGTGGCAATTGATACACCAGCCCATAGTTAACGGAGAGTGCTGCTTCATTACCTCAAAAGTTTCAACCGGGCCGTGGCATGTCTGGCACTCTACACCTGCAACTGAAACGTGCTGTGCATGGTTGAAGTAAACAAAATCAGGAAGATTGTGTATCCTTACCCATTTAACCGGCCTTTGCTTGCCTGTATACTTTTGCGCAGCCGGATCCCAGCCTACAGCAGCATATAGCTTTTTAATTTCACCCGTGTAGAATTCTTTTGAATATTCCACATACGTTGAGTCTTTATCACCGGCAAACTCTGAAATGTTTTTGTGGCAGTTCATACACACGTTAAGCGACGGGATGCCTGAGTGCTTGCTTACCCTTGCAGATGAGTGACAGTATTTACAATCAATTCCGTTATCACCGGCGTGTATTTTGTGAGAGAAGTGTATCGGCTGTATCGGCTCATACCCCTGGTCAACACCTACCTGCATTAGGTAACCATACCCAAGGTATGCAGCGCTAAGCATCAGTAAGATTACAGTAACCAATACAAGGAACTGGTTTTTAGCATAAGCCCTCCAAAGAGAGATAGTAGGTTCTTTCTCGATAACTACACCATTTGAAGAAGTAACCCTCTTAAGCGTTTTGGTAACAAGGAACAACATTATGATAAGCACCGCAAGCACAAGCACAAGCGCACCAAGAATAAGGTTGTTTGATATACCGCCTTCAGCAGAAGCACCACCTGCATTTGCAGCACCAGCAGAAGCCCCTGCTGCAGCCTGTTCTTTAGGCATTGAAGTATACGCGAGAATATTGTCGATATCGGCATCCGTAAGCTGCGGGAACGGCGTCATCACTGAATTATTGTTTTCAGCAAATAACTTTACCGCCACCGGATCTCCAGATTTGATCATCTCACTGCTGTTGCGAATCCATTTACCAAGCCAGGCGCGATCATGCTTTTCAGCAACACCCCTCAGCGCAGGGCCGGTTGCCTTAGCATCAAGCTTGTGACAAGCCGCACACAGCGTATTAAAAAGCTCTTTACCTTTTGCAGCATCGCCAGCTCCGGCAGCAGGCGCAGCAGCAGCATCGCCGGCAGGTGCAGGCGCAGCAGCAGCGGCTTCAGCAGTTGGAGCTGCAGCTTCCTGGGCAAAAGATGAAAGAGAAAACGTTAGGGATAGCGCCAGACAGAAAAGTAAATTTCTTGTAAACGAATTATGGTTACCCACTTTTTTCATATTAAAAATGATTATCGACTTTGTTTTGGTACAGTTTTTTCAGGTATAGCCTACGAAAACCACACTTTTTAAAAACTCCCACAAAAATACGACTTAAGAATTATTCTCAAACCTTAAATAATCCTTAACATATAATTTATAATCTTTCTAAATAAATATAGTCTGGGCGTTCACAATAATAAATTGTATTTTTGCGTTAAACATCAGTATTTTATGAAAATTTCAAGAATTGCAGCCCTGTTTTTTGTAAGCGGATTCTGCTTCATCTCAACCCAAAAAAGTTTTGCACAAACAGGTAATAGCGCTGTTGTGCAGGATAATCGCTTTGAACAGCTTTTAGCTGATAAAAGAAAGATAAACCCTACGATTACAGTTAACGATAAATATAAGATACAGATATTTTACGGGGATAATGAGAAAGCCCGTAAAACACTTTCTGAATTTAAAAGGGAATTTAAAACTATTGACGGCACTATAATATTTGCTAGCCCTACCTACAAAGTATGGGTTGGCAGCTATAAATCACGTATAGATGCCGAGCGGGCACTGAAAGATATCCAGCGTAAGTATCCCTATGCACTGCTTATTAAACCAAACAAATAGAAATAAAAAAATCCGCTCATTGAGCGGATTTTTTTATGTATTCACTTAAGATTACTTAAGCGTTTTCTTTACTTCAACTTCCTGGTAAGCTTCAATAATATCAAGCTGTTGGATGTCGTTATAGTTCTTAACCTGCATACCGCAGTCATACCCTTTAGATACTTCCTTCACATCATCTTTAAAGCGTTTCAGCGCAGCAAGTTCACCTGTATAAATCACTACACCGTCACGGATAAGCCTTATCTTAGAGTTCCTGAATATCTTACCATCTGTAACCATACAACCTGCAATGGTACCCACTTTTGATATCTTGAATATCTCACGGATTTCGGCAGTACCGGTAACTTCTTCCTTCATTTCCGGAGAAAGCATACCTTCCATCGCATCCTTCACATCATCAATTGCATCGTAAATGATAGAGTAGTTCCTGATGTCAATTTCCTCTTTATCGGCAAGCTGCTTGGCATTTGCCATAGGGCGAACGTTGAAGCCGATGATGATGGCATCTGAAGCTGACGCAAGCAATACGTCTGACTCTGTTATCGCACCAACACCTTTGTGAATGATATTGATCTGGATCTCTTCTGTTGAAAGCTTAGAGAATGAATCTGAAAGCGCTTCAACCGAACCGTCCACGTCACCTTTAAGAATTATGTTAAGTTCTTTAAACTGGCCAAGGGCAATACGCCTTCCAATTTCGGCAAGCGTAATGTGCCTTTGCGTACGTACGCTCTGCTCGCGCATAAGCTGTGTACGCTTGGCAGCAATCTGCTTCGCTTCCCTTTCATCTTCAAATACGCTGAATTTATCACCCGCTGTCGGCGCACCGTCAAGTCCTAATATAGATATAGGCTGAGATGGCCCCGCTTCCTTAACATTGTGTCCGCGCTCATCGTGCATTGCCTTAATCTTACCGTGATGCTTACCAGCAAGCACATAGTCGCCAATGCGCAGTGTACCGGCTTGTACTAGCACTGTAGAAACATATCCGCGCCCTTTGTCAAGAAACGCTTCAACAACCGTACCCACAGCGGCTTTATCAGGGTTAGCCTTAAGGTCAAGAAGTTCAGCCTCAAGCAACACTTTTTCAAGAAGGTCTTTTACGCCAAGCCCTGTTTTAGCAGAGATGTCGTGAGACTGTATTTTACCGCCCCAGTCTTCAACCAATAGGTTCATACCGGCAAGGCGCTCTTTAATCTTTTCAGGGTTTGCAGCAGGCTTATCCACCTTGTTTATCGCAAAGATAATAGGCACACCCGCAGCCTGTGCGTGGTTTATCGCTTCCTTCGTCTGTGGCATGATGTCATCATCCGCCGCAATTACAATGATAGCAATATCGGTAACCTGTGCACCACGGGCACGCATAGCGGTAAACGCTTCGTGGCCCGGTGTATCAAGGAAGGTAATTTTCTGGCCATTATCAAGGGTAACACCGTATGCACCAATGTGCTGGGTAATACCACCTGATTCGCCCGCAATCACGTTCTCTTTACGAATGTAGTCAAGAAGTGACGTCTTACCGTGGTCAACGTGTCCCATTACCGTAACAATTGGGGCACGGTGCTGAAGGTCTTCCTCACGGTCTTCAACCACTTCCATTGCCTCCTCAATATCGGTAGTGATAAATTCAACCTCATAGCCAAATTCGTCCGCCACAATACTAAGCGTTTCAGCATCAAGCCTCTGGTTCATGGTTACCATGATACCAAGCGACATACATACCGAAATTACTTTTGTAATAGGCACATCCATCATGGTAGCAATCTCACCTACGGTAACAAACTCTGTTACTTTCAGCGTTTTGCTTCCTTCGTCAAGCATTCTTTGCTCATCGTCAGATTTCTGGCGGTGGCTGTCACGCTTGTCCCTTCTGTATTTCGCGGCTTTAGATTTGCTGCCTTTACCTTGCAGCTTCTCTAAAGTTTCACGAATCTGGTTTTTAACTTCTTCTTCAGTAGGCTCAACCTTGGCAGTAATAAGCGGCCTTCCGGTGCCTGTACCTTTACCAAAGCCCGGTTTGTTAGGCCCGAATTTACCGGTTCCTGTGCGCTGGCCCTGCTGCCCGCCGCCTTGTGCAGGAGCGCCCGGCTGACCAGGTTTTGGCGGTATGCGCTTACGCTTGTTTTTATTATTATTGTTATTGTTTGCGCTGTTCGGCTGTATGGCAGGCCCTTTCTTAGGGTCTTCCTTCTTCTTCTTCTCGAACTGCGAAAGGTCAATCTTCGCACCTGAGAAAGTAGGGCCGGTAAGCTTCTGGTACTGGGTAGTAATCCTTTCTTCTTCCTGGCCTTCCGGTCCTGAAACAGCAGCAGGAGTTTCAGGCTGCTTCACTTCCTGAACTTTTTCAGGTTTTGGCTGCTCAGCCTCTTTTGCAGGAGCTTCTTCTTTTACAGGCTCCGCTTTTTCTGCTTTTACAGGTTCAGCTTTTGGCTGTACAGGTTCAGCCGGCTTGTCTGAAGGAGTTTCTGGCTGTGCCTTTTTAGGATTAAGGTCTATCTTGCCGACAGCCACAGGGCCAGACAATGATGCTTTGGCACGAACCACTTCCTGCCTCTGGCGTTCTTCATCCTGCCTGCGCTTTTCTTCAATTTCGCGTTCCCTTTCAATCCTGAGCGCCTCCTTCTCCTTCCTCTTCTCTTCGCTCACTTCCAGCGATGCAGTCTTGTTGCCCCTGTCGGCAGAAAACTGGTTGAACAGGGCGCTATACTCTTCGTTGGATATTTTGGCGTTTGGGCTCGCATCTATAGTGTGGCCTTTCTCTTTCAGAAAGTCCACGGCCCTGTCCAGCGAAATGTTTAGTTCCCTTAAAACTTTATTAATTCTTATTACTCTTTCTTCAGACATACAATCTTTTTAATTTATCTACTAAGTCGTGTTGTTGTATTGTTGCAGTTATGCCTAATCTTCAAATTCTTCTTTCAATATCCTCATCACATCCTGGATGGTTTCTTCCTCAAGGTCGGTACGCCTTACAAGGTCAGCCACATCCTGGTTCAGTACGCTTCGGGCAGTATCAAGGCCTATTTTTGCAAATTCCTCAATAACCCAGGCCTCAATTTCATCAGAGAATTCTGTCAGTTCAACATCTTCATCTTCAGCAGGGCTTCCTTCACGTATCACATCAAGCTCATACCCTGTAAGCAGTCCGGCAAGCTTAATGTTATGCCCGCCGCGGCCAATAGCCTTAGACACTTCCTCAAGTTTCAGGAACACATCTGCCCTGTGGTTTTCTTCATCAATTTTGATTGATGAAACCTTCGCAGGACTCAAAGCTCTTGAAATAAGAAGCTGCGTATTTGTTGTATAGTTGATAACATCAATATTCTCATTACCAAGCTCACGAACGATGCCGTGGATGCGTGAACCTTTCATACCAACGCAGGCTCCCACGGGATCTATCCTGTCATCATAAGAGTCAACCGCTACTTTAGCCTTCTCGCCCGGTATCCTTACCACTTTCTTTACCATGATAAGCCCGTCAAACACTTCAGGTATTTCCTGCTCGAATAATTTCTCAAGGAATTTCTCCGATGTACGTGACATTATGATTTGCGGCTTATTCCCTTTAAGCTCAACATTTTCAATGATTCCGCGAACATTATCTCCCTTGCGAAAGAAGTCGCTTGGTATCTGCTTTTCTTTCGGAAGCACTATTTCATTGCCCTCATCATCCACCAAAATTACGGCTTTAGGCCTTACGTGGTGAACTTCAGCGGTATAAATATCACCAATAAGGTCTTTAAACTGCTTGTAAAGGTTGGTATTATCGTGCTCATGAATCTTAGAGATAAGGTTTTGGCGCAATGCAAGTATCGCCCTGCGGCCAAGCTGGATAAGCTTCACTTCTTCAGAAACATCTTCACCCACTTCAAAGTCAGGCTCTATTTTACGGGCTTCAGAAAGTGATATCTCGCTGTTTTCATCTTCAACCTCGCCATCGGCAACCACTACACGGTTCCTCCAAATCTCCATATCTCCTTTATCAGGGTTAATGATGATGTCGAAGTTATCGTCAGACCCGTATTTTTTCTTCAGTGCATTTCTAAATACATCTTCAAGGATCGCCATCAGCGTTACGCGATCTATAAGCTTATCATCTTTAAACTCTGAAAACGACTCAATTAATGCGATATTTTCCATACCAACTTCAGTTTACTTTTTTTAAAATATTATTACAACAACTGCTTCAATTATATCCGCATAGGGTATTTCAGCCCTTTTTTTCACGGTTTCTTTTCCTTTTCCTATTTGCTTAGGCTCTCGCGCTTTCCACTCGAGCACTATAAAATCGTCATTAGCGCCAGTAAGCTGCGCCTCAATGGTTTCTGTGGCAGTCTTTACCTTCAGCGTCCGGCCAACATTTTTCTTGTACTGGCGCTTGTCTTTCAGCGGGCTTGTTGCCCCTGCCGAAGCCACTTCAAGTGCAAAATCATGCTCTTCCCTGTCAAGGTTATGCTCAATGGCACGGCTTACATCAATGCAATCCTGCAGCGTAACGCCATTATCACCATCAAGGGTTACTATTATCTTTCCTGCATCACTTACAGAGAAGTCTGTCAAAAACAGCGAAGGACGCTCATCGAGCGCCGTATCAAGAAGGCTTTTTACCTTTTCTTTAAACGTCATATGCTATAAAAAGAGGGGACTATCTGTCCCCTCATTATTTAGTTTTTAGTAAATAACTCTGCAAATATACGAATATTTTTAAATATTGAAAATCATAGGATAATGTAAAAATATTTGCTAACTTTATTGTATTAATTTTTCTGCCAATTTCTTGTTAAATTAACCATACAAACTATATGAAACGAATTCTTGTACCCACCGATTTTTCTGACCACGCTGTACACGCCCTAAAAGTTGCCGCACAAATTGCCCGCGATAATGACGGCGAGATATACCTGCTGCACATGCTTGAGCTGCCAAACCAGGCTGGTGATGCCATAGGCTCTGGCACTGATATACCTGAAATCATGTTCTTTATGGAAAAGGCCCGCGAACTTTTTGAAGACATCAAGAACGAGCCTTACCTGCAAGGCATTGAAGTGACAGAACTCATACATTTTGAACGTGCTTTTGACGGCATCATAAAAATTTCTAAAAAGAATAATGTTGACCTTATCGTTATGGGCTCTCATGGTGCAAGCGGTTTTAAAGAGATGTTCATTGGCTCTAACACTGAGAAAGTTGTCCGCACGAGCGATATCCCCGTACTTGTTATCAAGCGCGAAGAGCAGGCTTTCAATCCTGATAAGATGGTATTTGCTTCAGATTTCAGCGATGAGATAAAGAAACCGTTTGCCAAAGTTGTTGACTTCGCTAACAGCTTTAACGCCAAACTCCACCTGGTTTACATCAATACGCCGAATGATTTCCGCTCTACCCACGCCGCTGAAAAGATCATACACAATTTTGCCGCAGGCTTCCAGTTCAGGAACGGCTACACAGCCCACATTTACAATGATGTAAACGTTGAGAAAGGAATACTGCATTTTGCCAACAGCGTTAATGCGGACCTGATTGGCATGTGCACCCACGGCCGCAAAGGGCTTGCCCACTTCTTCAACGGCAGCATTAGTGAAGATTTGGTGAACCATGCAGTAAGGCCTGTGGTAACCTTCAGGATTTAAAAAACACTTGATTACAAGGCACAAAAAAACCTCTCATTGCTGAGAGGTTTTTTGTTGGTCTACTAGGACTCGAACCTAGAATGACTGAACCAAAATCAGTAGTGTTACCATTACACCATAGACCAATTGCATGTTTGCGGGTGCAAATGTAGCACATAAAATTTTTATTCCAAATTTTTGCTGCAAAAAATATTAAAAAAATCCTTTCGCCGTTGTAAGGCAGAATGTTACTGTTTCAGGTATTTTACAGCTTCTTCCAAAATCTCTTATTAAAATAGCGAAGCTTCACCAAATTACGTAAAAAAACAGTTTCTTTGCAGTTATCAATCATGAACATACTCCTTACATGACGACATTCAATTTTAAAAAGTGGGACACCATAACAGGGTGGGCCGTTTTTGCCATTGCACTGATTGTTTACACACTTACCGTAGAGCCCACCATGAGCTTTTGGGATGCAGGCGAATATATTGCCACAGCTGCCAAGCTTGAAGTAGGCCACCCGCCGGGAGCGCCTCTTTTCCAGATGATTGGGGCATTCTTTGCAAGCTTTGCCTTTGGAGATGAGACAAAAATTGCATTGATGGTAAATATGGTGTCGGTGTTCTCGAGCGCCTTTACCATATTGTTCATGTTTTGGTCGTCAACCATTATCCTTCGTAATCTTGTAAGCCGTTTTTCTGAGCTTACAAAAGATAATCTTGTAATGATTTTAGGCGCCTCGGCCGTTGGGTCGCTCGCCTTTACTTTTTCAGACAGTTTCTGGTTTAATGCCGTTGAAGCCGAGGTGTATGCCATGGCATCACTTTTCATTGCCATTTTGCTTTGGCTTGGCCTGCGCTGGGAGATGGAAATGCATACACCGCGCGGCAACAAGTGGCTGCTTATCATATCATTGGTTGTGGGCCTTTCATTCGGGGTACACTTTATGGCGCTATTGGCCATCCCGTCAATAGGGTTTATTTACTTCTTTAAAAATCACGAAAAAGTTACGGTTAAGAATTTCATCATTGCCAATATAATAATCGTAGCCATACTCCTATTTATATTCAAACTACTATTGCCATATACCATGGCACTTTTCGGGAAGACTGAAATCTTCATGGTAAACAGCCTGGGCATGCCTTTCAATTCCGGAACCATATTTATGGTACTGGTTATTGTGGCATTCTTTTACTTCGGGCTACAGTACACCAAAAGAAAAAATCTCCCTGTATATAATACAGGCTTGCTTTGCGTACTGTTCATATTGATTGGATTCTCTACATGGATGATGCTGCCAATACGTGCCAATGCCAATGTGGTAATTAACGAGAACCGCCCCAGTGATGCCGCCGAGGTACTTGCCTACTACAACAGGGAACAATACGGTGAGCAAAAGCTTTTTTATGGCCCTATGTATACAGACGAATATGCAGGACTTGATAAAGTCAGGCCTTATGAAGATGAAAAGCCTAACTACCAGCGAAACTATGCCACCGGCAAATATGATATTGTAAACAATTTTAAGAATGCCAAGCAAAATACAGATGATGCACACAAAGGCTTTATGCCACGCCTTTGGAGTACAGACCATGCTGTGAACTATATGAGTTTCACCAGCCCGCCGAAGTTCAGGATAGACCCGGGATATTCTTTTGAGCGCGAATTACGCCAGTACGGACTTCCGCTTGAGCAGATGAGCGATGAGGAAATAAGCAATGCCATGGCACAAGTGCGCGGTGAGATTGAAAACATTGTTGCCGATTTCCGTAATGCTTACGCCTCAAGGCAGGTGAGCCTTGACCAGTACCATAAATTCCTAAAAAGCTACGGGCAGTACCTTATTGTAGAAAAACCTTCACTGGGCGAGAACCTGCAGTATATGTTTGAATACCAGTTTGGCTACATGTACTGGCGTTACCTTATGTGGAACTTTGTAGGCCGCCAGGATGATGTGCAGGGACGCTATGACAAACTGCACGGCAACTGGATAAGCGGAATTGGTTTTATTGATGAGATGCATGTTGGCAACCAAAGCAAACTCTCAAGTGACCAACTAAACAACAAAGGCCGTAATGTATATTACTTCCTTCCGTTCATTCTAGGATTAGTGGGTATCGCATTCCACGTGAAGCGAGACCTGAAGAGTTTTTACGTATTACTCGCGCTTTTCCTGTTTACCGGCCTTGCGCTTAAGATATACCTGAACGAAAGGCCGTTTGAGCCGCGTGAACGCGATTATGCGCTGGTAGGTTCCTTCTATGTATTCGCGATATGGATAGGCCTTGGCGTGTACGCAATTTATGATGGTATAAAGAAATACCTGCAGCCGAAAATTGCAGGGCCTGTTGTACTTGCTGTTACAATGCTGGCCGCGCCCGTGCTTATGGCTGCCCAAAACTGGGATGATCATGACCGCAGCAATAAATATACTGCATTGGCAATGGCGAAAGCGTACCTTTCATCATGCGATAAAAATGCAATACTATTTACAATTGGCGACAATGACACCTTCCCGCTGTGGTATGCCCAGGAGATTGAAGGCTACCGTACCGATGTTCGTATTGTAAACACCAGCTTGTTTATGACCGACTGGTATGCCGACCAGATGAAGGCTAAAGCGTATGAAAGTGAAGGTATGCCGATTACTTTTACGCACAAGCAGTACCAGCAGGGTACACGTGATTATATGCTTCATACCGGTGAAATGGAAGACCGCTGGGATTTGAAGACTTTCCTTCAATTCCTTGCTTCTGAAGATCCGCGTGCGAAGAAAGAGCTGAACAACGGCCACATGGTTAACTACTACCCTACCAACAAAGTGAGGTGGAATATTGATAAGAACGCTGTTATTGCTTCTAAACAGGTGAACCCTAAAATGTATGATTCTATTGTACCATACATTGATATTGATATTAAAGGTGATGCCCTGTACAAGAACCGCATGCTGATGCTCGACATTTTGTACAACAACAACTGGAAACGACCTGTGTACTTTACCGGAGGCAGCTTTGGCGATGATGATTACCTGTGGATGAAAGACTACCTGCAGCTTGACGGCATGGTATACAAGCTGGTGCCGGTACACACACCGATACCAAAAGGGGGCAGCCCGCTTGATATGGGTATGATTGATGCAGATAAAATGTATGATATTGTGATGAGCTGGGATTGGGGCAACAGTGAGAGCCCGGATATTTACCACGACCCGGAAACACGCAAGAACAGCATAAACTACCGCACCAACCTGGCAAGGCTTATGGAAACCCTTATAAACGAGGGCAAGAAAGATAAGGCAAAAAAAATCATTGAACTGGCAATGACAAAAATGCCGATCGATTATTATGGCTACTACACGCTTGTTGAGCCTTTTGCCGCGGGTTACTATGAGTTGGGCGAACCTGAAAAAGCGCGTGACATTTTAAAGAAACTGGTGACTAAGTACCATGAAAGCCTCGATTTCTATAAGAGCCTTGATATTCAGGACCAGATTACATACCGCGAAGAGATTGAAACGGATATTGAGCGTTACAGAAGCCTGCTGATAATTATGGAAGAACGTGACCCGGCATATTATGAGGCATCAAAAGCTGTTTTCAATACATACAACCAAAAGTTTAAACAGTTTGGGCGCCCGAACGAGTAAGCTTTAAATCACTATATTTGAAGGTGCGGTTACAGCCGCACCTTTTTTATTACTATGAAGTTATACTGGGTAAAAACAGGCAGGATAGTTAAGAGGCTCTTTGGAGGCTACGTATGGAGCTTTCCTGTAAAAGATAAAGTTGCCTACCTTACTTTTGATGACGGCCCAACACCTGAAGTAACTGATTTTGTGCTTGATGTGCTTTCACAGCACAATATTAAAGGTACATTCTTCTGTATCGGGAACAACATTGAGAAACATCCTGACATTTTTCAACGGGTTATTGACGCTGGTCATACTATTGCCAATCATACATATAACCACCTCAACGGCTGGAAGACAAGCTTTGACAGCTATATAAAGAATGTTAGACAATGTGAGGAAAGCATTTTAAGCCGATATACAGGATTTATTCCCAACAAGCTATTTCGTCCGCCGTATGGAAAAATCAAAGCCTCACAAGCCCGTACATTATGTAAACAAGGCTACAGGATAATAATGTGGGATGTTTTAAGCGCCGACTTCGACCAGACCATTTCACCTGAGCAATGCCTGCAAAATGTAGTACGAAATGTACAGCCCGGAAGCATAATCATCTTCCATGACAGTATAAAAGCGTCAGTAAACATGCAATATGCATTACCACGCGCAATAGAAATACTAAAAGAAAAAGGATTTCGGTTTGAGCCTATAGCTGCTCCTGAACCAGCCCGATGATGGTGTTGGCATCAAGCTCACCGCTTTGGCGCCAGACCATCTGCCCGTCTTTATAAATCATAAGTGTAGGCAGTCCTTTGATGCGAAGTGCATCAGCCAGCTCCTGGTTTTTGTCAACATCAATTTTTATCACTTTAGCCTTATCGCCAAGGGCAGCAGCTACGTCTCTTATCACCGGGTGCATAGATACAGAAGGCTCATTCCACTCTGTGTAAAAATCAATAAGCACAGGCACATTGGAGTTTATAAGTTCGCCAAATTTTGACATAAATTGAAAGTTTAAAACCGTTTTAAAAGCTTAATTTTTCGGAAATGTAATACAAATATAACATTTTCCGAAAATTACACAGCTTTTTCGCCTTTTTTAGTTCCAGCACTGTAATTTCAGGCCAGATACCTGTACGGCCTGAATAAGCATGGAAGCCGAAGCCCCGGTTTACATATAAATTCCTGCCAAGGTTCTCATACAATCCTGCCCACTGTTTGTACACGTACTGTACAGGGCTCCATTTCAGGAATCCCGGAATCTCGATACCAAACTGCAGGCCATGTGTATGCCCGCTTAGGGTAAGATGGTAGTTATCAGGATGATTCTTCACCTCATATTCCCAATGTGACGGATCATGGCTCATAAGTATTTTAAAGTCTTTATGATCAAGCCCTTGCGATGCCAGCTTAAGGTCGCCCGCTTTTTTAAAATTGTGCCCCCAGTTTTCAACACCTACCAGATGAATTGCCTGTCCGTCCTTTTCAAGCTTTACATTCTCATTCAGCAACAGCTTAAACCCTATCTGCGGATGCAGGTTTTTAATGGCTTTAAAGTTCTGCTCTTTCTCCTGCCATGAATTCCATTGCAGGTATTCGCCATAATCATGATTGCCCAGTACAGAGAACTTACCGAATTCAGGCGTTTCTATTTTATTGAATGTTTCAATCCACGGCATCATTTCATCGGCATGGTTGTTCACTATATCACCGGTAAACAGAACCACATCGCTTTTCTGCTCATTAATCATATCAATGGCATGGGCTATTTCGCCTGCATCGTCAAAACTACCACTGTGTATGTCACTGATGTGTGTTAGTGTAAAACCGTCAAAATTCTCAGGGAGATCAGGATAATACAAAGTCTTCTTAATCACCTTATAATTGTACTTACCTTTTGTCATTCCGTAAATAAGTGACAGGAACGGTATTGCGGCAATACCAAGCGCAATCTGTGTTACAAACTTGCGCCTTTCTACCAGAAACGTTTCCTGTTTAGTGCCCGCAAATGCACGAATGATGCCACCTCCCACACGGAAAATATCCTCCCCTAAAAGAAAAAACGCGATAATCATCTTCGGTAGGACGGTGAGCAGTATCAGCCCCATGGCAAACATGCTTTGGCGTGTTTGGCCCTTGCTACGATCAAACTGCGTGAAAGAATATATTATATAACCGATAATAGCAAGCGATATTAAAACGTAGGCCCACTGTATCCAGCGTGTTTTGGTAAGGGTGCGCACAGCGAGAAAGGTATATATTTCGCCAAGTACAATGGCAGCCAGAAGGAAGATAAGAATACGGCGCATGTAGGAATGTTTTTGCAAAGTAACGAATAACACGCGCTTTTGTAACAGCGGTTTATGCAAATTTAACATCGGCTGTGTTTTGGGAGAATCTGATGTGCATTTTATGGCTGGGTTTCCTTATTTTTACGCAAATAATTTTTCGATGTCAGACCAGAAAAGACTTTTCCTTCTTGATGCCTACGCCCTTATTTTCCGTGGGTATTACGCATTTATAAAGAACCCGCGCATCAACTCAAAAGGTATGGATACCTCAGCCATATTCGGGTTTATGAATTCGCTTCTTGATGTTATAAAACGCGAGCGCCCCGACCATCTTGCAGTAGCTTTTGATAAAGACGGAAGCACAGTGCGTACCGAAATGTTCACCGGGTATAAAGCCCACCGTGATGAAACGCCTGAAGCGATAAAGATTGCCGTGCCCTATATCCAGGAGATATTGAAAGCCATGCATATACCTGTAATTGAAGAGGCAGGATGCGAAGCTGACGACCTTATAGGCACCGTAGCAAAACAAGCGGAAGCCCAAGGGTACCGGGTATTTATGGTAACGCCTGATAAAGACTTTGCACAGCTGGTGAGCGACAACATATTCATGTACCGCCCGGCACGTTTGGGCAACGGCATTGAAATTTGGGGCGTGCCTGAAGTACTGGAACGCTTTGAAATTGAACGCCCCGAGCAGGTGATTGACTTTCTAGGCATGATGGGAGATGCTGTAGATAACATACCGGGACTGCCCGGCGTTGGTGAAAAGACTGCGAAGAAGCTGCTGAAAGACTTCGGCAGTATGGAGAACCTTTTGGCTAATACACACCAGCTGAAGGGTAAACTAAAGGAAAACATTGAAAAATTTGCCGAGCAGGGCATCATGTCGAAAAAGCTGGCAACGATAATTACTGACTGCACCGTTACCTTCAACGAAGATGATTATGAGCTTACAAAGCCTGACACCGAAAAAGTGGAGGCGCTTTTCAACGAGCTGGAGTTCCGCCGTATGGCAGAGCAGTTCCACCGCCTGTTTGCTGAAGGGCAGGACTATGATGACGTAACCACGCAGGGCCTCGCCCCTACCAAAACCATTGTAAAGGGCGACCAGCAGTTTTCGCTTTTCGGTGGCGACTTTCCGCTGGAAGAGCAACAGCAGCCGGAAGGTTTTTATAAAACGCTTGAAAATACCGAACATTTTTATCAGGCGGTTGAAGGTAACATGGGCATTAACCTGCTACTGCGCGACCTCCTGAATCAAAAGAGCGTAAGCTTTGATACCGAAACTACAGGGATTTGTGCACTCACGGCAGAACTTGTGGGCATTTCTTTCTCATGGGAAAAAGGCAAAGGATTTTATGTGCCTGTCCCACCCGATTATGAGGAAGCAAAAGCCCTGGTTGAGAAATTCAGGCCGTTTTATGAAGATGAAAACATTGAGAAAGTAGGCCAGAACCTGAAATATGACCTTGAAGTGCTGGCCAATTACGGTATCACTGTAAAAGGCAAATTCTTCGACACCATGCTGGCACATTACCTCATCAATCCTGATATGAGACATGGCATGGATATCCTGAGTGAAACATACCTAAAATACTCACCGAAGCCTATTGAGGCGCTTATAGGCAAAAAAGGCAAAGGCCAAAGAAGCATGAGGGATGTAGCCCTGGAAGAGATAAAAGAATACGCTGCAGAAGATGCCGACATTACGCTTCAGCTAAAAGAAGTTTTTGAGCCGGAACTTGAGCGCACAGGCACACGCAAGCTGTTTGACGAGATTGAAATTCCGCTTATGCCGGTGCTGGCAAGTATGGAACAGGAGGGCATAAACCTTGATGTGCCGTACCTGAAGGAGCTTTCGGCAGAGCTTACCAGCGATATAAAGCGTCTCGAGCAATGCATTTATGAAGCGGCTGGTGAAACCTTTAACCTTGGTTCGCCGAAACAGCTGGGCGAAATATTGTTTGATAAGCTAAAAATTGGAGGCAATAAACAGAAAAAGACCAAGACAGGCCAGTATGCCACGGGTGAAGAAGTGCTTTCTTACCTGGCGCTGACCAACCCAATAGTACAAGACATACTGGAGTGGCGCCAGCTGGTAAAACTGCAGAATACGTATGTTGACGCATTGCCTGAACAGGTAAAGCCTAAAACAGGCCGGGTACATACTGATTATATGCAGGCGGTGGCAGCAACAGGACGACTTAGCAGCAACAACCCCAACCTGCAGAACATCCCTATCCGCACCGAGCGTGGCAGGCAGATAAGGAAAGCATTTATTGCGCGTGATGAAAACCATACGATACTTTCTGCCGACTACTCGCAAATTGAACTACGTATCATTGCAGCATTAAGCGGCGACCCGGAGATGTGCCGCTCGTTCCAGATGAGTGAGGATATCCACGCGGCTACAGCGGCAAAGGTTTTCAACGTACCACTTGAGGCAGTTAGCCGTGAGCAGCGAAGCCATGCCAAGACGGTAAACTTCGGTATTATATACGGCGTGTCGGCATTCGGATTGAGCAACCAGACGTCGCTTAGCCGCAGTGAGAGCAAAGACCTTATTGATGCTTATTACCAAACCTATCCCCGACTTCGTGACTATATCAACGAGCAGGTAGAGACAGCCCGTGAACGCGGTTTTGTACAAACCGTTTCTGGCAGGCGCAGGTACCTTAAAGACATTAACTCGCAAAACCAGGTGGTGCGCGGCGCGGCAGAGCGAAATGCCGTTAACGCGCCTATACAGGGTAGCGCAGCCGACATCATCAAGATTGCGATGATCAACATACAGAAAAGGTTACTGTCTGAAAACTGGAAGAGCAGGATGCTGCTGCAGGTGCATGACGAATTGGTGTTTGATGTTCACAACAATGAACTTGAAGCCATTAAGCCGATGATAAAGCACGAAATGGAAAACGCTTATATTCTTGATGTGCCGTTGGTGGTAGATATGGGTACAGGCAGGAACTGGCTTGAGGCGCATTGATCATTTAAGAGTTAAGATTTTAGATTGAAGATTGAAGAATGGAACACGCCTGCCCGACTGGTACAGGCGGGGATGACGCGGATTGGGCGCGGATTTTGAAAAAGTTGCTTCAAACTAAAATAATAAATGCTGCATTTAATTTAGTATTTTAGCCATCAGTCATTTATCATCAATTAAAATGAAAAAGTTTGTATTAGCACTCTTAGTAATTACAATCACCACAACTGCTTCTGCACAAACCGATGCGAAGTTCCATAAGATTGACAGCTTGTTGCGCTATCTTGCTAATAACAACCGCTTTATGGGCAGCGTTGCCATCCGCGAAAAAGATAAGGTGGTGTTTGAGCGGGCTTATGGTTTTGCCGACCTTGAAAATAAAGTGAAGGCTAACACAACTACAAAATATAAGATAGGCTCTATCACTAAGATGTTTACATCGGCAGTTATTTTTCAATTGATTGAAGATAAGAAACTTACACTTGATACTAAACTTTCAGCATTCTATCCACAGATAAGAAATGCCGATAAGATTACTATAGCCCAATTGCTGAACCACCACAGCGGGATTTATAACTATACCAACGACCCTGTATTTGGTGGTAAAATAACAAAGGCTTATACAAAAGACGAAGTGCTGGCAATGATTGCAGGATACCCGAGTGATTTTGAGCCTGGCAGCAAAGCCGAATACAGCAACTCAAACTTTATTTTGCTGGGTTATATTATAGAAGACATCACTAAGAAAACGTACAAAGATGTGGTAGCAGAACGCATAGTAAAAAAGATTGGCTTAAAGAACACCTACTATTACAGCGCAATCGATACGAAGAAAAACGAAGGTTTCTCCTATTCTTATAAAGGTAAAAAATGGGAAAAACGCGAAGAATGGGATGAATCTCTGGTGTTTGCAGCAGGTGCGTTGCAAAGCACTCCGGCCGACCTTACACAATTTATTAAAGCGTTGTTTGACGGAAAAGTTGTGAGTAAAACATCTTTGGCGCAGATGACGAAGCTGGATATGGGGTATGGTTACGGGATACTGCAGTTTCCGTTTGGGGAGCGCAAGTTTTTTGGACACAACGGTGGCATTGAGGGATTCTCGTCGGCTATGGGTTATTATCCGCCGGATGGAATGTCATTTGCACTGCTTGTGAACGGCGAGAACTATGATTACAATGACATTGTGCTTGGTATCCTTAGCATTTATTACAAACTACCCTACCAGTTCCCGAATGTGAAAATAGCAGATGTTGCCGAATCGGTGCTAAAAAGTTATGAAGGTACTTACAGCGCCCCTGGCTTCCCAATGAAAATCATGATGAAGTTTCATGATGAAGCTTTGTACGCGCAGGCTACAGGCCAGGGTGAATTTCCATTGACACCGGTAAGCAATACCGAATTTGTTTTTGACCCGGCAGGAGTGAATATTAAGTTTACTGCTAATGGCTTTACACTTACCCAGGGAGGAATGAAGACGGTTTTTAGTAAAGAGAAATAGCCAAAAGGCAAAAGCCACTAGCCAAAAGTGCAAAGGGACGTTTCGGGTGAAACCGTCCTTTTTCTTTTACAGAGATTTCTCCATTCCGCTGCGCTCCAGTCGAAATGGAAGCACATTGTTGTGTTATAACTTACGCGTTGATTCCCTTTGCCTTAGCTCAGTTTTAATCACTCGGGTGTTATAGACAGGTGTTTCGTCTTCATTCTTAGATTCGAGTTTTTCAATAAGCATATTGGCAGCAGCCTCACCTATTTCAGGCCCGTGCTGGCTTATGGTTGATAAACTTGGCGTAAGCCTGCGTGACCAAACTCCGTCGGCAAAACCAATGATGTTGAGTTCATCAGGAATCCTGATTCCTTTTTTGATGGCTGTCTTGTGCGCCATTACGGAAGCGTGTTCATCTAACGCAAATATACCGTCAATCTTTTTATCAAACAGCGATGCAAGTTTTACATCAAAATCTTCAGGCGTTTCTGTCCTGATGATAATATCTTCATTTATTTCATAGCCATTATCTTTCAGGGCTTTTTCATAGCCTTCGGCACGTAATTTCCCAACACTGAGGTTATCAATCGTAGAAAGCAGGGCGATATTTTTACACTTCAGTTTTACCAGGTGGTTCACGCCGTCAACTGCTGAATCAAAATCGTCCACAATCACCTTATCACAGTTCACTTCATCACTAATCCTGTCAAACATAACAATAGGCAGGCCTTCGGCAATGGCCTCCTTAAAATGCTTAAAACTCTGCTCCTTTTGGGTCTCTTCAGAAATTGAAAGGATGAAGCCATCAATCGTACCATTGCTCAGCATATCCATAGCATGTATTTCTTTTTCAAGCGATTCGTTTGAAATACAGGTAATTACATTATAGCCTTTATCATTCGCTGCCTTCTCTATACCGCTAAAAACCTTTGCAAAAAATGGGTTGAGGATGTTCGGTATGATAACACCGATTGTCCGCGAACGCTTGTTCTTCAGGTTTACGGCCAGGTTATTTGGCTTGTAGTTCTTGAGCTTTGCAAATTCCTGCACCCTGATTTTTGTGGGTTCGCTTATCTCCGGACTGTTGCTCAATGCTTTAGACACAGTTGATACAGAGACACCAAGTTCTTTTGCGATTTGTTTTAGCGTGGCTTTTGACTTCATGATGATGATTATGAAATGTAAAGTAACGAAAATTTTGGGTTAATGCCAATCTGAAAATTATGTGTAAATATTTACTTACGAAATATGTTCTTCCTGTTCTAAAAGATTGTTGAGATAAGGTTAAATATTTTACAAATTTTAAATTAATCTCTGTTAATAAAATGTTAAATATTAATTCATATTTCTACCCTAATAATTTGATAAACTACAGATTAAATAAAAATAAGTGGAAATAATAAATCTTAAATATTTGTTAGCAGCAAATCAAGTTTAATAACTGTTAAAACTTTATACCAAATTCATGCGTAAATAAAAAATAGCTTTGATAATCAACAAAGTTAACGACCAAACTGCTTTATTAACCTATTTAAATGTTACATTATGAAAAACAAAGTAAATGTTCAGGAGGTCCGCTCAGGGCTGCATGACAGAAGGAGCTTCCTGCGAATCAGCGGGCTTGCCCTTGCCGGAACCGGTCTGCTAATTGCCGGCTGTAGCGATGACGATGACGGCGGTATGAACAATACCGTGCCGGGACCCGGTGTAATCAACGGTACTTTTGACCTGGGCGGCGGCGACCTCGGCATACTTACGTATGCGTATGCGCTTGAGCAACTTGAAGCTGAATTTTACAATCGCGTGGTAAACAATGCCAGCTTCGGAAGTACCTTCAGCCCTGATGAACGCGCTATACTTGAAGATCTTTACGATCATGAAGTGATACACCGTGAATTCTTTAAGGCAGCGCTTACCGGCGCAGTAAGCAACCCGCAGACAATGCTGCTCCCGGATCTTGACTTTACATTCCCAGGTGTAAACTTTAGTAACAGGCTTTCTGTTTTGCAAACAGCTAAAGTACTGGAAGATACAGGTGTTGCAGCATACAACGGTGCGGGTAAATATATTTCAGATGCAAATTACCTACTGCTTGCAGGTAAAATTGTTTCGGTTGAAGCGAGACATGCATCGGCCATTCGCGATTTACTGAACCCTGGTTCTACAGACTTTGCAGGTGATGACGTTGTAGATGCTAACGGACTTGATGAGGCGCTGAAACCCTCACTGATCGTTCCTATGGTTGACCCATTCATCACTACTGCATTTACCGCTAACTACTTACCATAATCACAAACATTTAAATTGACCATCATGAATATTTTAAAATTTATAGAGTCGTTTACAAATGAAGGCCTTTTAAATGCCAAAGGTACGCGACGTGACAGTTTCGGACAATTTGGGACACTAGGCAAAGGCCTGGCTACCGCTGCCCTTCCGTTTGGGCTCGGAGCCATAGCGTTAAATTCTAATAAAGCTAATGCAGCATCGGCTGCATTCCTCTCCGCTGCTGCAGAAACGCCTATTCAGGCATTACAGCTTGCACTCACACTTGAATATCTTGAGGAAGAATTTTACCAGACTGGTATGGATACACCCGGGCTTATACCTGCGGAAGACCGCGATGTTTTCGGCAAGATATTACTGCATGAAGAGAAGCATGTGGCTTTCCTTCAGCAGGGTTTAGGCAATAATTCTATAACTAAGCCTGAATTTGATTTTACTGCCGGGGGGTACATTTGCTGATGTATTCAGCAACTACCAGACATTCCTGGCACTGTCCCAGGCTTTTGAAGATACGGGTGTTCGCGCTTATAAAGGCCAGGCAGCAAACCTTATTTCAGAACCGGAATTGTTGCAGGCAGCTTTACAGATACACTCTGTAGAGGCCAGGCATGCGTCTATGATACGCAGGATGAGAGGGCAGAAAGGATGGATTCCGGGTAATGACCCAGGCGGGCACCCTATGCAAGCTGACGCAGTTTATGCCGGGGAAGAAGTTACAACTCAGGCCGGGTTTAACACAGCGAATGTTGCGGGCACATCATCAACAGCCGGTTCAGAATCATTTGATGAGCCATTAACAGGCGCCCAGGCTACAAGCATTGCAAGCCTGTTTATAATGACATAAAAATAAATTAAGTTAGCTTTTGAAGCTGCCCCGGAGAAATTTGGGGCAGTTTTTTTATTAGAGGCCTAAATTAAAAAAGCCCCTGAAAAAATCAAAGGCTTTTGTGCGGGTGATAGGACTCGAACCTACACACCGTGAGGCACCAGATCCTAAGTCTGGCGTGTCTACCAATTTCACCACACCCGCAGGCTTTATAAAACTAATAGTTGTTTCATTAAGTGGGTGCAAATATACGCACAGAATCTGACTTTCCAAATAAAATCGAAAAAAATTAGTCTTTATTTTTTTGTAGATTTGGCATGCAAACGTATATCATTAATTTTAAAATGGATAGCATAAAAAACTACGTAGAAAAAAATAAAGAAAGATTTTTAAATGAGCTTATTGAACTGCTCAAAATACCATCTGTAAGCGCCGACAGCGCCTATTCACAGGATGTAATCAATACCGCCGAAGCTGTAAAAGCAAGCCTTGAAAAAGCCGGTTGTGATAAAGTAGAGCTTTGCGAAACGCCCGGCTACCCTATTGTTTACGGCGAGAAGATGATTGACCCCGCCCTGCCGACTGTGCTTGTATACGGCCATTACGACGTGCAGCCGGCGGACCCGATTGATTTATGGACATCGCCTCCGTTTGAGCCGGTAATTAAGAAAACCGAACTTCACCCCGAAGGTGCCATCTTTGCCCGTGGCGCGTGTGACGACAAAGGCCAGATGTACATGCACGTGAAGGCGTTGGAGTACATGGTGCAAAATAACAACCTGCCGTGCAATGTAAAATTCATGATTGAGGGCGAAGAAGAAGTTGGCTCGCCAAGCCTTGCATGGTTTGTAGAGCGCAACCAGGAAAAGCTGAAGAATGACGTGATCCTTATATCTGATACCGGGATGATATCTAACCAGCAACCGTCTATCACTACCGGCCTGCGTGGGCTTAGCTATGTAGAAGTTGAAGTGACCGGGCCAAACCGCGACCTGCACAGCGGGCTATATGGTGGCGCAGTGGCCAATCCTATCAATGTACTGGCTAAGATGATTGCACAGCTTCATGACGAGAACAATCATATTACCATTCCCGGGTTTTATGACAGAGTGCAGGAACTTTCTCGTGACGAACGCGATGAGATGGCTAAAGCGCCATTCTCTCTTGACAACTACAAGAAAGCACTTGACATTGCCGATGTGTATGGTGAACAAGGCTATACAACCAATGAGCGAAACTCTATCCGCCCAACACTAGATGTAAACGGCATTTGGGGCGGCTATACCGGCGAAGGTGCCAAAACTGTTATTGCAAGCAAAGCTTATGCAAAAATATCTATGCGCCTGGTGCCAGACCAGGACTGGAACGAGATAACCCAACTTTTCACTAAACATTTTGAAAGCCTTGCCCCGGCAGGAGTTATTGTGAAAGTGAAGCCGCACCACGGCGGCCAGGCCTACGTGACACCTATTGACAGTGTGGGTTACCGCGCAGCAGCCGCAGCTTATGAAGAAAGCTTCGGGGTACGCCCTATTCCTGTACGCTCAGGCGGCAGCATACCTATTGTGGCGCTGTTTGAAAAAGAGCTTAAGAGCAAAACCATCATGATGGGCTTCGGGCTTGACAGTGATGCCATACACTCGCCCAATGAGCATTTTGGCGTTTTCAATTACCTAAAGGGTATTGAAACTATACCATTGTTCTACAAGTATTTTGCTGAAATGAACAAATAAACTGCAGTCGCAGTCACAATTTAAAATCCGTTTCCCAAAAGGAAGCGGATTTTTTTTTGCTAAAAATTGCAGGTTTAAAATTTTATTCTACATTTGTAGAAACAATTCTATTTTTGTAGAAATGAAATTGACCAAAACTGAAGAACAGCTTATGCAACTCCTCTGGAAAAAGGAGAAGGCATTCATGAAAGACCTCCTTGATTTATTTGACGAGCCTAAGCCCGCGGCGACTACTGTTGCCACACTGCTGAAGCGGATGACAGACAAGGGGTTTGTAGCCTATAACGAGATGGGCAACTCGCGCGAATACTACCCGCTGGTGAAGAAAACCGATTACTTTTCGGGCCAGGTAAACGGGATGATCAAAAGTTTCTTTAATGATTCAGCTGCACAGTTTGCTTCTTTCTTCACCAAAGAGACTAATCTAAGTGAAGCTGAATTGAAAGAACTCCGTAAGATTATCGATGAACAAATTGAAAAGAAGAAAAAATGATAGAATTTCTTATCAAATCCACAATAAGCCTAGTTGTCCTTTTGACTTTTTACCATTTGGTGCTGCAACGAGAGAGCATATTCTGTTTCAACAGGTTTTACCTGTTATTTTCAGTCGCAATCTCGCTCGCAGTGCCCTTTATAACGATACCAGTGTACACCGAAGCTGAGCCGCTTGCTGCCCTGCCTTTATCAGACATTACTCCCCTGAATGGGCTTACCGCTGCACACACGGAAACTGCTGCAAACTATTGGCCATTTGCAGGCTTAACACTATATTTTGCCGTAGTATTGGTGCTCATACTACGTTTCACCGGTAACATTATCAAATTATTGCGAAAAGTGCATCGGAATCAAACGATACCTTATCAAAGCGCCTGTCTTGTACTGCTCGATGAAAAAACACAACCTTTTACATTCTTGAATTATATTTTTCTGCATCGTACAGATTATGAGGCAGGACGAACAGAACGAGAACTGCTTGTACATGAAATGGCACATGTTTCCCAAAAGCACACACTTGATGTTTTGTTCATTGAAATGCTGAAAACAGTATTTTGGTTTAACCCCCTATTCTATTTTTACCAGCAGGCAATTCGGTTAAACCATGAATTCCTCGCCGATGCTGCAGTGGTAGAGGCAGACACCAGTGTTACATCTTACCAGGAATTATTGTTCGCTAAACTACTCCCCAAACCCCGTTACAAACTTGCAAGCAGCCTTACTTTTTCATTAACTAAAAACGTTTAATCATGATGACTAAAGCAAAAAACAAATCAAAAGCGTTAATGCTACAGGCATTTTCGTTGCCGCTCTTAGCCTGTATCATACTTACCCTATGCACTGAAACGGTAGCGCAGGAAGTTAAAACCACAACAGCATCCACAAAAAACAACCTCAAAGAGAGGCGCGATACCTATTATAGCCGCGTACAGATGATAATTGAAGACAAAGCGAATGGTATTACTATTAATATGCCATATGAGCAACTGACGGAAGAACTGAAAAATAAATACCTGATTTATGCACCCGAGCCATACAAGGAAAAGCATCCGACCAAGGCAGAATATGAGCGTTTTAAGAACAAAAAAGGCTACGCCCTGCAGATAGATGGCAAAGATGTTGACAACAGCGTACTTGACAAATACAAACCTGCAGATTTTGCTTACTACACAGGCTACACCATGAATAAGGCGGCCCTTACAAAAGCAAAGCCTCAAATATTTCATTACCAGCTGTACACCCACCCTTACTTTGAAAAAAACCTAAAGGGCAAGAACACGCACTACCCTGATAAGGTTTATAAAATGACCGTAACTAAAGAATTTAAGGATGACAAAGCGATTGCTCCGAAGAAAGTTTCTTCCTGGGCGGAAGCACAAAAATATCTGCAGGAAGATAACATTGTGCAATATGATGATGATGATGATGTAAAACCAAAGTATCCCGGCGGCATGTCTGAACTTTACAAGGTAATTTCTAAAAATTATAAATCTCCGGGTCAAGCTTTGATTAAAGAAACTGTTTATGTAGAATTTACAGTGGAAGAAGACGGCAGGGTAACCAACCTTTAGCCATTAAAGGCATCATCACCGGAGGTGGGAGACTCTGTACTTAAAGCCTTTCCGATCGATGTAAAATGGACTCCCGGCACTAAAAACAATACCCCGGTTTCTATGAAAATGCAGCTGCCGGTAAGAATCCACATGGAATAGATCGGTCATTGTTTAGAAAAATCCGCCTATCGTGGCGGATTTTTCTATTTTAAGCACCTTAACAACAATGCATTAAAAAACGCGTTACCTTTGTAAACATCATCAATCAAAAATCAAAATCATGGTAAAACAATTTTTCATTACCTGCTCCGGGGCAGATAAGGATATTATCTACTCCTGCTCCAACGGTGAGCAAAACAAGTATGCCGGCATTGGTGCTACAGTTTTCTTCACAGCACTATTAGCCTGGATAGCTTCGGCTTATGCGCTTTATACTGTTTTCGACAATGTTTATCTCGCCACGTTTTTCGGTTTTATCTGGGGTGTACTAATATTTAATCTCGACAGGTTTATTGTATCAACTATCCGCAAGCGTGAGCGATTCGGGCAGGAATTGCTGCAGGCTACCCCGCGTATTGTCCTCGCCATGATAATAGCAATCGTTATCTCAAAGCCTTTAGAAATTAAGATTTTTCAAAAGGAAATTGATGCTGTGTTACTGAAAGAAAAGAATGAAATGGCAATGGCCAACAAAAAGCAGGTAGCCGACTACTACAAAGGCGACCTCGATAAAAATAAGGCTGAAACCAAAGACCTTAAAGATGCCATCGCTAAAAAGGAAAAAGAGGTAAGCGACTTATACAGCACGTACATTACCGAAGCGGAAGGCACAAAAGGCACTATGAAAATGGGTAAAGGCCCTGTTTATGAAGAAAAACGGCAGAAGCACGACGCAGCTTTGAAAGAACTGGATACCCTTCGCAAAAATAACCTTGCTAAAATTGCTGCGAAAGAAAAAGAAGCTGCAACGTTACAGGCAGGCCTCGATAAAAAAGTGAAAGACACCCAGCCTGTAATCGATGGGTTTGACGGGCTGATGGCGCGGATAAACGCCCTGAATAAATTGCCGTTTTTGCCTTCGCTGTTTATCATGCTGCTTTTCCTTGCCATTGAAACATCGCCTATAATCGCTAAACTTTTATCTCCTAAGGGTGAGTATGACTTTAAGCTTGAAGACACCGAGACTGCGCTTAAAACTAGCCTGGAGCAGAATAATTACCAACGTACATTACTTAAGAACACCGACGCAGGCATTTATGATGATGTGTATGCTGAAATACGCAGCGACAGGGAACTATACAATTACAAAAAGAAGAAAGCCATCGAGCTATTAGAAATGCAGGCCGACAGCTTTAGCGAAAAGCAAAAGAGCGCAATGCTTTAAGAAAAGCGCCTTAGTTACTAAGCTACTGAGGTTATCAACACCGTCGTGAGTGAAGCTGCTCAGAGGCTAAGCTGCTAAGGAACTCAGTAGCTTTAACTACAAATGAGCAAGAATCTCTTTCTTTAAAGTATCGTACTCTCCCTGAAGAATAAGCCCGTTATCCAGGAGTTTCTTGTAGTTCTGCAGTTTCTCAAACAATTCTTCTTTTGAAAGATTTGCCAGGCTGCTGTCTTTGGCAGGCACAGGTGTTGCTGACTGTTCTTCAGGCTGCGGAGGGAAGTATTGAGGCGCATCAAGGTGAGCCGGCATAATTTCTGCAAAATCGTTCACCTCTTCTGTCTCTACCTCTTCCACTTCATTAACTTCAGGAGTTGCCTGTGCAAACTGCGACTGTGACTGTGACTGAGCTGAAGGTTCAGCAAACTGTGACTGCGACTGAACAGTGCCTTCTTTCAGAAGTTCAAGCTGCTCTTTTGCAAAAGTATATATTTTGCGTGCCTGTGTTTTTGGCAGATAGTCAATAGAGATGGTAATATCGGTATTTGTCGTGAATGAAAATTCGGAGCCGAGAATGTTTTCTTTCACAAAGGTAGCGCCGACATTCTCCCAAGGGTAATCGGTAAAATCCATTGACAGGCCAAGGTTTTTAGGCTTGCACATGATGATGCGCTTGTTGGTAAGCACAATACTGTCAGGAAACACATTGATTGCCGGTTTCTTCTGCACACCGATGTAGCCTACCTCTTCATTCCGCATCAGCAGGTCATTCAGCTTATTGGTAATTTTTTCAATCGCTTTCGGGTCCTGCTCCTCGTTCAGGAAACTCTTTATATGTTCTTTCATTTTTGCAATGTTTGTGGTGTAAAGTTACAAAACAGTATTATTTCCTAATTATTGTAACGTCATTTTTGGTTAAACGCGTCGGCAATTTTCTCGGCAACATCCTTGCCGCTGGTTAGCGCAGCCTCAACCGTGCCTATTGCAGGGCCGTCATATAAATATTCTCCTGCGAAATAAACAGTGTCATCCACCGGCTTTAGAAGGGTCTTTCGGGCTTTGCTGCTCTCAAGTTTGTTGTATGAGTAAGAACCGAGTGTATAGGGATCTGATGTCCAGTTGGCTACATGCCAGGCAGTAAGCTTATTTTTCAGTTCTGCTGATGATATACCATATACTTTACTGAGCGAATCAAGCGTCAGCTGCAGGATTTCTTCATCTGGAGAATTTTTTCGTTGATTAGCAGGAAGCCCGCCCAGCCAGCCGGTAAGCTGTTTGCTGCCGGCCTGTGACCAAAACGTTGGCACAGCCTGGCTTGTGAAGAAAAAACGCGTTACAGGCTCTTTTCCTGAGTGATGAGTTACACCATTATTTTCCCAGAATACTTCATCAAAATCAAGCAGGATTTTTATAAGCCAGCCAAAGCCAATATCGTTGATGGCATTACTATGCGGCAAATCCGGTTGAAACTTTATAGTACCCGACTGAAGCACACCCAGGGGCAGCGCGATTACTGCTTTATCAGCTTCATAGGCGGTATTTTCAGCGGTGCTCACTTTTACGCTGCCCTGTTTCCATTCAATATTGGTGACTGTAGCATTCAGGACTATTTCATTTCCTGTGTTCCCGATTTCAGCAGCGAGATAATCAACCATTGCCCCATACCCACCTTCAATGAGTTGCTGCGCATCATCGTCTTCATTGTTCCATTCTTCACGCAAAGCAAAAGCAGAAGCATCACGCGGATTAGCCGTGTCATAACCTGCAATGTAGTTTTCTACCCTTTTACGCAATTCTGCATTCGCTTCGCCTGGGAAATATTTTTGCAAGAAATCGTGCATAGTCATGTCCTCCTGCAACTCATCCAGCTTTTCCAGAAATTCGCCCCAGCCTTTTACAAATTCTTCATTCTGAGTAAATCTTCCGCCCTTGTATTGCCACATCTCAAAACCTGACTTATAGTACTTAATACCGGCTTCGTCAAGCAGCCGCTTTGTTACCGGAAGGTCGCCATGAATGAATTCAGCGCCAAGTTCAGCGCGCTCTGATGAGCCGTCATTGTGAATTGTATGTATGCGCCCGCCCAGGCGATTACGTGCTTCAAGTACTGTAACCTTGTACCCGGCTTTTACAAGCTTGTAGCCTGCCATAAGGCCGGCAGCGCCGCCACCGATGATGAGAATTTCAGTTTTCATTCGTTACTATGTATGGCCTAAATTACTCATTTTACGAATTACAAATGTTAGTATTTTACTAAGTTTATAGCAATAAAAAACCGCTTACTCCCATAAGCGGTTTTTTGTTGCTAACTTATAAATACGATTATCAGTTAAACGCCTTACGGAATTCTAAAGGTGACAGATTGGTTTTTTTCTTAAACAATGTACTGAATGATTGCGCATGTTCAAACCCTAATGCATAAGCAATTTCACTCACCGATAAATTTGTAGTAGAAAGTTTCTCCTTTGCCTTATCAATAAGTTTCTGGTGTATGTGCTGCTGGGTATTCTGCCCTGTGTGCATCCGCAGCAAATCACTCAGGTAGTTAGGTGAAAGATTCATAAGCTCTGCCATACGCTGTACAGTTAGCAGTTCAGGGTTTGTAGTGTTATTGTCAAAATATTCATCAATCTGTTGTTCAAACTTTACCAGCAGCTGGTTGTTGTGGTTTTTACGTGTAATAAACTGCCGCTCGTAAAATCGGTTTGAATAGTTAAGCAAAAGCTCAATTTGCGACAATATAATTTCCTGGGTATATTTATCAATGTGCCTGCATTCCCTGTTAATCCTGTCTAAAATTGTCAGGAGATCATGCTCTTCTTCCGCAGAAAGGTGCAATGCTTCATTTACAGCATAAGAGAAAAAGTTATAATTGCTGATATTGGCTGCCAGTGGGTGGGCCATTAAAAAATCAGGGTGAAAAATGAGTAAATACCCTGACCCGCATTCTATATTGCCAACATCAAGATACTGGACCTGATTTGGCGCAGTAAAGCTGAGAACACCTTTATCATAATCATAATGCTGCTGGCCATACCGAATTTTACCAGTGGCCTCTCTTTTAAGGGCAACGCAGTAAAAGCTGTTCACAAATCCTTTCCATATATCATCATCCTGAAAAACGCACTCCGCAAGGTTAATTACGCTCACTAACGGATGCCGTGGCTCGGGCAACGAGATTAATTTGTGGAACTGTGAAATTGATTTAATAGTATTCATACATCTAATTTAAGCATAAATATAGAATGTTGCCGATGCACAACAACTTAGTCAATAAGCCCCATGCTGAACTCATCATACGGGTTGCCGGTATCTGTGCCAAGCGGCACAATGCTCTCCAGCTTTGCTATGTCAGCTTCAGTTAAATCAATATTTGCAGCCGCAATATTCTGCTCTAAATATTTTCTTCGTTTGGTGCCCGGTATAGGTAAAATATCCTTACCTATAATCCATGCAAGCGCCAATTGTGATGGAGTTACTTGTTTCTCCCCTGCCATTGCCTCAATAGCGTTAACCAACTCAATATTTTTATAAAAATGAGTTTCCTGAAAAACGTGGAATAGCCCGGCGAAAATCATTTTCAGGTAAGTCATCAATCGTACGGATTTGTCCTGATAAAAAACCCCGACCTAATGGCGAATATGCTACAAAACCAATACCCATTTCGCTTAAAGTATTTAAAATGCCCCGCTCTTCAACAGTTCGCTCAAACAGTGAATACTCACTTTGCACCGCTGTAATTGGGTGAACCGCATGAGCCCTTCGTATAGTTTCTGATGACACTTCCGATAGCCCTATGTAACCTACTTTGCCTTCTTTAACCAGTTCACTCATGGCTTCAACGGTTTCTTCAACAGGTGTGCTTTTATCAAGGCGATGCATATAGTACAAGTCAATAAAATCTGTATTGAGATTTTTTAGGGAACGCTCAACAGCCTTCTTTACATATTCCTTCTTGCCATTAATTGCCCAGGTTACCTTGTTATTATCATCTATTTCCCACCCGAATTTTGTAGCAATAATATATTTATCTCTCTTGCCATCTACCGCTTTAGCAATCAATTGCTCATTTTTAAAAGGGCCGTACAAATCTGCAGTGTCTAAAAAATTACCACCCATCTCAAGCGAACGATGAATCGTGGCAATAGCTTCCTGCTCGTCTGCCACTCCATACATATTTCCATCTTCAAAACCCGTCATACCCATACAGCCCAGACCCATAACGGGCACAACCAGACCTTCGCTTCCTAAATTTACTTTTTTCATTGTCATCGTATTGTTTTATATGACAAAGTTAGCCAGAGAGATTATTATGGATGTATGCAGACCCCTGATAGTTGTATGTAAATTACAGAATAACAGATCGCTAACGTGTTTGCATTGAGTATAAAAAAAGCACAGCAGATGCTGTGCTTTAGTGACTCCATCGGGATTCGAACCCAAATCTTCAGAACCGGAATCTGAAATTCCCCGCCCGAACGTACCTTTTCGGGACGGGCGGGTATCCATTGAACTATGAGGAGAGGTTCTGCTTTCGCCAACGCCTGCCGGCAGCAGATTTTAGATATTTCTCTCTGGCTCGTGCTGCGTCAAGTGTAGCAAATTCTTCCTGGTGTATAATTATCCAGGGCATATATGCTTTCGTTGAAGTTGTCTTACCCTCATTATGTTCTTGAAGACGTTTGACTGTGTCTTGTGACATCCCAACATAAAACCTATCACTGTTGAGGCTCTTTAAAATATACGTGAAATACATATTGCAATATAAATAAAAAGCACAGCAGATGCTGTGCTTTAGTGACTCCATCGGGATTCGAACCCAAATCTTCAGAACCGGAATCTGAAATTCTATCCATTGAACTATGGAGCCGATATTTTTTATTTAAACATTTTCCATTGCGACCTAGATGGGATTTGAACCCAAATCTTCAGAACCGGAATCTGAAATTCCCCGCCCGAACGTACCCTTCGGGACGGGCGGGTATCCATTGAACTATGGAGCCGATACTTTTTTATTTAAACATTTTCAATTGCGATCTCGAAGGGATTAAAACCCAATCTTCAGAACCGGAATCTGAAATTCCCCGCCCGAACGTACCCTTCGGGACGGGCGGGTATCCATTGAACTATGGAGCCGATACTTTTTATTTAAACATTTTCCATTGCGACTTAGATGGGATTTGAACCCAAATCTTCAGAACCGGAATCTGAAATTCCCCGCCCGAACGTACCCTTCGGGACGGGCGGGTATCCATTGAACTATGGAGCCGTTATCTCGATATTTAGATTGTTAGAATTTTCGACTGTAATGACTGGTCGAATAAGCTAACAATCGAGAAGTCGACTACGCCAAAACTCTCTTGACCACTGTCGAAATAGTCTTACCATCGGCGCTGCCGGCTAGTTCTTTACTGGCTATACCCATGACTTTGCCCATATCGGCCATACCTGCAAAGCCATTGTCGGCTACAATGCGCTTCACTACAGCCTCTACCTCTTCTTCGCTAAGCTGTGCCGGAAGGAATTTCTCGATTACGGCTGCTTGTTCAATCTCGGGGTCCGCCAGGTCCTGGCGCCCTTGCTGTATATATATATTGGCGCTGTCTTTACGCTGTTTCACCAGTCTTTGCAGCAGTTTTATCTCGTCTTCTTCAGATATTTCTTCTTTAGCGCCACTTTCGGTCTGGGCAAGCAAAATAGCCGACTTAATAGCCCTGAGCGACTCAAGCGTTACAGTATCTTTTGCCCTCATAGCGTCTTTCATGGCTTCCATGATCTTTGCTGATAAACTCATATCGAAGATTTTAAAATTGTGGTGCGAAGATAAAAAAATAACCCGAAAACATTACGTCTCCGGGTTACAAATCACATTTGGGTTAGTTAAGCTTTAGTCTACGTTGTCATGCAGAAACGAGTTGTTTGATCGCAACTGCAGGTCGTCATTACTGTCTGTGCCCAATGAAAAGCGCGACTTACTGTTGTCTGTACGCGAATCACTAAGGTCTATGCCCATTCTCTTGTAAGCGGGTTCTCTTTCTATTTCGTCAATTCTTGAAGCGCTGTTGTGGAATTTATAGTTAAATTCCTTCATCTTCCTGCGGCGCTCTTCTGCACGCATCCTTAAGGTCTCTTCAATAGTCATTTCAACCGGGTTGAACTCATCATGTGCAGCAGGCTGGCTATAAGCAGGCTTGGCAGGCTCCTCTTCCTTTTTAAGGGTAAAGTTCAGCTCAGGGCTTACAGGCTCCTGAACCGGGGCAGCAGGCTTAGAGTTTAGCAGTTCGTTCTCTTTCTCAAGGTAATCTTCAAGTGAGTAGCGTACCACACCGCCCTGGTTCACTTCTGTAACAGGGATTACCTGTACAGGTTCATTAACCTTCATATTACGAAGCTCATCCGTAAGGCTGAAAAGTACTTTCTCCTCACGCTTTACATTGTCAGCACTCAGGTCGAATGAAAAGGTGATTTGCTCTTCAACTTTTGGCGCTACAACAACATATTCTGCATCTATCACTTCAATTTCACGAACGTCTTTTACTACAGGCTGCGCAGGCTCTTCTTTAACCGGGGCAACTATTTCAAAGAATACGTCAAGGCTGTTGATGAACTCTGAAGTAGGAAGTGTGTCTACTTCAGCTATCGGCTTTTTTTCGATTACGTCCTCCTCAAGCGCAAAAACTATTTTTTCTTCTTTCGCTTCAGCAACAGGCTCTTCTGTAACCTGCGGTTTTGGCTGTTCTGCCACAGGCGCTGAAAAATCAAATGCCTGTACTATCGGCCTGCTTGTAGTAAGGTCGTGAGTAAGCTTCTGGCCTTCCTCAAGCGCGTGTATTATCTTTTTAGGTTCGGTGTTTACTATCTCATTCTGCTGCTCTACATTAAAGCCTGTAGCGATAATGGTTACGGCAATAGCATCTCCAAGCGACTCGTCTTCACCTACACCCATGATGATGTTGGCATTGTAGCCCGCCTCTGTCTGGATATGGTCATTAATCTCACCAATTTCGTCAATGGTGATCTCGCTGGTACCTGACACGATAAGCAACAGTACATTCTTCGCGCCTGTAATCTTATTATCGTTCAACAGCGGAGAGTCAAGAGCATCTACAATGGCGTCTTTGGCGCGGTTATCTCCCGATGCGATAGCCGAACCCATTATTGCCGTACCACTATTTGATAGTACTGTTTTAGCATCTTTAAGGTCGATGTTTTGTGTGTAGTGGTGCGTAATAACCTCTGCAATACCACGCGAAGCTGTTGCCAACACTTCATCCGCTTTAGAGAAACCGGCCTTAAAACCAAGGTTGCCATATACTTCACGAAGCTTATTATTGTTAATTACGATAAGCGAGTCTACCTGCTTGCGAAGCCGCTCTACACCCTGCAATGCCTGATCTGAACGTACCTTACCTTCAAACTGGAAGGGTATTGTAACGATACCAACGGTAAGGATATCCCTTTCTTTTGCAAGCTGTGCAATAACAGGCGCCGCACCGGTACCCGTACCACCACCCATACCTGCCGTGATGAACACCATCTTTGTATTCACGTCAAGCATCTTCTCAATCTCAGCAATGCTCTCTAACGCAGACTGCTGCCCTACCTCCGGGTTTGCACCCGCACCAAGGCCTTCAGTAAGGCTTACGCCCAGCTGTATCTTATTTGGCACAGGGCTGTTCTGCAATGCCTGGCTGTCGGTATTGCACACCACGAAGTCTACACCCTTTATCCCTTGCTTAAACATATGGTTTATAGCATTGCTGCCGCCACCTCCTACACCAATTACCTTGATCACGTTTGATTGATTCTTTGGTAAATCAAACGAGATGCTTCCAAATTCTGAATTGTTCATCATATCAATCGGGTTTTATTCTGCGTTATCTAAAAAATCTTTAATCTTGTCTATATACTTGTCGAAGAACGACCTCTTCACTTTTTTCTCGGTTGATTCCTGCATGTTTTGCGCCACAGGCTGCTCTACTGTTACAGGTTCGCGTTCTTCATAAGATGGTTCTTCATATACCGGCGCCTGTGTAACCGTTTCCGTAGGCTGTACCGGAATTTGTACTGGCTGCTGCCTTACAGGTTCTGCAGGCTTTTGTAATTCTACCAGCGGTGTTGCGCTCATGGTGTTGTTACGAAGGCTGTTCATCACAAGGCCAACTGCCGTGGCATAAAGCGGGCTTGATATTTCCTCATCGCTGTTACCTGCCAGGTGCTCATTAGGGTAACCTATACGGGTATCCATACCGGTTATGTACTCAACAAGCTGCTTTATGTGCTGCAATTGTGAGCCGCCGCCTGTAAGCACTATACCTGCTATAAGTTTCTTGCGAGGGGTCCTCATGGCCGTACGCTTTTATCTCGGCGAACACCTGCTCGATGATTTCCACTACGCGGGCATGAATTATTTTTGAAAGGTTCTTAAGCGAGATTTCTTTCGGCTCCCTGCCGCGTAGGCCCGGGATAGAAACGATCTCGTTATCCTTGTTTTCGCCCGGCCATGCCGAACCGAATTTCACCTTCAGCAATTCTGCCTGCTTTTCTATGATAGAGCATCCTTCCTTGATGTCTTCAGTTATAACATTTCCACCGAAAGGAATCACAGCTGTATGGCGGATGATGCCGTCTTTAAATATGGCAAGATCTGTGGTGCCGCCACCTATGTCGATAAGCGCCACACCGGCCTCTTTTTCTTCCTGGCTTAATACCGCATCTGCAGAAGCAAGCGGCTCAAGCGTAAGGCCCGAAAGGTCTAAACCTGAACTCTTGATGCACCTGCCCACATTGCGGATAGAAGAAGCCTGGCCTACTACCACGTGGAAGCTGCTTTCCAGCCTGCCGCCGTACATGCCTATCGGCTCTTTTATCTCGGCCTGCCCATCTATCTTAAACTCCTGCGGAAGCACGTGTATTATCTCTTCACCCGGAAGCATTGCCAGCTTGTGCACCTGGTTTATCAGCATGTCAATATCGGCATCGCCAATCACCTCTTCAGGGTTGCTGCGGCTTACATAGTCGCTGTGCTGTATGCTGCGTATGTGCTGGCCGGCAATGCCCACCACCACGTCGTTTATCTTATACCCGCTGTCAGCTTCAGCCTCCTGTACTGCCTGCTGGATAGATTGTATGGTTTGCGTAATATTGTTTACAACACCCCTGGCCACGCCAAGGCTCTTGGACTTACCAACGCCCAGTATTTCCAGTTTTCCATACTCATTCTTCTTGCCTATCATCGCAACAATCTTTGTTGTCCCGATGTCTAAACCTACTGCAATGCTGTTTCTTTCCATTCTCCTGTTTTTTTGGTGCACACAACCTGTTGTGTAAATTTCAGATTTATTGTTTCGTACTGCCCTATCAGCGTATCTTTTACAGCGTTCTGAAAAAACGCTTTATAATTATTAAATTTCTTTTCTACATTCACTATGCGCCCGAACATGATCTCGTAATCATAATTGCGGTTCATCATGCTTATGCCGCCCGTTGGCCTTACTACCATCCCTGTAATGTTCTTCTTCAGGAACGGGTCATCATAAATATACCTAAGCAGCGATGCAAACTTCTTCTTGTCAAGCGCGTCAACCGATCCGGTTACAATTGGCACCCTCGCGGTGTAGTTATCGCTTAGCGGCATCCTGCCCCCGTTATAATCAACATAGTAAGAACTGTCTCCTTCAAACACCCTTGCAACAGGTTTTTTTGGCGTACTACTGCCTTAAGTTTGCCATCAACCGTTGTGTAGATTTCCGCCTTTTCAACCATAGGGTTTTTATTGATGCGTTTTTCCACATTATTCAAATTTAACCTGTCTTTACGGATGGTATTAACCTGCCCTAAATTTTGTATTAACAAGTTATTAACCTCGTCAATCGTTATAAAATTCTCATTACCAGAGATTTCAATATCGGCCTTTGTTAATTTCCTCGTTTCATTGCGTTTTGACGAAAACGAATAAAGAAACACGACCGCGCCCAGTATAAGCACCAGCCTTACGTCATGCCATTTAATTTTTTTCATCTATAATCTTTTTAATATCAGGCACCATTTCACCTATATCACCGGCGCCTATGGTTACTATCACTTCGGCATCGGTATGCTTCACCAGCTGCAGCAAATCATTCTTGCTTACCAGCAGCTTATTTTCGTTCTCAATTTTGTCCAACAGCCATTGGGATGTTACCCCTTCCATCGGCAGTTCGCGTGCCGGATAAATATCCAGCAGCACTATATTTTCAAATGCAGAGAGGCTTTTTGCAAACCCTTCTATAAAGTCGCGCGTACGGCTGAAAAGGTGCGGCTGGAAAATCGCCAGTACTTTTTTGCCGGGATACAATTCACTTACCGCCTGATATACTGCGTCAATCTCCGTGGGGTGGTGCGCATAGTCGTCTATATACACTACTTCCGGCTTTCGAACCTGGTAAGAGAACCTACGACGCACGCCTTTAAACGTTTTCAGCGCTTTGCCGATTTCGCTGCCCGCTACGCCATAAGTATAGGCCATAGCAAACGCCAGTAAAGCATTCGTCAGGTTGTGCCTGCCCGGGAGCCCGAAGCGCACTCCTGTTATGGTCTCGCGCGGAGTCTCCACATCAAACACATACCAGCCATCCTGCACTTTTATGTTCTTTGCCGTGAAGGCCGAACCATCTTCTATGCCAATCCTTATCCCTTCGAGTGGAAGGCTGCCTGTGTAAAACAGGTTGTTCTTATCTTCTACTTTCGACGCAAATTCCTGAAACGACGCCTCAATGGAAGCCGTATCGCCATAGATATCCAAATGGTCGGCATCCATTGATGTGATGCAGGCAATATTGGGGTGCAGGTGCAGGAATGAGCGGTCAAACTCATCTGCCTCTACCACCGTCACTGTCTTGCCACTGCCAATCAGGTTGCTGTTGTAGTTCTCTACAATTCCGCCCAGGAAAGCCGTTACGTCAACGCCGCATTCATAAAGCACGTGGCCCAAAATGCTGCTCGTAGTGGTCTTGCCATGTGTTCCCGCCACCGCAAAGCAGTACGTGTCTTTGGTGATGATGCCCAATACCTCGGCACGTTTCTTTACCGTAAAACCGTTCTGCACAAAATAGTTCCACTGCAGGTGGTCTTTAGGCACGGCCGGGGTTACTACAACCAGCGTATTTTCTTTATTGAGGAACTTAAGGTCAATCAGCTCAACGACATCATCAAAATGGATGTGGATACCGTCATGCTTCAGTTCATCAGTAAGGTGCGTAGGTGTCTTGTCATAGCCCGCCACATTTTTACCAATAAAACGGAAATAGCGCGCCAGGGCACTCATGCCGATGCCGCCAATCCCGATGAAGTAAACGTTTTCTATTTGTTTGATGTCCATTTCTCTAAAAGCTTCTTAGCTGCTGAGCTACTTAGCCCCTTAGCTTTTTCTTACTCATACCTTTTATAGCTCCTGAGCTACTTAGCTTCTAAGCTTTTCTTCTTATATTGTTGTAGTTAAACTATTTAGCTTTTTGTAGCTTCCGCTCAGTAGCTTAGTGGCTAAGTAGCTCAGTAGCTTCTAAAGCAGCTTCGCCACTTCCTCAACAATATCCTTCGTGGCATTTACTTTTGCCAGTTTTGCTATATTTTCACTCAGCTTTCGCTGCTTGTCTGCATTATTTAGTAAATCTTCAAACACGGGCTGAAACTGCGTATTCAACTGTGCTTCCTTAAGCAATATTGCTCCACCCTTGTCTACCACTGCCTGCGCGTTCTTTGTCTGGTGGTCTTCGGCTACGTTAGGCGACGGGATAAAGATTACCGGCTTGCCCACGATGCACAACTCTGACACAGATGATGCGCCTGAGCGTGAAATCACCACATCTGCGGCGGCATAGACCAAATCCATCCTGTCAATAAACGAAAGTACCTTTACATCATCTTTATCACCGTAGTGTTGGTATTCTTCAAAATAGAACTTGCCACACTGCCATATCACCTGCACATTCTGGGCCTGCAGCCACGACAGCTCTTTGGCAATAAGCTGATTTATGCGGCGTGAGCCAAGGCTGCCACCGAGCACTAATAATGTCTTTTTATCAGGGTTCAGCTGGAATCTGTTGATTGCCTCTGCCCTGCTATTCTCTTCCAAAATGATATCAGAACGTACAGGGTTACCCGTAAATACTATCTTTTCTTTCGGGAAGAAACGCTCAAGCCCTTCATACGCCACGCATATCTTATGTGCCGTTTTTGCAAGCCATTTGTTGGTGATGCCCGGATAGGAATTTTGCTCCTGAATAACCGTCGGCACCCCGTTAGCTGCTGCTGCCCTTAAAAGCGGACCGCTCGCAAACCCCCCCGTGCCTATTACCACGTCGGGCTTAAAGCTTTTGACAATGCTTCGTGACTTCCACAAGCTGCTTATCAGCTTCAGCGGAAACATAGCATTGTCAAACGTAAGCCTGCGCTGTATGCCACTTATCCATAAACCCTCTATTTTATATCCTGCCTGCGGCACTTTTTGCATTTCCATCTTATCGCTTGCCCCAACAAACAGTATCTCGCAGTCGGGGTAGCGCACCTTTAATTCATCTGCAATAGCAATCGCAGGGTAGATATGCCCCCCTGTACCGCCGCCGCTAAGTATGAATTTTTGCTTACTCATTTTCTTTATAGCTTCTTAGCTACTGAGCCGCTTAGCTCCTTAGCTTTCCTTACTCATTTTCTTTATAAATTCTTAACTGCTGAGCCTCTTAGCTCCGTAGCTTTTTTCTACCCTCCTTAAGGCTAAGTAGCTTAGCAGCTAAGCGCTTACAGCTTTCCTCTAACCGCATCCATCGGGTTGCTTGTGTCTTCTATTGAATAGCCTGCCGGTTGTGCAAGGCCTAATGCTTCGGCTTCTTCTTGCTGCTTTTCGCGAAGCAGGTGTTCGTCTATTATACGCTGCAACGCTGCCTCACGCATTTCTTTCTCTTCTATCTCTGCTGCTATCTCTTCTTCTTTCTTGGTTACGCTGATGATGATGCCTATTGCGATACACGTCATCCAGACCGAACTACCTCCGGAACTTATCAGCGGGAGCGTTTGCCCCGTTACCGGAAGCAGCTCTACCGCTACGCCCATGTTGATGAGCGCCTGGAAGATAATAGGGAAGCCGAGCCCGACTATCAACAGCTTGCCGAACAGCGAGCGAGCCTTGTGTGCCGTTACCAGAAACCGGAAGAATAGCATGAGATACAGGAATATTACTCCAAGACCTCCAATAAGCCCGTATTCTTCAATAATTATGGCAAAGATGAAATCGGATGACGATTGCGGAAGGAAGTTTTTCTGCACGCTTTTGCCCGGTCGAGGCCATATATTTGTCCGGACGCGATGGCTATTTTAGCCTTTTCTATCTGGTAATCGTCTTCATTAGGCTCATCACTTGTAAAGCGGTCAATCCGGTTCATCCAGGTGTCAACCCTGTTGGGCATGGCATCCGGGAAGGCTTTTGCAAACAATATGAACAGCGTGAGCATACTTACCCCAATCCCGATGATAATGCCTAAATACCTGAGCGGATATTTCCCCACATATACCAGCATGCATACCATGCTGAAGATGAGGGCTGCCGTAGAAAAGTTAGCCGGAAGAATAAGCGCCAGTATACAGAAAACCGGAACCCATAATTCGAAGAACGATGATTTAAAGGTTATCTCTTTATCATGCACTTTGGCCAGGTACCGGGCCACATAAATCATAAGTACGATTGATGCCAGCGCCGATGTCTGGAATGTAACACCTATGAACGGCACTTTTATCCAGCGGCTGGCGTTGGCGCCATCTATCACCGTTCCCTGGAAAAAGGTGTAGATGAGCAATAATCCCACAATAGGCAGGGCGATTTGTGAGATACCCTTGTAATAGTGGTATGGCACTTTATGCACGAAATATATCAGCGCAAAGCCGATGAACACGTGCACCAGATGCTTCATGAGGTAGCCTATGGTTGAGCCCTTACCAACAACATACACCAGGTTTGAGCTGGCGCTGAACACCGGCATAAACGAGATGAGCGCAAGCAGCATCACGAATGACCAGATGCCCTTGTCGCCTTTTAAGTTATTGATTAGCTCTTTCATTTTTATCTTGTATTTGTCCCCCTGACTGAAGTCAGGGGCTATTGATGCTTACAAATTCTGGACTGCCAGTTTAAATTGCTTGCCCCTGTCTTCATAGTTCTCAAACAGGTCAAAGCTTGCGCATGCTGGTGAAAGTAATACGGTATCGCCCTTTTCAGAAAGCCTTTGTGCCATTTTCACACATTCCTGCATGCTGGTAGTTTCCACTAAAACATCCACAACATTGGCAAAAGCATTTATTATTTTTTGATTATCCACGCCCAGGCAAATGATGGCTTTTACTTTTTCGCGGACAAGCGGCATCAACTCGTCATAATCATTGCCTTTGTCAACACCACCTACAATCCACACCGTTGGCGTAATCATGCTCTCCAAAGCAAAAAAAGTGGCGTTTGTGTTGGTTGCCTTGCTGTCATTGATGTACTGCACGTTCTGTATCTTCAGCACTTTTTCAAGCCTGTGTTCCACCCCCTGGAAATTTGAAAGGCTCTCACGGATGGTATCCTTCCTTATCCTCATCAGCTGCGCAACAGCTGTAGCTGCCATGGCATTCTTTACATTGTGTTTCCCTTCAAGTGCGAGTTCGTTTATTGGCATGGTAAATTCTTCGTTTGTTATATTGCTTACTATTGTGTTGTCTTTTATGTAAATGCCTTCTTCCAAAATTTTTGTTAAAGAAAACGGTATTGCTTTACTCCTTGTTTTATTAGTTTCGAGCCACTTTGTTATCATTTCATCATCGGCATCATAAATCAGGAAATCATCCTCTGTCTGGTTCATGGTTATCCTGAACTTCGCCGCTATGTACTTCCCATAATCATACTCATACCTGTCAAGATGGTCAGGGCTTATGTTGGTTATCACCGCTATGTGCGGTGCATAATCCACTATCCCGTCAAGCTGAAAGCTGCTTAATTCCAGCACATAACCTTCAAACTTACCTTCAGCCACCTGCCATGCAAAGCTTTTCCCGATATTGCCCGCCAGCCCCATGTTGAGCCCGCCCTGTTTTATGAGATGGTGCATCAGCATGGTTGTCGTGGTCTTGCCATTGCTTCCCGTTATACCAATTGTCTGTAAGTCGATGAACTGCGATGCAAACTCAATTTCACTGATTACCGATATACCCTTAGCCTTCAAAGCTGTCACAATTGGCGATTTATCAGGTATGCCGGGGCTTTTCATCACCACATCTGCATTCAGCACCAGTTCTTCCGTATGCTTACCTTCTTCCCAATTCAGGCCGTTAAGCGCCAGAACTTCTTTATAGTTATCCTGTATCTTTCCGAAGTCAGACACAAAAACATCATATCCCTTTTTCTTCCCGAGAATGGCCGTGCCTACGCCGCTCTCGCCCCCACCCAATACCACAAGCCGCTTTGCCATACTACCTTAGTTTTAGTGATACCAGTGAAAAAATTGCCAGTAATATCGCCACAATCCAGAAGCGGGTTACAATCTTGCTCTCGTGGTAGCCTTTCTTCTGGTAGTGGTGGTGCAGCGGTGACATTAGGAATATCCTGCGGCCTTCGCCGTATTTCTTTTTCGTATATTTAAAATAGCTTACCTGCAGCACAACCGATAGATTCTCAGCCAGGAAGATGCCGCAAAGCACCGGTATCAGCAACTCTTTACGGACCGCGATGGCCAATACTGCTATGATTCCGCCAATGGTTAAACTACCCGTATCTCCCATAAATACTGATGCCGGATATGTGTTGTACCACAAGAACCCGATGAGCGAACCTACGAAGGCCGCTATGTAGACTGTCATCTCACCGGAGTTGGGTATATACATGATATTCAGGTAATTTGAGAATATAATATTACCTGAAACGAATGCAAATATCCCCAAAGCAAGGACGGAGATTGCAGACGTTCCTGCCGCGAGCCCGTCAATACCATCAGTCAGGTTAGCGCCGTTTGACACTGCCGTGATGATGAAAATCACTATCGGGATGAATATCAGCCAGGCATAATCCTGGTAGCCGTCACCCATAAACGACAGAATCTCAGCATAGTCAAACTCATTGTTTTTAAAGAACGGAATGGTAGTAGCTGTCGACTTTTCTTCAAGCCCGCCCTGTGAAATTACATTCTGCGTTGTATTGAAGATGTCAATACGCCCAGTATCTGTTCGAACCGTTACTGAGGGGTGGAAATACAGGATGTAACCTACAATCAACCCGAGGCCAATCTGCCCTACAACTTTAAACTTTCCTTTTAGACCCTCCTTATCTTTTTTGAATATCTTGATGTAATCGTCTATAAAACCGATAGTTCCCATCCAAAGCGTTGTAACGATAAGCAGCATCACGTAAATGTTATCAAGCTTGGCAAGCAACAACACAGGTATCAGTGTTGAGATAATGATGATAAGCCCTCCCATGGTTGGTGTACCTGCTTTTTGCGACTGTCCTTCAAGGCCCAGCTCGCGAACCGTCTCGCCAATTTGCTGCCTGCGCAGGAAGTTAATGATGCGCTTACCAAACACCGTTGAAATAAGCAGCGACAGTATAATTGCCATCCCCGAGCGGAAGGTAATGTACTGGAACACTCCCGTTCCGGGAACATCCATTCTATTCAGATACTCAAACAGATAGTATAGCATACTGCTTATTTATTAAGTTGCTCTAATAATTCTTTTACCACAGCCATATCATCAAAATCATGACGCACGCCGTTTATCTCCTGATAGGTTTCATGCCCTTTTCCGGCTATCAATATAATATCATTGGGCCTCGCCAGCTGGCACGCTATCTTTATAGCCTGTTTACGGTCAACCACAGATAGTGTCCGTTTGTAATTCTGTGGCTCCACGCCTTTTTCCATGTCTTCAATGATGTCTTCAGGCACTTCAGTCCTAGGGTTATCGCTGGTAAAAATGGCTTTATCACTCATTGATGATGCTATATGTGCCATCACCGGGCGCTTAGCCTTGTCACGATCGCCACCACAGCCTACAACAGTTATCACCTGCTCATTGCGCGTCCTGATGCCGTCAATTGTTTTCAATACATTCTCCAGTGCATCAGGAGTATGGGCGTAGTCTACAATAGCTGTAATTTTTGTGTCTGATATAATAAACTGAAACCTTCCGGAAACGCTTTCAAGCGTACTCATCAATCTCAATACTTCATTCTCTTCAAGGCCCAGATTAACTGCTGCTGCATAAATCGCCAGTAAATTATAAGCATTAAACGTACCTATAAGCTTCACCCACAGCTCATGCCCGTTTATCTTCAACAGCAGGCCTGAAAGCTGGTTTTCCAGTATCTGTGCCTTATAATCAGCATAAGTTTTCAACGCATAGGTCAGCTTTTTTGCAATGGTATTCTGCAGCATCACAATACCATTCTTATCGTCAATATTCGTCAGTGCAAAAGCCGTTTTCGGCAGCTGATCAAAGAACGTTTTCTTTACATCACGGTATTCGGCAAACGTAGCGTGATAGTCAAGGTGGTCATGGCTCAGATTAGTGAAAATACCTCCGGCGAACACCAGTCCTTCCGTCCTGTTTTGGTGTATGCCGTGTGAGCTTACTTCCATAAAACAGTAAGCTACACCTTCTTCTTCCATGTGCTTCAGGTAGCGGTTTATGGTAAGCGAATCAGGAGTGGTATGGGTTGCCTTAAATTCTTTCTTGTCAACCATAATCTTCACGGTTGAAAGCAGACCTGTTTTATAGCCCGCATTCATGAATAGCTGGTAAAGCAGTGAAGCTATGGTAGTCTTACCATTTGTACCAGTAACCCCAACAAGTTTGATATTCGATGATGGGTTTCCGTAAAAATTCGCAGCCATGTATGCCAGCGCTGCCGAAGCATTTTTTACCGTAACGTAAGTAACACTATCTTTAAGTTCGTCAGGAAGTGTTTCGCATACAACAGCCACAGCCCCAAGGCTTATAGCTTTATCAATGAAATTATGCCCGTCAGCCTGCGTACCGCGTATGGCTACAAAAACATCACCCGCAGCTATGTTGCGAGAATCAAACTCTATTTTGTTCACAGTAATATCTGTCGGCCCGTTAACCGATTCAATCGCTGTTCTGTATAGTATATCTTTTAAAACCATTTATGACAATTCAAGTGTTATGGTTTGTTGTTTTTTAAATGCGGTGCCCGGTGTAAGCGATTGTTTTTTTACTTTGCCTACGCCTATCACCTGTACCTTAAAGCCCATATTGCCAAGCAGTGCCACGGCATCCATACCGCTCATGCCTACAATGTTCGGCACAACGTTGCTATTTGTTTCTTTGCTCTTCTGCTCTCTGGCATAATACTGCGCATATAACTGTTCCTGCTTTGCAATTTTACTTTCAAGCTTTTTCACTTGGTTGGTAGAAGGCACATCGGTAAATATCTTTTGGGCAATACGCTTAAACACCGGCCCTGAAACGTCTGCTCCATAGTAACCTTTGCTTGTACTTGGCTTATGGATAATTACAATGCATGAATATTGCGGGTTATCTGCCGGGAAATAGCCTGCAAAAGATGACGAATAGAACATGCCTTCACCCTTACCGCCACCGTAATTCATCTGCGCTGTACCTGTCTTGCCTGCCATAGAGAAATCTTTTGAATACAGCTTAGAGCCTGTACCCTTCTTCACCACGTTCTCAAGTACAGCTTTCACTTTTTTTATTGTCGCCTGCGAACATATTTTTGGGTTGATGACTTCTTTATCAAACTTCTTGATTGTCCTGTCCCATTCTTTTATTTCCTGTACAAAAAGCGGCTTTACCATTTCACCATCGTTAGCTATTGCATTATAGAACGTCAGCGTTTGCAATGGGGTCATAGATACGTTATAGCCAAATGCCATCCAGGGAAGCGCAAGTTTCGACCATGATGCATCTCCGGGTTGAGGAATCATAGGCCTGCCCTCACCTTTTAGCGAGATGCCCAGTCTTTTGTTAAGCCCGAAATCATTCAGGTGGTCTACAAACTCCTGCGGGTTGTCTTTGTAATTTTCATAAACCGCCTGCACCAGCACCGTATTTGACGATACTTCAAAACCTCGTGCAAGTGATATTTTCCCGTATCCGCCCTTTTTTGAATCGCGCACATGGCGGCCGAAATAGGTAATATCCCCACCTTTAGAATCATATACCTGGCTGGTATCAACCTTCTTATCTTCAAGCAACGCTACAAGTCCGGCCAGTTTAAAAGTAGAACCCGGCTCATGCGACTCCCATACTGCATAATTAACGGTTTCCGCATAGCTTCCATCCTTTTGCCTGCCCAGGTTTGATATCGCTTTTACATAGCCTGTTTTCGTCTCCATAACTACCACACAACCATGGTCAGCCTCATAATACTCCAGCTGCTTCAGCAGGGCGTGGTGTGCAATATCCTGTATATAAACATCAATGGTAGAAACTACATCATACCCATCTACAGGCTCAACTTCATTGTTATCACCAATAGGCTTCCACTGCTTTTTGGCAATTTTCTGCATCATCCTGCGGCCATCTTTTCCATTCAAATATTTTGAAAAAGCGCCTTCAATACCTACCGTCAGGTTTTCACCTTTGTGGTCAACACGCTCATAACCAATGGTACGTTCGGCTATCCGGCCGATAGGATGCTCGCGGATGGTGCGTTGCTCCGTAATAATACCGCCTTTATAAGCCCCAAGCCTGAATAGCGGGAAGCTTTTAACGCGCATATATTCAGTATAGCTAAGGTTTCGCGCCACGAGATAATACCTGTTTTTGTTTGCACGAGCCTTGCGCAATTCGTTATAATAATGGCCCGAAGGCTTGCCAAACATTGCCGAAAGAGAATCAGCCAGCGGCTTTACATATTGTTTAAAATCTTCAGCCTTGGGTGCAAGCGCATCAAACCTTACTTTGTAATTAGGGATAGATGTGGCCAGCAAACTACCGTCAGCCGAATACACATTACCTTTGTTTGCCGGAATCACGAAGTCGCGCACTGTACGCTCTTTTGCCAGCTGGCGGTAATGGTCGCCATGCACCCACTGTATATTAGTAAGCTTTACTGTAATAAGGATAGCCATGATAAAAATCACGGCGGCAAGGATGTACATCCTGAAAGAGATATTTTTATCTTCTATTGCCATATCCTGTCAACAAGGCTTTTTTCTTCTTCTTTTAAAACTTTAATCTTTTTCGGCGGAACTGATGAAGGAAATATCTCCTTTACCTCCATTTTACGTGAGATAGTACTTTCCATCTTTAATTCCATAAGCTCTGAACGGCGGTCTACAAACTCTGATCTCAATTCTTTCACTTCATTTTCCAGTTCACTGATCCTGAACAGTTTCTCTTCGTAATTGTGCGAGTTGCCAATCATGATAATCGCAATGATGATAAGGAAAATAATGAAGCGCCAGTTACGCATAGACCCTTCATCTACAAGGTATTTTGCTTTTAAAAGGCTGTAAACACTGCTTTTCATCACTTATAACTTTTCAGCCACCCTAAGCTTTGCGCTGCGGGCACGGTTATTTACTGCAATCTCTTCATCTGTAGGCACAATCAGCTTTTCAATACTCCTGAAAGGCACCTCAAAATTCCCGAACACATCACGCTCCGGCTCACCTTCAAACATACCATTGCGCATAAAGCGTTTTACAAGCCTGTCTTCAAGTGAATGGTATGAAATGATACTCAGCCTCCCGCCGGTCTTTAAAACTTCCAGGGACTGTACTAAAAACTCCTTAAGCACCTCAATCTCCTGGTTTACCTCAATGCGGATAGCCTGGTATATCTGCGCCAATATTTTGTTGCTTTTATGCGCCGGCAGAAATTTTGCCAGCACCTGCTTCAGCTGCTCAGAATTTTTTATCGGGTGGCTTCTTCGTGCTGAAACAATGGTATTTGCTAAAGCCCCTGCATTCTTAAGCTCGCCAAAGTCATAAAAAACCCTCTTAAGTTCAGCCTCATCATATTCATTAACCACCACATAGGCATTAAGCTCATTCTTTTTACTCATCCGCATGTCAAGCTCGGCCTCAAAACGGGTAGAAAAACCGCGTTCCGGCACATCAAACTGATGCGATGACACACCAAGGTCAGCCAATATACCGTCAACCTGCTTCACGCCGTGAAAGCGCAAAAACCTTTTTATAAACCTAAAATTTTCCAGAATCAGCACAAAACGTTCATCTTTCAGCGCATTAGCATGCGCATCTTCATCCTGGTCAAAGGCAAAAAGTTTCCCGTTTTCACCAAGCCTGCTCAAAATTTCTTTTGAGTGCCCGCCGCCACCAAAGGTTACGTCTACATACACGCCGTCAGGCTTAATATTAAGCCCGTCAACAGTTTCCTTTAAAAGCACAGGGTTATGATATTCCATCTTCGCCATCATTTAGGTTACCCATCACTTCTTCAGCCAGGTCAGCAAAATCAACCACCGAGTCATCAATAGATTTCTCGTATTTGTCTTTATCCCAGATTTCTACAATATTCACCGCTGATGACAGCACCACATCTTTATCGATTTCCGCAAAAACCACAAGGTCGCGCGGAATTAAAAGTCTGCCAGCAGCGTCAATTTCCACTATTTTTACACCCGCCGTAAACCTCCGGATGAAATCATTATTCTTTTTCACAAACCTGTTCAGCTTGTTGATTTTAGCCATCATGACATTCCACTCTGCCATCGGATACAATTCAAGGCACGGCTGGAAAACAGAACGCTTCAGCACAAAACCGGCATCAAGCCCGGATGCAAGCTGCTTCTTCAAAGGCGCCGGAAGCATCAGCCTCCCCTTTGAATCCGCTTTACATTCGTATGTTCCTACTATGGCATTCAAGCAGTTACGTGTTTAATCATGATTAACGCAAATATAAAACAATATTTCCCACTCATTACCACTTTCTACCACTTTGTTGATAAGTTTTTCCATTTTAGATGGTTAGGAAAGGTACAGGTCCGAAATTAACACAGCTTTAACAGGAAAATTTAAACAATCAAAAACTCTGAAGTTTTGAAATTTTAAAATCATATATTTGCCGATATTGAATAGTTGCCCTATATATGCAAAGCACACACAAGGAAGGAAAGTACAGTTATTTTGAAGCCGGAGAAGGCACACCCATAATCATCCTTCACGGCCTTATGGGAGGTCTGAGTAATTTTGACGGCGTTGCCAATTATTTTCCGCAGCATGGATATAAAGTGGTGATTCCCGAATTGCCGATTTACACCCAAAGTATATTGAAAACCAATGTGAAGGCTTTTGCAAAGTGGGTTAAAGATTTCATTACCTATAAAGGTTTTGACAGGGTGATATTGCTGGGCAATTCTTTGGGAGGCCATATAGCGCTGTACCACACAAAAATGTACCCTGAAAAAATGCTTGGCCTTGTAATTACGGGAAGCTCAGGTCTTTACGAGAGCGCTATGGGTGACAGTTATCCGCGCCGCGGCGATTATGACTATATCCGGAAAAAAGCGCAGGATGTATTTTATGACCCGGCTGTTGCAACAAAAGAAATTGTTGATGAAGTATATGCGGTGGCGAATGACAGGATAAAGCTGATTAAAACACTGACTATTGCAAAGAGCGCCATACGCCACAACATGGCGAAGGATTTGCCGAAAATGCATGTGCCAACAGGTATAATCTGGGGTAAGAATGATAACGTAACGCCGCCGGAAGTAGCCGAGGAATTCCACACGTTGCTGCCAAACTCAACATTGTATTGGATTTACAAGTGCGGCCACGCTGCCATGATGGAGCACCCTGATGAGTTTAACCGCCTGATGCATGAATGGCTGAAGAAAACCGGATTGTAATTAAAATTAATTAAATGGTTAATGTTGTTGCAAATAAACTACCCCAGATAAAAGAACTTTTCAGAAAGTATCAGGCTGAAAGGGCATATTTGTTTGGCAGTGCTGCAACAGGAAAATTCAATGAAAAAAGCGATGTAGATTTTCTATTCAGTTTTCCCGAAAACATTGATTACGAGGTTTATGCAAATAATTACTTTGGTTTATTACATGAGCTTCAAACACTTTTAGAGCGTGATGTAGAACTTGTAGCTGAAAAGACATTAAAAAATCCTTTTTTGATTGAAAGCATAAATCAAAGTAAAATTGCATTACTATGAGCACGCTCCAAGAAAAAAAATTACTCATTGATATTCTTAATGCAGTAAACTCTATTGACGAGCATCTTGAATCGAAGCGTGTGTTTGAAGAGTATCTTTCAAATAAAACAAAACGCAGGGCTGTTGAACGTGAGCTTGAGATAATTGGCGAAGCCATGACAAAACTCTTGAAAATTAATCCTTCAATTTCCATATCTTATTCAAGGCTGATTGTTGACCTTCGAAATAAAGTCATTCATGCTTATGACAACATTGATGATATCCTGATATGGAAAGTTATAATGAAAGATATTCCTGTTCTTAAATCTGAAGTTGAAAAACTGTTATCCGATGAAAATTAATACTGCCGAGTTTGTAATTAGCAATTCTGATGTGAGCAAATGCCCTGCTGAGCGTTTGCCGGAGTATGCTTTTATCGGCAGGTCAAATGTTGGTAAGTCATCGCTTATCAATATGCTGACGAACCATAAAAGCCTTGCAAAAACATCGGGAAAGCCCGGTAAAACACAGCTTATCAATCATTTCAAGATAAACAGCAATTGGTTTTTGGTAGACTTACCGGGATATGGTTATGCACGGGTATCAAAGAAAACCAAGGAAACATTCCAAAAGTTCATCACCGACTATTTCGAAAGGCGCGAGCAGCTGGTTTGTGCTTTCGTGCTTATCGATATCAGGCACGAAGCCCAGAAAATTGACCTGGAGTTCATTACTTACCTTGGCGAAACTGAAGTGCCGTTCTGCATTGTATTTACCAAAGCCGACAAAATAAGCCGCGGACGTGCCGAGCAGCACGTTGCCGCTTATAAAAAAGCGCTCTTAGCCAATAACTGGGAAGATATGCCACAGTACTTCATCACCTCATCAGAAGACGGTACAGGCCGCGATGCCTTATTAGCTTATATTGATGAAGTGAACCAGGGAATTTTTGATAACCAGGATTTTATTTAATCACCGTGACTTGTTTCTTCATGGCGTAGTTGGTAAAGCGCTGGCCATTATACTCCACTTCCTGCTGTTTAACTAATTCGTATCCTTGCTTAAGAAAAAAAGGCCTAGCGGTAATTGAAACATTTACCGTGATTGTTTTGACTTCTGACTGAGTCGCAAAAGCTTCGACAGCTTTTACCAATTCCTTAGCTATACCCCTGCCCTGATAATCTTTATGCACAAAAAGATGGTCAAAATATCCCGTGCCATCTATATCGGCAAAGCCGCATAATACACCATCCATTTCGGCAACTATAGTGTAATGTTGCAGAAGTTTGGGACCCCAGCGCTCCGCATCAATATCTACAGGTGCCCAGGCATCTAGCTGTGCCTGTGTATAATCTTTCGCATTGATAGCATGTACCGTTCCACGAAATAATTCTATCAAGGCATACAGATCTTCAGCACGATACCGGCGCAAAACAACATCGCTCATGATTACTTCTGCTTCAGCTCCAGCTTTTCTGCAAAGTAATCGCAGAAATCTTTCATAGTGTCAGCCATCTTTTTGTCGCCGGTAGCACGCTCATAGGTATCGCTCATAGATACCAATGTCTGGTGGAAGAAGGTTTTCATCTCATCAACCGGCATATCTTTCGTCCACAGGTCAATACGCATGCTTTCCTGTGGCTTGCTGTCCCATACGGATAGCATCACGGCTTTGGTCTCCTGGTTTACCACGCCGCCGTCACGGGCAGTCCACCACAATTTTTCCGGTACGCGGTTTTCATCAAGTTCAACAAGAAAGTTTATTTCAGATTTTAAGTTTGTCTTAGCCATTCGTCTTTTTTGGTTTGTATTTAGAGTTTTCAAAGATGGTCTTCGCGTCCATCATCAGCAATTGCTGCAAAGGTACATCTTTATGGTTTTGGGCGTAGGCCCGTACAATATGCCAGCCAATCCACTGCCCAATCCTGCCGGGCGATTCATTATCTATCTCCAGGTAAAATTTAGAGAACGGCGCCGGGTTTATAAAGCGGCCCGGCAATTTTGAGTCGGTATCATACAGTATTTTGTTCTCTACAAAATAGCGCCATATTTCTTCCTCGTTGGCCTCGGCCCACTTCTGCTGCTCTTCGGTATAGCCCATTTTTTCAGCATCAGTATAATCAGGTATCAGCAGGTCTTTCATATATAGCTGTTTGCCATAGTATATCATCTGGCTCAGCAGGTCACGGTCGCGTACAGGCGGTATTTTAGTTTCAGCAAAAGCTTTTGCTGCATCAGGCATAATCTGCCTCGGTTCAAAGTTCTGTTTCTGGTAAGTCGGGAATTCGTAAAACCTGTGGCCTTTACCAAGGTAGAGGTCAAGCGATACCAGCATAAGCGAATCGGCATAGATAACCTTAGATTCATAATCCATTTCCGAAATCAGCGTAATGACTTTTGGCGTACGGAAATCAGGATAGTAATATTTTATATGCTGGAAAAGTGAATAAAAATCTTCTTGTAATGCCGTAGTATTCGGGAATTTCTTTTCTACTTCCTGATGAAGCTCCTGAAGCAAAGGGTCTTTAATTTTGTCAGTCCAAACCGCGTCAGGATTGCCGGCCGGGAAAAAGAAAGGATATTTTTGCTTTACAGCGCTTATATCATTTGGGTTGCTTTCGTAAAATTCTTTATCAAAACGCTCTATGTCAATTTTACCAACTTTTACGGCAGCTACTTTTTCTTCTACTTTCTCTTTCTCGTCTTTACATGATGCTGCCATTATTAGTACAAAAGCCAAAAGAAAAAACTTCTTCATAATTTAAAATTTTATTAAGAAAAATCCCGAATTAATATGTCTAACTTTAAAAATTATTTTGGTGCAAATATACGCCACCCCAACCAAACAAAATAAGTTTATGCCAACTACTACTTTTAAAGCAGAAGAAATAACCAAACATATTGTTGACTGGCTGCGAAGCTATGCAGAGAACGCTAAAGTGAAAGGATTTGTTGTAGGCATCTCAGGCGGGATAGATTCTGCCGTAACCTCAACGCTTTGTGCGCTTACAGGGATGCCAACCCTTTGCATTGAAATGCCCATACACCAGGCGCCGAGCCACGTAACGCGCGCACAGGAACATATTACAGCACTAAAAAAGCGCTTCAGCAATGTAAGCGATGCCCGGGCCGACCTTACCCCTGTTTTTGATACTTTTAAACATCATGTGCCTGAAGGTGACGATAAAGCACGCCTTGACCTTACGCTGGCTAATACCCGTGCAAGGCTAAGGATGACTACACTGTATTACTTTGCCGGGCTGCACCAGGCGCTTGTAGCAGGTACAGGCAATAAGGTGGAAGATTTTGGTGTGGGATTTTTTACTAAATATGGTGATGGCGGGGTTGACCTGAGCCCGATTGCCGACCTGAAGAAAAGCCAGGTGCGCGAACTGGCAAAATACCTTATGGTGCCTGACAGCATTGTGCAGGCTAAGCCTACTGACGGTTTATTTGGTGATGACCGCAGTGATGAAGACCAGCTGGGTGCAAGCTATGATGAGCTGGAATGGGCTATGGAACAGATGGAAGCAGGTAAAGACGAAAATGAATTTGCAGGAAGACAACAGGAAGTTTTTAAAATATACAAAAGGCTCAACACTATAAACCAGCATAAGATGCAGCCGATACCTGTATGTGAGATTCCCTTAAATTTGACATAAAATTCTTTCATTCACAATACTTTAAGATAATAATTAGGTAACTTTACTATATAAGTTTTAATTAAAAATTGCAATCATGATTAAACTATGTCTGGCAGATAATCATCCGGTAGTGCACTACGGCATGAAGACCTACTTTAAAGAGAATGCGGAAATAAGTTTTGTTGGTGTTGTAAATAATCTTGACAGCCTGATTGACGTGCTTTCAAAGAAAACGGTTGATGCCGCTGTGGTTGACCTTGAGCTTGAAGGCCTCACCAGCATCAGCGCTGTAAAATCGCTTGTAAAAGAATTTCCTGATACCAGAATAATAATTTTCACCAACCTTGCCGAACAGATTTATGCGCCAAATGCATTAAAAGCAGGCGTATCTGCATACCTGCATAAAAGCGCTAAGATGGAAGACCTTGAAGCTGCCATTAAAAAAGTAAATGAGGGCGAAATCATTTTTAGCGATGCCGTGAAGAAAAACCTTGCGCTGCTTAATAAAGGCAAAAAGTCGGAAAGGCTGTACCGCAAGCTGTCATCGCGCGAAATTGAGGTGCTGCGCTACCTCAGCGAAGGCAAAAAAAATAAGGAAATTGCGAAGTTGCTTGACCTGAACGAAAAAACAATAAGCACCTACAAGCTGCGCCTGCTTACGAAACTGCATGTAACTAACCTTGTAGATTTGGTGAATAAGGCGAAAACACTTGATATTGTTTAAAATCAGCTACGAGCTATAACGCGACATTACCCTGCCTAATCTTACAGAAAACGAATTAACCAGCTTTTGGTAATCCATTGCCATAGAGAGGGTTTCGGTATTATCATCTTCAGGTTTGGTATTGGCAAGGCTGTTACGCAGCTCATTAATGATGCTGTCAACTAGGTACCAACGCAGCGTAAGTATGGTTTCCTGTACGTATTGTGCTATGGTTTGGCCTTTTTGTTTTACAATGATTTGCTGGCCTTCCCAGTTGTGCAGCAGTTCACGTTCTTCTTCCATTAAAATATCGGTAACTTCACGGGCAAGTTCAGGCTCAAGGTGCATGAGGTATTGCTCTGTTTCAAACTTCTCGTTAGCCTGGTAATAGGCTATCAGGCTTTCATATATAGCTTTAAAGAGAGGATTGGCCAATTCAGTCTCATCTTCCTGCAGACTTAAGAAAATGCGCTCATAGACCTTATATTCCTTTTTTTCGGTTACTTGTTTCAGCTCACCGTCTTCATCTGCCTTAAGCAAAATATCTTCAAACTCTTCTGTTTCCCCGCCGTAAAGCAAAAGTATTTCAATAATTTTTCGCTCAAGCTCGTACAGCACATCAACTTTTGCAGCTGTTTGCTGTGACTCACTCTTTACAACATCAAAAGCCTTTTCCCTCTGTTCTTCCTTAAACTTCTTACCAGCATCGGCCAAATCTTTCTGCACCAGCTGCGCCAGTGTACTTGACAATACCTGCTCGGAAATATCCATGATCCTGGCAACTTCCTGTATATAAATTTCCCGCTGGATACGGTCTGGTATCTTACCAATACTGGTAACCATATCACGTATGAGCCCTGCTTTTTTTACAGGGTCGTTTGCTGCTTCGTCCATAAGTAATGATGCTTTGAACTGGATAAAGTCTTTGGCATTATTCTCCAGGTGGTTTACAAGCGCTTCATAGGTATTATTCTTCGCAAAACTGTCAGGATCTTCGCCTTCCGGGAAAGTGCATACCTTTACGTTCATTCCTTCTTCCAGAATAAGGTCGATACCACGTATAGCAGCGCGTAAACCTGCTGCGTCACCATCAAAAAGTACGGTGATGTTTTTGGTAAGGCGGTTGATAAGCCTAATCTGGTCGGGTGTTAATGCTGTCCCTGATGATGCCACCACGTTCTCCACACCTGCCTGGTGCAGCTGTATCACATCTGTATAGCCCTCTACTAAATAGCAGTTATCCTGTTTAGCAATAGCCTGCTTAGCGTGATAAATACCGTACAGCACTTTGCTTTTGTGGTAGATATCGCTTTCAGGGGAATTAAGGTATTTGGCAACTTTCTTATCATTACCAAGAATCCTCCCACCAAAGCCTAATACTCTGCCCGACATGCTTTGGATGGGAAACATCACCCTGCCCCGGAAACGGTCAATATGCCTGCCATCTTCACGCAGGATAGACAACCCGGTTTTCTCAAGATATTCAGCCTTATACCCTTTTCCTAAAGCTTCCGCAGTAAATGCGTCCCAAACTTCAGGTGAATAGCCCAGCCCAAACTTCTTTATTGTTTCACCTGTAAAGCCACGCTCTTTGAAATACGAGTAGCCAATAGCACGGCCTTCATCAGTATTTAGCAATGTATTGTGGAAATACTTTTGTGCAAATTCAGACACCAGGTACATGCTTTCGCGCTCATCGGCCTGTTCACGGTCCTGGTCGGTTTGCTGGGTCTCCTCAATCTCTATGTTATATTTTTTGGCAAGATAGCGTATGGCTTCAGGATAAGTAAAATGCTCATGTTCCATAAGGAATGCTACAGCATTTCCGCCTTTCCCGGAACTAAAATCTTTCCAAATCTGTTTTACAGGAGATACCATGAACGAGGGCGACTTTTCATTACTGAAGGGGCTAAGGCCTTTGAGGTTGCTGCCCGCACGTTTCAATTGCACAAAATCACCGATAACCTCCTCAACACGGGCGGTTTCAAATACGGTATCAATTGTAGCTTTAGATATCACTTTGGATCAAGTTTCAAAGTGTCAAAGTTACAAAGTTTACATACATTAGGCCTTACGAACTTTGAAAGTTCACACATATGTAAATTAAGCCGCTTTTTTACCATCAACTTCAAAACAGATTATGCTTTGCAGCATACCCAGTTTTGCATTCTCATTTTCGTAAGCTTTGCAAAGCTTCAGGTGGTTTTCCTTCATTTCAATAAGGCAACGTTCATATATTGCCTCACGCGACTGCAGGTCTTTCCGGGTAAGGTTAGTCTTAATCTCCAGTATGCACCTGTGCAGGTAAGGGTCGCTTATGTAGGTTTCGGCATAGTCTTCCTGGTAATTCTCCGTCAGGTTAAAATCTATGAGTTCAAACTCGTGGGCCTCGAGCTTTTGAAGCACCATTCCCGGTACAGATTTGTCACGCTTTCCCGGGTCGTTAGGCAGGTCAAAGTCCCCGTCATACTTAAAAGTTACAGTGTAATTATCCATGGCGGCAATTTTTATTTAAAATTAGCAAGCGCGCCTGAAATCCTGAAACGGATTAACATTACACTATGATAATTAAATAGTTAATTTCTAAAAACACTCATAGCCGGGAGTGCTTTTGCATCAAAATCCCATAGCGCCTGATTCTCATATGCAGAACCATTTGTAGCTTCAGGGCCGTTGAAGGAAATCCACTCACCTCCCCAATAACAAAAGCCAAGGCCATATTCCACAGATATTTCTTTAATCTTAGCCAGATAAGCTGCCTGTCCCTCAGGGGTTGCGGGGTATTGCGGCAATATCTGGTCCTGGCTGCCAATAATGTTGTTTGTAAAGTCATTATACCCAAACGTAAATGGGTATGATGTTTCGGCAATTACAACAGGTTTACTATGGGCAAGAAACAGTGCCTGCATATTTGCCTGTAACTGGTTCAGGTTTTTGCCGTGCCACATAGGGTAATAAGACAAACCAATAAGATCGTAGTCTAAATCAATAAAATTGCTGTAGAAACTCGCAGCCCCTTCATACCCTGCATAATGGAGCATAATCACCGCATCTGAATTTTCCCTTACCGCACGGCAGCCTTCTGCCAAAAGGCCTTTAAGTTGTTCCATATTAGCATAAGCTCCTTCAGGAAACAGGAACCCTGCGTTTATCTCATTGCCGATTTGAATATAGTCCGGACCAATCCCTGTAACAATTTGTTTTGTATAGTTGTAAACACTTGCTTTAAGCTGTGCATAGCTTTGCCCCGACCACTCTGCAGGCTTTTCCTGATGCGCGGGATCTGCCCAAGTGTCACTGTAATGCACCGTGAGCCATACTTTCATTCCCTTGTTTCTTATTTCTTCGGCGAAAGTCTTTACTTCATTAAAGCCTGAATGCCCGTCAGCCGGGTTTTTAAACAGGCGCAGGCGTATGGTATTTACCCCTGCATTTTTAAGCGTTGTAAGCATATCTTCCGGTTGCCCGGCCGCGTTCTTGACAATAACTCCTGATGTACGCACCTGCGATATAAAAGAGCCATCTGCAGCTATAATGTACTCTGGAAAATATGTACCTATATTCTCAACTTCCGTACCTGTGCACGAAATTATTATAGCGAAAAACAAATACAACGCAATTTGTTTCATAATTATCTTTTGATGACAAGGTATTAAAAAAGGCGCCCCAACCGGAGCGCCTTCTCTCAAAAAGTACAAAACTAACCCTAACGTAATTAATTGAAATCGAATCTTACACCCATTGAAAGGTTTTGTGCATCAACAGTATTGTTTGCAAATACCGGCTGCAGGTCATACTTGGCATATAGCGCTACCTCACCAAAACCTATGTAAGCGCTAAGCCCGTATGTAAAGTCATTCACATTGAAATCACCTTTTTCTTTATGCTTCACTTTGTGGTCATCCTGAGTATACTTCAGTATTTGCTTCTCTTTTACGTTTATCCCTGCATAACCGCCAAAACCAATACGAAGGCTTTTGTGCGAAGGGAAGTAAGTAACATCACCGTTAACTTTCTTCGGTGTAAAATCAAACTCAAGGTGCACCGGTACAACAAGGTTTACGTAACGGAAACGGCTAACTTTAAGATCAAGGCCTGAGTCTGCAAGTGTTGTCTGCCCATCAGGTGTTGTTACAAACTTACGGTTGTTTTCAGGGCGCAGGTTGTTATATTGTAATGATAGCCCGTACTTGATATGCAGTAAGTTATTGTTTTTAAGCATCCTTGTATTAAAACTGATACCCCACTCATAAAAATCAGACCTGTCTTTAAAGTTATCATGGTCAATCTTATCGTCAACTACCAATCGGTTCAACCCTAGTGCGAAAACAAATTGTGATGTTGTTCTCTTGTAGCTGTATTGCTTTAGTGTATCATTTTCATTCTCTTTCTTATCGCCCTTCTTAAAAGAGAAAACAAATTTGTCATTTTCTTTCGGCAGCTTGCCTTCAACTTTATCGTTTATAAGCTGTTCAAGTTTAGCCTGTTCAGCATTTAAGCCATCTTCAATTTTTTTAGCGCGCATGTCGGCAAGTTGCTGTTTTCTCGTTTCAGCTTGTGCGGCAGTAATTGTTCCGGCTGAGAGTTGCTGGTTTACCTGTTCAACCTCAATTTTAAGCGAATCTTTCTGTGTTTTGGTTATGGTTTCCATGTTTTTAGAAATGGCATCTACCCTTTCGCTGAATGTTTCCTGTGCTTTAAGTTTGGTAGCTGCAAGGCATAGCAGTGCCGCTACATAAAAAGTAATCGTTTTCATGTTCTTGATGATTTAAATATGTAATTAATGATTGTTACTTATGGTTTCTGTTTGCTACAGATGTTTTTACGGTGTTGTAATTTTTTACAATGGCCTGCATAGCCTTATTCCTGAAGCTGCTGTCAAGTTCACCCTCAACAGATGAAAGCAATGATTTAGCATTAACCTTTACAGCAGGCTTTTTAGCTTCATCAGTATCAGCGGCGGCTGCAAGCAGTATTTCGGCTTCGTTGGCTACCGGTTTCTCTACAATAATTTCATTTTTAGTGGCTTGAGCAACAGCTCCTTCAATATTTACCGGGTACTGTACTGCTACTGCTGGCTTATGTTTTTTTTGAAGGACATTTGGTGCAGCAGTTCCGGTTTTGGTTTCAGATGCAGTTGTTACAGCCACTGCCTCTTCTTTAGCATTTATAGCCTGGTTTACTACTGCAGACTCTGTTTCGGTTTTAGCAGCTTCTTGCATCAATGGCTCCTCTGTTGCTGTAGCTACCTGTACGTCAGTACTTTTTACTTCAGTAGCGTCATTATTATCTCCCTGCTTCAGGAAAATCGTCCCCAGCAAAAGGAACCCCAAAAAACTAGCAGCAATATACATCCATGCCCTCTTGCTTTTCTTTGGTTTTGCAGTTTTTTCTTCAGCAACCGAAAGCATCGCATCAAGCCTGTCCCACGCCATTTCCCGTGGCTGTATAGTGCGCTTTTCAAGCTTTTCCCTAACTATATCATCAAACTTATTCGGTTCCATTTACGTAATTTTTTTGTTTGTTAATCTGCTCCTGCAGCATTTTCCTTGCATGCGATAATTGAGATTTTGATGTCCCTTCACTAATCCCCAGCATTTTTGCAATTTCCTGGTGCTTAAAACCTTCTATCGCATAAAGGTTAAAAACCATTTTATATCCGTCCGGCAGGCTGTCTATCAGCGTTTGTATGTCTTCTACCGAAAAGTGGCTTTCAATGTTATTGAACGTATCTTCTACATAAAACTCATCTTCCAGAAACCCGACCTTCTTCTGCACCCTGATGTATGAAATACATTCATTTACCATTATCCGCCGTATCCAACCTTCAAAACTGCCCTTGTGCTCAAATGCTTTCAGGTTGGTAAAGACTTTCATAAATGCTGTAATCATTATGTCTTCAGCCTGGTGCAGGTCTTTTATATATTGCCTGCAAATACTCAGCATCTTAGGCGAATACTTTGAGTATATCTTCTGCTGGGCATGCCGGTTGCTTTCGGCGGCCAGCCTTATGATATCTTTTTCTTCCTGGTGTAATGCTATTACTTTCAAAACAAGTCTTATTGGTTAGTGGCCTGTTCGTCTCACCGCTTTCAGCCGGACTTCTAAATACATAGACGAGCCGTTTCCAAAAATGGTTGCATGGCCATCAAAAAAATTTACACAAAAGTATCAATTATTTAATATCTTATTGAAAACAAGGTTCTTACATAAATAAAAAAAGCTGCCCTTTCAGGCAGCTTCTCCCCTAAAATATGAAAAACTACTCTTTGATGAATTTCTGTGTTGATGAATTACCGTTAACAACAGTATTAATAACATATATACCGCTTTGCAGGTTACTTACGTTAACAGCTGCTTCGGTAACTTTCGGGCTGGCCTTCAAAACCTGCTGCCCAAGTGTATTGTACACCGTTATCTCATCTATTGACGAACCTGATTTAATTGTTAACACTTCTTTAACAGGATTGGGATACAGGGAAGTTTTTACATTTGCGAAGTCGCTTGTACCTGCGGTTGAATCAGTACTGAAATAAATGTTATCCATAAAAACAGTACCTGCATTATTTGTCGAGAAAATAATTTGCTGGATGTTTGCTCTTGCAGTCATATTTACAAAATCAGTCATAGGTATGCTGTAATGAAGCCATTCGCCTACAGGCGGTGTTGCATACGTTATTTCATGCTCGCTGTCATCCCCACCCTGGTAAGCGCCATTCGGGCCAAAGTCAACCAGCTTGATTCGCAGTTGGGTAAAATCTGCCGACCATACATCAAAATTGAAATAGTTCATATTTGTGGCATTGATATTAGCGGCAGGCTCTATCCCTGCAAAATTAAGAGACGAGTATTTCTTAGTCAGGTTGCCTTGTATCTGCACTTCAGCATGTGCCGCCTGAGACCAAACTGTAAGCCATGTACTCATGTTAATGCCGGCATATGCATCGCTGAAAAGCGAGATAACCTGTGATGACGGTGCTGTTGGTGTTGGCGCAGCAGTTAGCGGAGCCGGCGGTGGCGGCGCGGCACCAAATGTAATGTTGTCAAAATAAACCACATTGTCCTGAGTGCGCGGGCCCGTACCAAAGTCAGGAAAAACAACTATCTGGTCATACGGGCTAAGGGCGCCTACATAATCAGCGAAGTTGAAGGTAAGCTGTTCCCATTGGTTTACCAGCGTGTTTGTAACTGATTTCTCCGGAAGTGCATCTCCGGTAGGCGTCACAAGCTTAATCTTCACCGGACTGATTACGGTTTTGTAAACCATAATTTTAATCTGCGCATTGCTGTTGGTCAGAACCCAGTCGGGCATCCCATTTTCATGGTTTATTTCTGTTCCTGCCCATGGCATACCCGCTTGCAGTGCTGTAAATTTTGCTACGTTGGCAGATGTATTGATACCACCCGGGAAAGGGTTGGCAACCACCTCAAGTGCAGGGTTGGTAGCATTTTCAAATACATTCCATACATAATTTGCCCCGGCGCCTCCCGGTTCAAAGTCAATTGCCTGTTGTGCAATGGCTGCACCTGAAAAGGCAATTATTGATAATAATGAATAGTAAAGTTTTTTCATGAGTGATTGTTTTAATGTTTCGGTAAGCTATGTTACGAATTTTATTACATCAAAATAATCACCGGGGCAATACAAATACTATACAAAAAATAATACCATAATTTTTTGTACAAATAAATACGAAATCTCTAATAAATTGAGAAGTTGTTGAGTATTGAGAAAGCCTATAATTAAACAATCTATATCGTTGTTGTTGTGGTAATGTATAGTTATTTAAAAGAGAGCAGAACTATTGTTGTACTAAAAACGTGATTACGAAAACGATATATTAATCATATTTTTCGCTCTATAACATAATTCACCATCAATGTGAGGGCATCTTTATATTCCGATGGCGGGAAGCTTTCTATAAGCTGAAGGGCTTCAACCTGAAACTGCTTCATCTTTTGTTCGGCATAGCCCAAGCCATTTTTGTCTTTTACAAACTGTATTACTTCTTTTACCCGTTTGCGATCTTTATTGTGGTTTTTGATGGAATTTATCACCCAGCGCTTTTCTTTATCTGTGCAATTATTCAGTGCATAAATAAGCGGTAATGTCATCTTTTGTTCTTTAATGTCGATACCCGTCGGTTTACCTATGGCATCATCAGTATAGTCAAACAGGTCATCCTTTATCTGGAAGGCCATACCAATTAATTCACCAAACTTACGCATGGTCTCCACATGTGGCCCTTCGGGGTCAACCGATGCCGCCCCAAGCGAGCAGCAGGCTGCAATAAGTGTTGCTGTTTTCTGCCTGATGATTTCGTAATACACATCTTCAGTTATATCGAGACGACGCGCTTTTTCAATCTGCAACAGTTCACCCTCACTCATCTCGCGTACAGCAACCGATATTATCCGAAGCAGGTCAAAATCGCCATGGTCGATGGAAAGCAGTAAGCCTTTTGACAGCAGGTAATCGCCAACCAAAACGGCAATCTTATTTTTCCATAAAGCGTTGATTGAGAAAAAACCGCGGCGCTTGTTGCTGTCATCCACCACATCGTCGTGCACAAGGGTGGCTGTATGGATAAGCTCTATTACCGATGCACCGCGATACGTACGCTCATTCACCATCCCTCCCGATACCATTTTGGCGGTAAGGAACACGAACATAGGGCGCATTTGCTTACCCTTGCGGTTTACTATGTAATAGGTTATCCTGTTGAGCAGCGCCACTTTTGATGACATCGACTCATGGAACTTTTTCTCAAAAAGTTCCATTTCGCGCACTATGGGCTGCTTTATCTGTTCAACAACTTTCATGTGCCCCAAAAGTACGGAAAAAGGAGCATATACAGGTAGTATTTTTCCATTTCGAGCGGAGCTTGCTAGGTTAAAATGCCACGATAGTTAAGCTTTAGCCGCCTTACTGGATTTAACGTAAAAATCAAGGATAGGATTGCGCGCCGGAAGAAGGGAAGCGATCCGCGAGTGAGCGGTGAAGCAAGCGAACGGCTCGGGTCGCGTTGGCAAAAATCTTGACGTAGATTTTAAGTTAAATCCGGTCAGGCTTGAATTTTTGTTTCTTTTGTTTCAAGACAAAAGAAAAAAGATCAGCTTAATTTATTAATTATAACCTCTATCAATCACTTTTAGAGACTCGTTGAAAACCACATAGAAATCATAGTCAGAAAAAATTTCAACTTCGCTATAACTAATCTTACGTATAAAATTTCCATCGGCATTGGTGTAAGCGCTCGAATCACTTGGCTTACCTATCATATTTATAACTTCATTATAATGCATGCCATGTTTTACATCTTTCCGTAAATCCTTAACATTATTACAGCATGTAATTATCAGCGTAAGTATTGTTATTAGAGAGGTTCTAAGCATCACTCTCTTTATTCGCCAGCTGCCCGCATGCAGCATCAATATCTTTACCACGGCTGCGGCGCACTTTCGCAACAATATCATTACGTTCTAAAGCACGGATATAAGCATCAATAACCTCAGGGTCGGCCTGCTGAAATTCGCCATCATCAATAGGATTATACTCGATAAGGTTTACCTTGCACGGTACATATCTGCAGAACTTCACCAGCGCATCAATATCCTCCTTCCGGTCATTGATACCTTTCCACACCACATATTCATACGTAATTCGGCTCTTGGTTTTACTATACCAGTATTGCAATGCTTCGCGCAATTCTTTCAACGGAAAGTTTTCGCTAAAAGGCATAATGGATGAACGCACCTCATCTATAGCTGAGTGCAGCGACACCGCCAGCTTAAACTTTACGCCATCATCTGCCAGCTTCTTTATCATTTTAGGAATACCCGATGTGCTTAGTGTAATACGCTTGGGCGACATCCCCAAGCCTTCCGGGGAAGTGATCTTATCAATAGCCTTGATTACATTGTTGTAGTTCATAAGCGGTTCGCCCATGCCCATAAATACTATATTGCTTAACGGACGATTGTGTGTACGGCGGCTCTCGTTATCAATAGCCACAACCTGGTCATAAATCTCATCTGGATTGAGGTTGCGCATGCGTTTTAGCCTGGCTGTCGCACAAAAGTTACAGTCAAGACTGCACCCTACCTGGCTACTTACACAGGCTGTAGTACGTGTTTCGGTAGGTATCAGCACACTTTCCACCACAAGCCCGTCATGCAGCCGCACAGCGTTCTTTACGGTGCCGTCACTGCTGCGCTGCATCTGGTCAACGCTTATATGGTTTATGGCAAAGTTGTCTTCCAGCATCTGCCGGGTGCTTTTGGCAACGTTGGTCATATCATCAAAACTGTGCGCACCTTTACTCCACAGCCATTCATAAACCTGGTCGCCGCGGAAAGCCTTATCTCCATTTGCTGCAAAAAAATCACGTAACTGTTCTTTTGTCAGCGCCCTTATGTCCCTTTTTTCCGTTTGCATGGCGCAAAGTTACAACTATTTGGTTAGTAATGAAAAGTTGCTGCTATTGCCGTAAATTTGCAAAAAACATACCATGCATTTTATATCTGAAGCGCTTGAAGATTATGCTGCAAACCACAGCGAAAACGAACCTGCCCTGCTTACGGCGCTAAATAAAGAAACCCACCAGAAGATACTGCAGCCGCGTATGCTTAGCGGGCATTTCCAGGGGCGGGTGCTCAGTATGATTTCAAAGCTGGTAAACCCAAAACACATTCTTGAAATAGGCACCTACACAGGTTACGCAGCCCTATGTCTTGCCGAAGGATTGCAGGCAGACGGCACATTAGATACCATCGACAATAACGAAGAGCTTTACGACTTCCAGAAAAAGTTTTTCGATAAAAGTGACTGGAGCAGGCAGATCACGCAGCATTTAGGCAATGCCCTGGAAATCATCCCAACATTGGGTAAGAAATTCGACTTGGTTTTTATTGATGCCGATAAGGAGAATTACATCAATTACTTCCATATGGTTGTGCCGATGATGAACAAAGGCGGTATCATACTAAGTGATAATGTGCTATGGAGCGGCAAGGTGCTCGAGCCGGTAAAAGCCAATGATAAAAGCACTAAGATTCTGCTGGAATACAATCAGCTGCTGAAAAACGACCCGCGTGTGGAAACAGTACTGCTACCTATCAGAGATGGGCTCACTGTTAGTAGGGTGGTCTAAGTTTTCTTTTTGTTTAGGGAAGAATTTATCCCGAAGAATACGATACACCCAAAGCATTATACATGCCATTAAAATTCCCCACAAGTAACCAGTAAGTATATCTCCTGGATAATGCAGCCCAAGATAAATACGGCTGTAAGCAAATATAAGTGGCCATAAAAATATGAAGCCCATGTACTTGAGATACGGCCGCAGCACATGGAATAAAAAAGAACGCCACGGCCATACTGTTGGATGCGTGACCCGATATGAAACTGAAAGAGTTACGGGTTTGCACAGCGCGGATAAAGCCGGCAATCTCCGGGTCATTACCAGGCCTCAGCCTTTCAAAGCCTTTCTTAAAAAGATTAGTTGTTTGGTCGGTAAGCGTGATAAGAGCCGCGATTATGAGTATAATTAACACAGCGTGGCGCCACCCCAGCCTTTTAAAGGTAAGATATAAGATGATGGCAAAAACCGGAATCCAATTGAGTTGCTTGGTGATGAATTCCCAAAATGGGTCGAATGTTTCAGACCCTAATGAGTTGAGCCATACAAACAGGTCCCTGTCTATTTCAAGCAGCTTTTCAAGCATTAATATTGCCTTTTTATTGGGCCCGACATATCTTCAATATCTTCTTTCACTTTGGCAATCTCCTCGCTTACAGATGTTGCGGTATCGTTATTGCCTATTTCGGTAAAGGTTTTCTTAATCCCGTCTACATCAGCGCTTTTATGTATCTCACTTTTAATGTCATTAGTAGCATCTTTGAGCTGGCGCATGCCTTTGCCTAGCGTACGGGCAATTTCCGGGATTTTATCGCTCCCGAAAAGCATCAGCACTACTATTATTATAAAGAAAAGCTCTCCCCCACCTATTCCGAACATAATTCTAGCGTTTAAAAGACAAAGTTAAGGATAAATACGTTTTTGCAGCCGATGCCGTTTGACGATTTACCCTTTTTCTGAATTAATTAACGTCGGTTACTTTTTTCCAGCTGGTCAAACTTCGATTTAACTGCTTCCGCAGGCCAGGTGTTGTTTGTTACATCAATATCGGCAGTTTCAAGCTTCGGGTCAAGTACAATGCGCTTCACCGGTTTTTCTGTAGCAAACACGCGTGATGCTGTCTGGTTGCCCTTTCTCCATATTTGTACAGGGAAACGGTGTATCTCGGTAGTGTTGTCGTCAAAAGTAAGCTCTACGATTATCGGCATCAGCATACCTCCCGGCTTATTGAATGTCACCTCATAGAAATACTTAGGAGCCCTTAGTTTAGCCCTTTCTTCTTTGGTGAATTTTTCCTGAACGTAGTTGTTCAGCAATTTCACATCGGCCACAGCAAGCGGCTTTTTCAGGTTTTTATTGAAGTCAGGGCCTTCAGCAACCATGTAAACAAACGGGCCTTTATCTTCATTAAACCTGCCGCGCTTTACGGCATAGTCTTTCATTTCTTTTGTCTGCTGCTCGCTCACGTAGTATTGTTTCACTTCCTGTATTCCCATATCAACATAATCGGTTGAGTAGAACCATCCCCTCCAGAACCAGTCTAAATCAACCGCTGAGGCATCTTCCATCGTCCGGAAGAAATCTTCCGGTGTAGGGTGTTTAAACATCCAGCGTTGCGAATAGGTTTTGAATGCATGGTCAAACAGCTCATGCCCCATTATGGTTTCGCGCAGTATATTTAATCCGGTAGCTGGCTTGCCATAGGCATTAGATCCAAATTGGTAGATGTTCTCAGAGTTGCTCATGATAGGCTCCAGAAACTTCTGGTCGCCGCTCATGTAGGGTACTATTTTGGCAGCGGGGCCGCGATTGCTAGGGTAGTTGGCATCCCATTCCTTTTCAGTCAGGTACTGGAGGAAGGTATTAAGACCTTCATCCATCCACGTCCACTGGCGCTCATCAGAATTCACGATCATCGGGAAGAAGTTGTGCCCTACCTCGTGAATGATCACGCTCATCATGCCATATTTTATCCTGTCACTAACAAAGCCTTTTTCATCAGGGCGGCCATAGTTCCAGCAAATCATCGGGTATTCCATCCCCTGGTCTTCTGCAGAAATTGAAATAGCTTTCGGGTACGGGTAATCAAAAGTGTATTTTGAATATGTCTTTAACGTATGTGCTACAATCCGTGTAGAAGTTTCACCCCAAAGCGGATTACTTTCTTTGGGATAAAGGGATATCGCCATCACATTCTTGCCGCCAAGCTTTACAGCCATAGCATCGTAAATAAACTTGCGTGACGTTGAGAATCCAAAGTCTCTTACATTCTTCGCATTGAATTTCCATGTTTTCTTTTTTCCTGAAAAACCTTTCTCTGCTGCTTCAGCTTCGGCTTGCGTTACAACCACAACAGGTTTGTCGAATGTCTTTTCCGCCAATTGATAGCGTTGCAGTTGCGCCGGTGTCAGCACTTCCGAACGGTTCATCAAGTCGCCTGTGCCTTCCATGATATGGTCGGCAGGTACGGTAATGTTCACTTCAAAGTTACCGAATGGCAGAGCAAATTCACCTGCGCCCCAAAACTGCATGTTTTGCCAGCCTTCCACATCATTGTATACTGCCATGCGAGGATAGAACTGTGCAATCACATAAAGGTTGTTGCCATCCTTATCAAAATGTTCGTAACCGGAGCGACCCCCTTCTACCCTGTAATTATTGATATTGTACCACCATTTTATCGAAAATGATATTTTTTCGCCATTCTTTAACGGCTTATCAAGGTCAATACGCATCATGGTGTTATTGATGGTATATTTCATCGGCTTGCCTGATGCATCGCGCACATACTCTATCTTAAAGCCACCTTCAAAAGCATCCTGCAAGTAGGTTCGCGTAAAATTATCCGGTGGGTAAGCCGGGTTCATACGCTGGCTTTCTGCCAAAGGCGATTGTGATGTTGGCGCTTTTTGGTTTTGGTCAAGCTGCACCCAAAGGTATTCGAGTGACTCAGGTGCATTGTTGTGGTATGTTATCGTCTCTGTTCCGTAGAGCTTAGTATCCTTATCATCAAGCTCTATATCCATTTTGTAATCAGCCTGCTGTTGGTAATAGGCAGGGCCCGGCGCGCCTGAAGCCGTACGGAACATATTGGGCGTTGCCAGCAGGTCATACATCTGGCTGAACTTATTATTATCATACCTGCCCGGTTCGCGTGGTGTGGCAGTTGCAGGTTTGTCTTGTGCAGCTGCAGAAAATCCTGCTGCCAATGCGATGATATAGAATGCTTTCTTCATAATTTAAAACTCTAAAGTACCTTCCTTTTTGTCATTAGTAAGCAAAAGGCTTTTTCTGTTAACGTTTTTATTTACATGTATAATATTTTGCTGCTCGCTAAAGGATTCCATTAATATTGAATTGGTCACTTTAACGGATTTCACATCATTCGGTGATGGAATTGTAAAATAACAAATCAGCACATCGTCCTCCATTTCCCTTGCGAGGAATTTTACAGGCTGTACTTTCCCGTTGATGCTGACTTCCATTTTCTCCGCCAGGTATTTTTTCAGGTATTCTTCCGCTTCCGGCAGCTCCTGCTTAGAACTAAAGTAGAACTTTTTACCATATTTTGCGTTAAGCGTTTTCTCTACATCATCTATAAAAAGGCGCGAAGTAAGCTGCACCTGTTTTTTTGCCGGAACGTACTCCATCTGGAAAACACCCACATAAAACTTATGCGCCACAGCAGACGTAAGTCCGCTCACGATGATAAACAAGATCAATATTTGAACAATCCTTTTCATAAACTGAAAAACTCCGCTATTGCGGATCTGTATGTTATTCCAAAGCCTCTTTAATACGCTTTATCGCTTCAGTAAGCTGTTCTTCACTTGTAGCATATGATAAACGGAGGCAGTCAGGATTGCCAAAGGCATCGCCTGTTACGGTTGCTACATTGGCTTCAGAAAGCAGGTACATTGAGAGGTCTTCCGCGTTGTTTATCGTCCTGCCGCGCAACGTTTTACCGAACAATGATGATACATCCGGGAATACATAAAACGCTCCTTCCGGCACATTTAGCTTTATACCCGGAATTTCCTTCATCAGCCCAACAACAAGATCACGCCTTTTGTGGAACGCTTCCACCATGTGGCTAAGCACTTTCGGGTCGGCATCAACCGCGGCTATGGTAGCGCGCTGCGCAATGCTGTTTGCACCGCTGGTTACCTGCCCCTGCATTTTGGTACATGCCTTAGCAATGAATTCAGGTGCGCCTATATAACCAATCCTCCAGCCCGTCATAGCAAATGCCTTGGCTACACCGTTTACAGTTATTGTCCTGTCCATCATCCCCGGTATAGAGGCTATACTGCAGAAAGTTCCCGAGAAGTTGATATGCTCATATATTTCGTCTGACACCACAAAAATTTGTTGATGCTTTGAAAGCACACGCACGAGGCCTGTAAGCTCTTCACGGTTGTAAACCGAGCCGCTTGGGTTACATGGCGAGCTAAACCACATCATCTTTGTCTTTGGAGTTATTGCCGCCTCAAGCTGTTCAGGCGTTATCTTAAAATCATTTTCAACAGTTGTTGGCACCTCAACAGGTATACCGCCCGCCATTTTGATGATTTCATAATAGCTTACCCAGTAAGGCGCCGGCAATATCACTTCATCACCATCATTAATCATTACCTGTGCAATATTATAAAGCGATTGCTTGGCTCCTGTAGAAACTACAATTTGCGATGGCTTGTAGTCAAGGTTGTTGTCTCTTTTGAATTTGCGGCAGATGGCTTCTTTAAGCTCCATATAACCGTCAACCGGAGGGTATGTGCTGTAATTTTCGTCGATAGCCTTCTTGGCGGCTTCTTTTATAAAATCGGGTGTGTTAAAATCAGGTTCACCCAGGCTTAAACTGATGATGTCTTTCCCCTGTGCCTTAAGTTCGCGTGCAAGTGCCGCCATGGCAAGTGTTTGTGAAGTGGAAAGATTATTAATCCTGTCAGAAAGCTGGTTCATTTGTGTACTATTTTGGTTAAGGTTTTAAGCTAATTAATTCATCGCAGGCTTCATACCCAGTTCTTTCAGGTGCCTGAAGTGGGCTGCCACCGCGCCGCGCATAGTTTTGAACTCGTGATACGGCAGGTTGTGCTCGCGGGCAGTTTGCTTTACAATTTCAGCAATCTTGCCATAATGTATGTGGCTTATGTTCGGGAAAATGTGGTGTTCAATCTGGTGATTGAGCCCTCCTGTAAACCAGTTCACTATTTTATTTTTTGGAGCGAAGTTGGCTGTGGTGTACAATTGGTGTATCGCCCATGTATTTTCCATTTCGCCATTTTCATCCGGCAGCGGATTGGCCGTTTCCTCTACAATATGCGCGAGCTGGAACACTATGCTAAGTATTAAGCCTGCAGTGTAGTGCATCACGAAAAAGCCCAGTAATACCTTCCACCAGGTTATACCTAGTAATATCGGAAGCACTATCCAGATAGATATGTATATAAGCTTTGTGATCACCAGGACTGTCCATTGCTTCACCGGACTCTGGAATTTGCCATAGGACAAGCCCTTCTTTATGTAGCGGCGCATCTGCTTGATATCGGTTGTAATAGCCCAGTTAAATGTAAGCAAGCCATACAGGAACACCGAATAATAGTGCTGGAATTTGTGCACCCACATCCATTTGGCAGTGTGGGTAAAACGGATGATTCGGCCTGCATCAAGGTCTTCATCGTGACCGTGAATATTGGTGTAAGTATGGTGCAATACATTGTGCTGCACCTGCCAGTTGTTCACATTTCCGGCAAGCACATAAATGCTTCCGCCCATAAATTTATTGAGCCATGACTTTTCTGAATAAGAGCCGTGGTTACCGTCGTGCATTACATTCATACCCACGCCTGCCATGCCTATACCCATTACAACCGTAAGCAACAATTGTAGCCACGGCGACATGTCACGGGTAAGTATGAGGAAATAAGGAGCAAGGAATAGCGAAAACATCACAATTGTCTTCAGGTGAAGTTTCCAGTTGCCCGTTTTTTTGAGGTTATTTTCTTTGAAATAGTCGTTGACACGCTTATTTAGTGTACGGAAAAATTTTATAGAATCGGTTTTTGAAAATACAGGGGGATTGATATGCATATATAACGTTGTAATCTTGTTTGTAAAGGTAAAGATAATACCATGCCAAAACAAAACAATTCAGCCTCAAATCGTTACTTTTGCAGGCAAATAAAAACCTGATGGAGGAAATACTGAAGCAATTCCCGAACCTTACCGACCTGCAAAAGAGCCAGTTCGCGAAACTGGAAGCCCTATATACTGAATGGAACGGTAAGATAAACGTGATTTCGCGCAAGGATATTGAGGAACTCTACACCCGACATGTACTGCACTCGCTGGGCATTGCCAAAGTAATGGAGTTTTTACCCGGCGCTAAAGTGCTCGACGTAGGCACAGGCGGCGGCTTCCCGGGTATACCATTGGCGATACTATTCCCTGAAACAGATTTTTACCTGGTGGATGTGATTGCTAAAAAGATAAAGGTGGTACAGGAAGTAGCTAAAGCGCTTGGGTTGAAAAATGTACGTGCTGAGCAGAAACGCGCCGAGAATATTAACGAAGAGTTTGATTTTATTGTGAGCCGTGCCGTGACCAACATGCCCGACTTTGTAAAATGGGTACGAGGTAAAGTAAAAAAAGAACAAAAACACGGGTTGCCAAACGGAATACTTTACCTGAAAGGCGGCGACCTTACTGAAGAGCTGAGTGTTTTCCAAAAAGTGACGCTTTATAACCTTTCGGATTATTTTGCTGATGAGTTTTTTGAGACGAAGAAAGTAGTGCACCTCGCGATGAAGTATAAGGTATAGTTTATGGAACGCGCCTGCCCGAATGGTACAGGCGGGGATTACGCGGATTTGGCAGATTGACGCGGATTTAAAGTAAAAAGGCTCCCATTAATTATGGAAGCCTTTTCTTTTATAGCAAACAGATACTATCCCAAAAACGGATACCTGTAATCTGTTGGTGTTACAAATGTTTCTTTAATGGTGCGCGGCGATACCCAACGAAGAAGGTTAAGGATAGAACCTGCCTTATCATTAGTACCTGATGCCCTTGCCCCACCGAAAGGCTGCTGGCCAACAACGGCGCCGGTAGGCTTATCGTTGATATAGAAGTTACCTGCAGCATTCTCAAGAGCTTTTGCAGCTTGCTCAATAGCATAACGGTCCTGGCTGAAAATTGCCCCTGTAAGTGCGTATGGTGACGTTTCATCCACCAGCTTCAGGGTTTCTTCCCACTTGGCATCGTCATACACATGTATGGTAAGCACCGGCCCGAACAACTCTTCGCACATGGTGTCATATTTAGGGCTTGTAGTTACGATAACCGTCGGCTCAATAAAGTAACCTTTAGATTTATCATAACCCCCACCTGCAATGATTTCGGCATCAGTTGCGTTTTTGGCAGCATCAATATACTTGGCAAGCTTATCAAAAGAGCCTTCAGTAATAACTGCTGAAATAAAGTTACCCATATCTTCAGGCGAACCCATTTTCATTGATTTCAGGTCGGCAATTAGCAGGTCTTTCACTTCAGGCCAGATAGATTTGGCTATGTACGCACGTGATGCCGCAGAACATTTCTGTCCTTGATACTCAAACGCACCGCGTGATAATGCCGTAGCAACCTGTGCCGGGCGTGCTGACGGGTGAGCAAGAACAAAGTCTTTACCGCCTGTTTCACCTACTATGCGAGGGTATGTTTTATACCTGCTGATGTTTTGTCCTATCTTAGCCCAAATGTCATTAAATACACCAGTTGAGCCGGTAAAGTGTACGCCTGCCAAATCAGGGCTTGAAAGCAACACATCACTTACCATTGCCGAGTTACCTGATACCATATTGATGACACCTGCAGGAAGCCCCGCTTCTTTAAACACTTCCATGATCACGTAAGCCGAATACATTTGTGTAGCGCTTGGTTTCCAAACCACCACGTTACCCATAAGTGCAGGTGATGCAGGAAGGTTACCGGCAATAGCTGTAAAGTTGAAAGGAGTAATAGCGTATACAAACCCTTCAAGCGGGCGGTGTTCCATCCTGTTCCATACACCTTCAGATGATATTGGCTGTTCAGCGTAAATCCTTGTCATGAACTCTACGTTAAAACGCAGGAAATCGATAAACTCACAAGCCGAGTCAATTTCTGCCTGGTGTACCGTTTTGGCCTGGCCAATCATGGTAGCGGCATTAATCCTTGCACGCCAGGGGCCGGCAAGCAATTCTGCAGCCTTCAGGAAAATTGATGCACGGTGTTCCCAAGCCATGGCAGCCCATTGCTTTTTAGCGGCAAGGGCAGCTTCAACAGCCTGCTCAATATGTTGCTTTTCTGCCTGGTGATAATGGCCCACAACTTTTTTGTGGTCAAACGGCGGATTGATTTGTTTTGTATTCCCGGTACGGATTTCCTCTGCACCAATATATAGCGGCACATCAACTGTGCTGTTGTACATTTCTTTAAACTTGGCAGCAACCTGCTCCCTTTCCGGTGTGCCCGGCGCATAAGACTTTACAGGTTCGTTTATGGCTTTCGGCACATTGTATATCCCTTTTGGCATAATGCAATAATTTAGTTGATAATTATTTAAGCATTGCAAATATACGGGAAATTATCAAACCCTAATTTGAAGAAAATTTATGAAATGAAGTATGTTACGGAAAGATTCGCAAAGGAGACACGAAGGTGCAAGAAGATTTTATGGAACGTGGATTTTTTAAATACGAGTGAAGCTAAATTCCCCCTTCGGGGTTAGGGGGCTCAGTTCAACGCAAAATCTGCGCTTAAGCGAAAAGCAGGTATAACTACCTTGAAAGTTTTTGTTGTGGCAAAATTAACCATTTCATAGTGGCCTTTCATAGCGCCAAATGGTGATGAAAGCAGGCACCCTGAACTATAGGTATGCTTTTCTCCTGGCTTAAGTACAGGTTTTTTACCGATAACACCCTCGCCATCTACAATTTCTACATCATTGAGTGAATCATAAATTTCCCAATGGCGGCTGTTGAGCTGTACCGAATCTTTACCTTGATTCTCAATGGTAACCTCATAGGTAAAAGCAAACTGTACACGGTAGTTCCTGAAGTATGTGCCTTCAAAACTGGTACTTACCGATATTTTTATGCCTCTTGTTATTTGTGATACCATACAGTAAATATTCTTTGCTGCTTATAAATCCAAAATTACAACTTTATTGCTAACCAAGCCACACAAAAAATATTAAATTAACCTCAACTGAATATTAAATAGCTGATTGCTAATTAATAATATTCTCTGAGTTTGCTGAGCCTATACCTATAACCCTGTCATACCTGGCATTGTATTCACGGTAGTAGACGAAAACGTTATAATCATTTTCAGTTTGGTAAAAGTTCCCGTCAATATTATTTTTACCATCTACCCTTCCGGCTTTATCAGCTACAACATATTGAAAATTTGTAAAACCCTGCTTTATCATAACGGCCTTTTCCCAAAGATTGCTCTTAGGGTTGAATTCCATCTTGTATTCGTCAGTCTTAGCATAGTTATTAAACATACCATTGATGTAAATATCTTTCTTCTCAAAAAATGAAGGTGCACTCAGGCTAAAGAAAACCCATGTATAGTCGGCCTCCAAGTCCTGGTTGCTAACGCTCAGGTTAACATTACGTACTACAAATTTGCCGTTTACATCCGGCCAAAAGGTATATGGCACATTAGCACGTGCTTCGTTAGTATAAAGTATAGTATTATATATTTCACCGGCAGTAATACGCACTACATTATTTACAGCATTGCGAATGTCTTTATTGTCAAAATACAAGTATTCATTCCCTGCCCAAAACTGCGTTTCTTTATCATATTTATAAATCAGGTCGTTCCCGATGGTGTATTGCGGCTTAATGTTATAAATGGCATTGTCAAACCTGCCGTTTTGGGTAAGCAGTACTTTCACGGTCTGCAACGGATTCTGGAAAACCGTACCTCCTGGCCTTATCGCAAAATCCATATTGTGCTTTTCATTTATATCTCCCATTCCCCGCGCCCGTTTCACCTGCAATGGCACAGCTACCTGCTCTTCATAAACTATGAACCTGCGGCTGAATACTACTTCACGGTCATCATTAAGTATCCTCAAGATGTAATTTCCTGACAGCAATATCCTTGTAAACTTATTAGGGAATGAGAGTGTAAAGCGCGAGTATATCTGTAACGTATTGAGCGAGTTGGCATAGTTCTGAATCCGCTGGTTATCAAAACCGTCTACATAGTCATTAACGCTAAGCAGGTTTGAAGGTGTCCAGTCATAATTACAATGCTGCAGTGAATAATAATAATTCGCTTCGTTGCCAAAAAGGTCGTCAAACACAAACTGGAAAGGTTCATTAAGGCGGAAGTACGGATACACATTTTCGCCACCTTTCATGAATGAAACTGTTTTGATGTTATATGGGGGTGCTATTTCCTGCTGTACCTGTGCAAAAGATGAAAATGAAAGTAATATAAGAAGTATAAAAGCACGGAATGTTGTTGCCATATCCAGGAATAGTTTGTTTTGGAACGTAAATATAACGAATATATTACAACGCTCTGTAACGCATAGTCCTTAATCCTTGTAACATACCGGGATTATCTCACCTTTTGCGAGACAAAAACGCTGTACCTCTTCAGGCGAAAGTGTTTTGGTATAATCAACTTCTTCAACCCTGAAGCCAATATTGCGCAGCTTATCAAAATAATCACGCCCATAAACCCTCACATGGTCATACTGGCCAAAAATGCGTGCACGATCTTTCGGGTCAGTAATGGTATCATCCTGAAAAGTTGTTTCACGGCTAAGGTCTTGCGGAATCTGGAAAACACCCATACCGCCGGGTTTAAGCACACGATACAATTCCTGCATGGCTTTTATATCATCAGGGATATGCTCAAGCACGTGATTGCACAAGATGATATCATAGCTGTTGTCTGCAAACGGCAGGTTGCAGATATCGGCCTTTACATCAGCTAAAGGCGAATACAGGTCAGTTGTAGTGTAATCCAAATTCTTCATCTGGCGGAAGCGCTTGTAAAAAGCCTGTTCCGGAGCGAAGTGCAGCACTTTGTGCGGCGCAGTGAAAAAGTCGGTTTCATTCTTTAGGTATAGCCACAGCAGGCGGTGCCTCTCCAGCGAAAGGGTTCCCGGGGCAAGCACGTTATTGCGTTGATGCCCGTAACCGTATGGCAGGAACGAGCGAAAACTTTTGCCATCAATAGGGTCAGTGAATTTATTTCCGCTCAATGCCAGTGCCAGTACAGGGCGGGCAACATAGCTGAGCCTGATGAGCAACGGGCGGGGGATGGTGTTTAATACAAATCGGAATATCTTCATACTAACTCAATACCAGCGGCTCCATCCTGAAATCATTCTCCTCATCACTCTTTATTCCCAGAGCTTTATAGATATATGCAAAAGTTGATAGTAATTCGGGCTTACCATTTATTATTGCCACATCATGTTCGAAGTGAGCGCTTGGTTTTTTGTCTGCAGTTACAATCGTCCAGCCGTCTTTCAGCGTTTTAATATTCCTGCTACCCATATTTATCATAGGCTCGATGGCTACCACAAGACCTTCAACAAACATTTTGCCCCGGCCGCGTTTGCCGTAGTTTGGCATTTCAGGGCCTTCGTGCATTTTGCGGCCAAGGCCATGACCTACAAGTTCACGCACTACACCATAACCATGAGCTTCAGTATACCTCTGTATGGCATTGCCTACATCTTCTACCCTGTTGCCTGCACGAAATTCACGTATGCCAATATAAAGCGATTCCTTCGTAACCTGAAGCAGCTTTTTAGTTTCAGGGGCAACCTCGCCAATTTCAAAAGTATAAGCATGGTCTCCGTAAAACTCATTTTTAAGCACACCACAATCAACTGATACAATATCACCATCTTCAATAGGGCGTTTGGTAGGCAGGCCATGTACTACCTGCTCATTTACGCTGGTAAGCAATGTTGAAGGACAGCCGTATAATCCCAGAAATCCCGGAACTGCCTGGTGGTCACGTATAAATTCCTCAGCCATTTTATCAAGCTGTAGTGTAGTGATTCCCGGCTTTATCTCTCCTGCAATCATGCCCAGGGTTTTTGAAACCAAAAGGGCGCTTTCACGCATCAGTTCTATCTCTTCTCTCGTCTTTGGGATTATCATGCTCATAATTTAAAGGTGCAAAAGTACGATAATTTGTTCGAGGTTCAACTTTTGGATTTTTTCGATTGTTCGACTTCCCGACCATTCGGTTACTTAATATTTCAAAAATAAAAACCTGACAGGTTTAAAACGTATCAGGCCAATATACTTTATAAAATATTCAGTCTTAAGACACCAGTGATTCCTGTGTCATTGCAACGGGTTTCTCAATTCCCATAAGGTCAAGAATGGTTGGGGCAATGTCACCGAGTATACCATTTTTAACATGCTGTAAGTTTTTATCAACTAAAATGATCGGCACCGGGTTAGTAGTATGGGCTGTGTTAGGGCTTCCATCAGGGTTTATCATCGTTTCGCAGTTGCCGTGGTCTGCAATTACTATAGTAGTATAGCCATTATCAAGCCCTGTTTCAATCACTTTTTTAGCGCAGGCATCTACAGCTTCACAGGCTTTAATGGCTGCTTCCATCACTCCGGTATGGCCTACCATGTCGCCGTTGGCAAAGTTAAGGCACACGAAGTCAACCTCACCTTTTTGCAGTTCAGGCACTAGTGCATCGGCAAGATCGTAAGCACTCATTTCCGGCTGTAAGTCATAGGTTGCTACCTTAGGCGACGGGCACAAAATGCGCTTTTCGCCTTCAAAAGGCTCTTCACGGCCACCGCTAAAGAAAAATGTTACATGCGGGTATTTCTCAGTTTCGGCAATGCGTATCTGTTTCTTTCCGGCTTTTGAGATTACTTCCCCAAGTGTTTCGGTAAGGTTGTCTTTTCCGTAAATGAGATGCACGTTTTTGAAATTCTCATCATAGTTGGTCATCGTCACATAGTACAGATTATTCAGCTTGTGCATTCCAAATTCCGGCATATCGGTTTGTGACAGCACCTGTGTAAGCTGCCTGCCACGATCTGTACGGAAGTTGAAGAAAATCACCACATCCCCATCTTCTATTTTTGCAAGCGGAGTGCCATCCGGTTCAGTCATAACAATTGGCTTGATGAACTCGTCCGTCACACCCTCATCATAGCTTTTTTGTATAGCTTCGGCGCCATTGTGCGTATGTATTCCTTCTGCCTTTATCATAAGGTCATACGCTACTTTTACCCGTTCCCAGCGTTTATCGCGGTCCATTGCATAGTAACGCCCCACTATGCTCGCAATCTTAGCCGAACTGTCATTTATATGTTCCTGCAATTCAGTTATAAACCCAAGCCCTGATTTAGGGTCAACATCACGCCCATCAGTAAATGCGTGGATGAAAACTTTTTCTACACCCAAATCCTGCGAAACATCAACAAGGCCTTTAAGGTGGTCTATGTGCGAATGTACCCCTCCGTTTGACACAAGCCCAAGCAGGTGTACTTTCCTGTCATTATCTTTTGCGTAAGTCAAGGCATCAACAATAGCCTTTTCTTTTCCCAGCATTTTGTTTTGCACAGCCAGGTTTATGCGCACCAGATCCTGATACACTATACGGCCTGCGCCCAGATTCATGTGCCCTACTTCGCTGTTGCCCATCTGCCCTTCAGGCAATCCTACATTAAGCCCGTCAGTACGAAGTTGGGCGTTGGGATAGTTCTGGTATAATGAATCAATAAATGGCGTATTGGCATTGTCTATGGCCGATACCTTTGGGTCAGGTGATTTTCCCCAACCGTCAAGTATCATTAGTATAACTTTCTTATTCATAATTAAAAGTCTTTAAATCCAGTTTTTAGCAATGTTGTAATCTATGTAATAACGCAGGCTTATCGAGAACACGCTGGCAAGATTATCGCGGAAGAGGTTCTCGAAATTCCTGCCGTAGTTGGTGCTTACGTACTCAAGATCGGTAGCAGCGTTGTTACGGTAAAGCACCGATATCTGGCTGCCGGGTGCAAACCACCATGTGTATGACAAGTCAAAATTCCATGCGTTGTAGGTGAAGTCCCGGTTTTCGTCAAATGTTGTGTTTGCTGCCAGCGTACCGTCATCCTGCAGGGTAAGAAATTGCAGGTTTTCCCCATACGTCCAGTAATGCCTTGCTGTGAGATTTATGGTCATTTTATTATTAATGGCATATTTGCCCGAAAGGCTGTTCGTTACCGTGGTGCGGTCGCGGCGGGTAAAGATAATGTCTTCATCCTGAAACGCCACCCAGCCTTTATTATCGGTATCAAGCCCGTAATTGTATGAGTAAACCAATAGCAATTTATCATTAAACCTGTAGCGCGGACTAACCAACAGCCCGTAATAATTCCTGCCTTTTTCCTCGCTTACCCAAAGTTCCGGCTGTACATCTAGGGCAAATTTTCGGTTGTAGTTTGATGAGAAGTAAATAAACGAATACACGCTTCGAGGATTCTGCACATACCTGCCTGTAATGCGCGGCTCGTAAAAATCAAATGTTTTAAATGGGTTGATTTCCACGCCATAGCCTATGTAGTCGTTTTTACGTGTGGTAGAGTTCACATTAAAATCGATTCGGCCTGCCTGCATCTTGCCTGCATCATTATGAAACTCGCTATAAAAAGCTGTATTTAATTGAAATGTATTAAAAAGCTTTGTGGGATTAAGAATCCTGTAACTGAAACTTGGCCTTATGGTATGGTAATTTGTGGTGAAGATGATGCCGAGGTCATTGATATCAAAATCTTTTGAAACATAATAGCTTGATATACCATATCGGTACCGTCCGCTGGTTTTGCTGGCACTGATGAATGAACTGTAGCCGGTTTTATCTGTCACATCATTCAGGTAGCTGAATTTCATATCGCCCGAAAGATTATAGGTATTAGCGCGGGTATTCAGGTCATATACTATTGCTGAAACATTAGCATCGCGAAAACTGCCGTCGCGCACTACATTGGTATTTACAAACGCTACCGATGAGTTCTTACGGAAGCGTTGGTCAAATACTGTTACATTATAGTTTACCAACGGTTCTACCATTACATCACGAAACTGGCCCGTTGCCGCATTAAACACCTTAGCATATGTTCGTTCGGTAATGGCATTCATAACCCCAATGCCCAGCCCTTCAGAAGTTCGCCCCGAAACTTTTATCGCATTAAGCAGGTTTACTGCAGAGGGACGCTCCACAACCGACTCATTTTCTCCTAAAGCAACGCCACCTGTAGGTCTGCCGCCTATCCTGCGGGTATAGAGTAATCCCCCTTTATTGAAAATATCCGTACCTTCAGTAAAGAAAGGGCGGTTTTCATTAAACTGCTGCTCAAACGGACCCAAATTAAGTACCACATTGTCAAAAGCAGTCTGTCCAAAGTCCGGCACCAATATGGCGTCAAGCGTAAACGAATCGTTTATACCGTACTTGATATCCATACCCCCTTTGAGCTGAGCTTCAGCTTTTTCATTTTTGTTATCCGAAAGATAGAATGATGAATACGGAATGAAGAAAAGCCGTGTTGGCGGCTCAATCTCTCGGATGCCTTCCAGTAATCCCGTCTGCACTATAAATGAGCCTATATTACGGTCAATGGGGTTCCATGTATATTTCTGACGATCTTTACGTATTTCCCTAAAGAAATTAATACCCCAGTACTGAATGTCTTTTTCGGAAAAACGGAGCGCCCCGTAGGGTATCTTCATCTCGGCAACCCAACCGGTATCGGTTATGCGGGTTTCGCTGAACCATATTGCATCCCAGGAATAATCTTCACCGTCCTGTGTCGCCAGGCAGTCCATTTGTACACCTGCAGAGCTTACAAAAAACCGAAAGTCCTGCTGGCCGTCATTAAACCCGTTAATAAAAACACCGAAATGGTCGGCTGTCCCGAAGTTATCCCGCTGCGCCATCTCTTTGAGAATGGTTGCAGGATCGTCAAGCATTATGGCAGAGATATAGATTGCCTCATCATCATACAACACTTTTACAAAGGTTTGCCTGCTGCTGTCGGCGGGTTTGCCGTTGTCGGGCTCAAACATTACAAAGTTAGTGGCGGTGTTAGCTGTTGCCCATATCGGCTCATTCATTACACCATCTATACTAATCTTTTCAGAATTCTTTACGGCTGTAAGTGACCTCTTTTGGGCTGAGCATATAGCAAAAAGAAACAAACACAAAATCAGGAACTTAGCCTTAATAAAATTCATTTTTGGCACTGTTATTGCATTATAACAAATATATAACATAATTAAGATTTTATTGGGACACAGTACAATATAAATTAATAATTACGTTAATAAGAAAATGAAGAGGAGTAGCGGAGAGCCCGCTACACATGAAATGTTAAATTATTGATTTTAACAGCGTTGCAATTTATTTTTTAGAAATTGTTTTCTACTTTGCGCACCTGTTTCAATCTAAAAATTACTAAACGCCAAATGGTTTACAACTTTTTTACGTCAGTATTCTTTTTGTTCTTTGCATTTACAACACCGGCAATAACAACCAACAACACTACAGCGTCAACTGAAACTACAGCAGTATCTGCAGAGATGGCTGCTTACAACACTCTTGACGCAAACTCTTTTGCGATGCCCGAATTTGAATCGTTTGAGAAAGCGGTTCACGGTTATAACATCCTGAAAGCGCAGGGTAAGATCAAGAAAGAAATCCTTACGCTGGTTGATTTCAGTAAATCGTCAAACACCAAAAGGCTTTGGATTATCGATATGAAGGCTAACAAAGTGCTTTATAACACGCTTGTGGCGCACGGACGTAACAGCGGTAATGAGTTTGCAACACAATTCAGCAACAGCAACAGCAGCAATATGAGCAGCCTTGGGTTTTATACCACAGGCGAAATTTACATGGGCAAGCACGGCGAGAGCATGAAGCTTGACGGCCTTGAGCCGGGCTTTAACAGCAACGCCCGCAGCAGGGCGGTTGTTATGCACGCTGCTGATTATGTGTGTGAGTCGTTTGCAAAACAGCATCAGAGGATTGGCCGCAGCCTGGGCTGCCCGGCACTGCCAAATGCGCTGAACAAAGAAATAATCCACCTGATAAAGAACAAGTCTTGCCTGTTTATTTATCACCCGACACAAAAATACCTTAACAGCTCTAAGCTGCTTGCAGCCTAACTAAAGGTATTTAAACATAAGATAATGCGGCCCAATGGTCCCGATGAGGAACGGGCCGTTTTCTATTTTATAGCCATTGCGTTCGTAGAATTTCACTGCTATTTCACGTGCATTGAACCACAGTATCTCTGCGCCGCGCCTTCTTGCATAATCTTCCGCGGCAGCAACAAGCCTTTCGCCAAAACCTTTCTTTTGGTGGTTGGGAAGCACCGCCATACCGCGCAATTGTAGCTGGCTTAGCTCGTCTAAATCAGGATGTATGGCATTGAATACTGAGCACACGCCAGCCAGCTCGTTGTTTTCATAAATGCCGAAATGAACAGTGTCGGCATCATCATCACCGTCAAAAACACAGGCTTCAACGGGTTTACCGGGGCGGAGTACAGGATGACGGACAGGAAAAGTTTCGCGGGATGAAATTTGTTTAATGGTAATCATAGGTTTTATAAAGCTAATGATTTCTAAACAAACCGCTTGCGGGATATATTTATTTTTTTGCTAAAAATGCTTGCAACTAAAAAAAGTTATTGCTTATATTTGCATCCACAAAAGCGGAAGTAGCTCAGTTGGTAGAGCTCCAGCCTTCCAAGCTGGTTGTCGCGAGTTCGAGCCTCGTCTTCCGCTCAAAGCCTCAAACATTGTTTGAGGCTTTTTTATTTCAACCATCCCAACTCACTCCCCGCCTCCACTTCCTCCGGCTCCTGCCCCTGCCTGAAAAGCCTTGCTGTCAACTCGCCACGAAGGATTATCTCATCACCATTTACTTCAAGCCAGCTGCCTTCACGCAGGCCGAGCACAGGTTGTGCGTTAAATACATGAAACTCCTTTATACGGGTTTCGCGTGTTTCGCCCATATGGGTTGAGCCAGGCTGCGGGTCAAGGTAATGTGGATTAAGATTGAAGGGAACAAACCCCAGCGTATCAAAACTCGGTGGGTAGATTATAGGCATATCGTTGGTGGTCTGCATCGTCATCCCGCAAATGTTACTCCCGGCGCTGCTGCCGAGGTACGGCGTACCGCTGTTCACGGCTTTTTTAAGCGCATCCATAACTCCGGTTTTGTATAGTTGCGTCACCAGCAAAAATGTGTTGCCTCCGCCTGTAAAAAGCGCTTCGGCATCGGCAACGGCAGCCACGGGGTCGTCAAACTCGTGTACTCCGCGTACGGTTATTCCTATCGTTTTAAACGTTTCGGCCACTTTTGCAGTATAGGCTTCATGCGTTATCCCGCCCGGCCTGGCGTAAGGTATAAAGAGCAATGATTTGCATGCCGCAAAATGTTTTTGAAGTGTCGGCAGCAAATATTCAAGGTAGCCGCCGCCGTGTAAAGTTGAGGTGCTGGCAATAATCAGTTTTTTCATGCGTTAGGTTAAAAGGTAAAGTTACAAGTTTTACGAATGGCGAGGCACAGTTTTTGGAAGGGTATTCTTTAATTTTATCAACCTAATGCCAACCAATACACTACTGCTTGAAAAGACTTGCCTTACTATTGCTGCTACTACCTGTACTCACTTTTGCCCAGGGCCGAAAAAACCTGAATGGCAAAGTGGCATCCTCTATTGACGACCTTGAGGGTATTTACGTAATCAACAAAACCGCCGGAGACCTTACAGTTGCTACCATAAAAGGTGGGTATTTCACTATTCCGGCGGCTGTAGGCGATATACTGTTATTTTCATCAATAAGCTTTGTGGCGCAGCAAATAACAATCACCAAAGAAAATCTGGATGCCGACCTCCTGGTTGTAAAGCTTGAGTTTATGGTACGTGAGCTTGACGAGGTAACTCTTACCCAGTATAAAAATCTAAGCTCAGAAGCACTGGGGCTTGTACCTTCCGGACAGAGGCGCTACACTCCTGCGGAACGCAAACTGGCTACAGCGGGTGACATGCGCATGAACCCCATGGGGCTTGACCCGCTGATAAACTGGATGAGTGGCCGCACAACAATGCTGAAGAAGGAGGTTCAGGTAGAAAAGAAAGAACGCCTGATGGAAAAGATCAACTACATTTATACTGAAGAACAGATCATAAACGAGTTTAAGATACCTGAAGAATACGTTCAGGGTTTTATATATTATATCGTGGAAGACCCTGAATTTGCAAGAGCGATCAAAGCCAAGAACGATACCATGGCACGCTTTCTCATGGACGGACTTTCAGTTAAATACCGTGAAATTATTGCTGATGCAAAATAGGCTTATCTTCATATTGACACTCTTATTCTCAACCGTTGCCTCAGCACAGCGCGCGCCATTTAACGGAAAAGTGCTTTCAGGTACAAATCCCGTTGAAGGCATTCTCATTGTTAACCTGACTGATGAAAAAGAAGTACGTTCAGGCAAAGACGGGAGTTTTACATTGCAGGCACAACAAGGTGATATACTTGTAGTTACTGATATCCGCATTAAGGAGTACAGAATGACACTGACGGCAGCTATGATGATTGAACAGCCTTACCGTGTTTATGTGAATTTGATGCAAATACAGCTTGATGAAGTGGTTGTGACAGGGTTTAACCTGGCCACGATTTTAGGAATACCTGTTGGCCACGCTTATTCTCCCGCAGAACGAAGCTTGAAAACTGCTACCAGTATGGCGCCACCGCTCAACCCTCAATTGATTGGAGGATTTATGGTTGACCCAATTATTAATATGTTTACCGGAAGGACGAAAGCTTTGAAGAAAAACCTTGAAGCTGAAAAAAATACAATACTGTAGATGCGCTATCATCTTATTACAGCGATGATGTATTGGTAAGTGAATTTAATATTCCGCCGGACTATGTACAGGGCTTTAAATTTTTCCTTGCTGAAGACAAACATTTTACAACAGTCCTTAAAGGCGGTAATGCCAAAACTATTGGATATTTATTAGGTGAAAAGGCAATGGAATATCTTACTTTACTAGCGGACCAAAAAGAGTAACCTCAATGCCATTCCCTTATATATGTAACAAATACTATATAAGCATATTAGAGAGTATTTATAAAAACAAAAGCTCCGCAATGCGGAGCTTTGATACTTTTGTACTACTAAATATTAGTGAGCTGGAGCAGCTTCAGTAGTAGTTGTAGTAGTTGTAGCTGTAGTATCAACAACAGTAGTATCAGCAGCTGGAGCAGCTTCTTCAACTGGAGTTTCAACTGTAGTTTCTGTAGTTTCTACAGTTTCTTCTTTAGCAGTTTCCTTGCAAGAAACAAAAGAAACACTCATCATAGCTACAAGAGCGATGCTTAAAACAACTTTTTTCATCTTACTAAATTATAAAAGGTTAATTATTAATTCGGAGCAAAGATATAAATTTTTTGATATCACAAAATATTTCGCAATAAATTTTTTTTAAAACATTTCTTACTGAAATCCAGCAGGTTAAATACATCGGTTTTCGCAGTTAACTTTCATTTTTACAGGCCTTTACCGCATAGTTATTATGCACAACTTGCTTTTATATGAAGTTTATATTTAACCACACAAAGCTAACAGCGATTATTTATTACTTTTTCTTTATGCCAACCAGCTTCATTTCATCAACTAAATGCTTTGCACCGGCATATTTATCTATGATAAAAAGCACATAACGCATGTCAACCATTATATTGCGGCATATTGAAGGATCATAATATATATCGCTCATAGTCCCTTCCCAAACACGGTCAAAATTCAATCCTATCAGGTTACCGTTTGCATCAATAGCGGGGCTGCCCGAATTACCGCCTGTAGTATGGTTTGTACCGATGAAACATACCGGCATCTTACCATTTTCTCCATATTGCCCGTAATCCTTTTTGTTGTAGAGGTCTATAAGCTTTTGCGGAACGTCAAATTCATAATCACCCGGAACATACTTTTCCATCACACCGTCAAGATACGTTACAGGCTCATAGTACGTTGCATCACGCGGCTCGTAGCCTTTCACTTTACCGTACGTTACACGTAGGGTACTATTAGCATCCGGGAATATGCGCGCATCTTTTGGGCTAAGCTCCAGTATAGCTTTCATATAATTGCGCTGCAATGCCGTAATCTTCAGGTTAAGCTCATCATATTTAGGAGAAACATTTTTAGCATACGCTTCAGCCATGGCTTTCACCAGTTTATAGCCTTTATCAGCATTCAGTTTTGCGATAACGGTTTTCGCATCGCCTTCAGTAAGCTCTTTAAAGCCTGCATAGTTGGTAAGTTGTGACTGACTGTAAATCTCTGCAGCCATCTTGCTGTAATCCTGGTTAAGCACTTCTGCAGGTAAAAACTGCTTTGGCGACTTTGTGGCGTAAATTGCCATTAGCTGCTCAAAAACCTTCTCATCAACTGTTTTATTGAAATCTTTGTAAACATCGGCCATGGCTGGCACAAGGTTGTTCCGCCTGTCGGTAAACGCCTGTTCGCCACGGGCATTGTACACCTGCTCAAGCTGATACAACCTGTAACCCATTGTGAGTAACTCGGTATTTCTCAGCACAACTTCGGTGAAATAATCACGTGCCAGGGCGTACGGCGCAATTTCCTTGTACACCTTCTCAAATTCAGGGAGAATATTACCATACTCTTCCTGCTTGCCGGCCTTGTTTACCCAGTTGGCAAAATCTTTCTCATAGCTGCGTTTTATTGCCACTGCATTGGTCTTTTTAAGCCCTTGCGACTCACCTATCCACTTTTTCCAATAATTGGCAATGCTTGCATATTTGGCAGCATATTGAATTTTGATTGCGTTGTCTTTCCGCATAAAGCCGTCTGCCACCTTAAGGGCTGCATCACGAACTTCAATTTTGGCCGGGTTAAGGCTGTTCACAATCTGCTCAACGGCAACCGCGGGCAGGTACTCGGTTGTGCGGCCAGGATAGCCAAAAACCAGTGTAAAGTCGTTTTCTTTCACGCCACCGATAGATACCGGGAAGAAATGCTTCGGCGTATACGGAACGTTGTCTTTTGAATATGCAGCTGGTTTATTGTCTTTGCCGGCATAGATTCGGAAAAGCGAGAAATCGCCTGTGTGGCGTGGCCAAACCCAGTTATCGGTGTCGCTACCGAATTTACCTATTGATGATGGTGGTGCACCTACCAGGCGAACGTCTTTATACGTTTCTGTCACAAAAAGCATGTACTGGTTTCCTTCGTAAAATGTACGTATCTTATTTTCCTGCCAGGATTCTTTCGGCAGGGAAGCTGTGAGTTTCGTGATATTTTCCTGTATTTTCTTTTGCTTGTCTGCTTCTGAAGTTAATCCGCTCACGCCTTCAAGCACTTTGGTCGAGACATCTTCAATCCTTACAATGAACGTCACCTCCATATCAGGGTTTGGAAGTTCTTCAGCCATGCTCATCGCCCAGAAGCCATTGGTAAGGTAGTCATGGTCAACTGTAGAGTGTGCCTGTATCTCTCCATAACCGCAGTGATGGTTGGTAAGCAGCAGCCCTTTAGACGAAATCACCTCGCTTGTACAGCCGCCATTGAAGTGCGGCACAGCATCTTTAAGGCTTGATTTGTTTACGTCATAAATATCCTGCGCGCTCATTTTCATACCCAGGCTTTTCATTTCTTTTTCATTCATTCCCTTAAGCAAAGAGGGTATCCACATACCGCCCTGCTGTGCGGAAACTGTAGTAAAAACAAGTAAAAATGCCAGTAATCTTAGTATTCTCATGATGTAGTTTATTATTGTGGCTGCAAGTTACAATTTTTATCAGGAATGCAGGCGGTTAAGAGTTAATGGTTACTTTCGTAAAAATATGTAGTATGTTCAGCCGGATTGTTACACATATACGTAAGCACGTAAGTATTTCTGCAGAAGAAGAAGCCATTCTTACGTCAGCATTGGAATTACGTGATATAAAGAAAAAAGAATTTCTTCTGGAGGCAGGAGAAGTGTGCCGCGAAAACTATTTCATTAACCAGGGCTGCTTCAGGTTATACCTTATTACGCCCAAAGGAAACGAACAGGTAATACAGTTCGGGATTGAAGACTGGTGGATAACGGAATATTTTAGCCTAAAAACCGGGGCGCCATCACAATACTATTTGCAGGCTACAGAAAATGCCGAGGTTGTTGTACTTAAACGCCACCTTGAAGATGAGCTGTTTGCAAGAATCCCGCAACTTGAGCGCTACTTCAGGCTTGTGTTGGAGAAGGCCTATTCAGCACAATTGAATCGCATACACTATATCTTTAACCTAACAGGTGAAGAGCAATACAGGATGATGAGCCAGAAATATCCGGAGTTTGTACAGCGCATACCACAATACATGCTGGCATCTTTCCTGGGGATAACGCCCGAATTTTTAAGCATGCTTCGTTCAAAAAAAGACTAATTCTTCATTTCTTAAACTACTTTAAGTTTTTTGAGATACAGCTGGCAGACATTTGTATAAGGAATTTTAAAACAATAAATTATACAAAGTCATGGAAAAAAGAATGAAAATTTTTGAAGTAGAACCAGAGGGATATAAAGCGCTGGTTGGTTTAGAAATCTATGTTAACAAAACCGAACTCACCCATACCCACAAAGAACTCATAAAGATACGCACGTCACAAATTAATGGTTGTGCATTTTGCCTTGACATGCACACAAAAGATGCACGAAAATATGGTGAGACTGAGCAACGCATTTACACGCTTAACGCGTGGCGAGATACGCCATTCTTTACTCCGGAAGAACAGGCATTACTTGCTTTGGCAGAAGAAGTCGCGCAAATATCGGGCCACGTGAAAGATGAAACCTTTAAGAGAGCTGTGGAACTGCTGGGCGAAAAATATGTAGCTCAGGCTATAATCCTAATGGTCGCAATAAATAGTTGGAACCGAATCGCTATTTCAACCGGAATGATGCCTGCTTAATAAACCTCACTATTGCCCAATTACTTTACCACGAGCTTCATTAACCCACGGTTATGAAAGGCGTAACCATTAGACAAGTAAAGTTTTTGGGCAATGGTATTATGGCCTTCCACTTCAAGGTAAATGATTTTCACGGAATGCAGCTTCGCCTGCTCATTAACCCAATCAAGCGCGAGTTTGCCAATGCCCTGGCCGCGTTGCGAAGAAGCAATATATAGCTCATCAAGGAAAGCAATACGACCTTTATATTCAAAACTGAAAACAAAAGTAAGAATGACATAGCCGACAGGCTCGCTATCATTCAGGATAATCCATCCTCGTCCCAGCGATTCATTCTCTATAAACTCATGCATAAGCCCTTTAGATACGGCAACATCAATCGGGTAACCATCAATGGAATAAAAATCCTTCATCATGGTTACCACAGTGTCAATATCTGCCTGCCCTATTTCCCTGAAAGTGACATTATTCATCGGCGATGTGTTTAATTATCCTGTTTACAGCCCCGCGGTTCATACTGACAAAGGTCCCGGCTTTGTGCCCGGCCTCGCGGCGGTAATCCTCGTTATGTAGTAATTCACCCAGTATATATCGCAAGTTCTCGCCGTCCTTTGCTTCAATGCATCCGCCGAAATGGATAAGTGCCGCAGCTTCAGGAAACTTTTTGTGATTCGGACCGATAACAATCGGCACGCCGAAAGCTGCCGGTTCCAATATATTATGCAGGCCTGATGTACCGAAACCTCCGCCTACATAGGCAACATCAGCATAGCTGTAAATTTTACCGAGAATGCCGATGGTGTCAACAATAAACACGTCATATTCAGCCAGATTTTTCCCTTCCATTTCAGAAAATAAAACGTACTTGTTTTTGACGGTGGCAACGATTTCTGACACATGGCCTTTACTTATATCGTGCGGTGCAATGATGAATTTTACATCCTTAGTTTCATTTACAAAATCGATGAAAAGCATCTCATCTTTAGGCCATGAGCTGCCAAACACGAAAGTAGTTTTACCATTGATGAAATCCTCGATAAAAGGCAGGCTATTGTCCCGTTCCAATATCTTGCTGACACGGTCGTAGCGTGTATCTCCACTTACAGTAATGTTTTGAAAGCCTATTTTTTGAAGCAATTTTTTCGAACTTTCATACTGTACAAAAAAGTGACGGAATGTCTTTAAAGCCTCCCTGTAAAAACCGCCATACCATTTAAAGAACGCCTGGCTCTCACGGAAAATCCCTGAAATCAGGTATACATTTGTGCCGGATTTTCTTAGCTCATGCAAGTAATTCGGCCAGAATTCATACTTAATGAAAAAAGCCATTTCAGGATTGACTGCCTTTACAAATCTGGCTGCATTGGCTTTTGTATCCAGCGGAAGGTATACCACAACATCTGCGGCAGCGGTATTTTTGCGTATCTCATAACCCGACGGAGAGAAGAACGTTAACACAATTTTATGATTTGGGTAAAGCCTGCGCATCTCTTCCATCACGGGCAACCCTTGTTCATATTCTCCTAACGATGCTGCGTGAAACCAAATCGTTTTATCGCCCGGTTCCAGCTTCTGCGCCAGTGTTTGAAGTACAGTTTTGCGCCCATCTACGAAAAGTTTCATCTTGGGGCTGAAAAGAGCAGCTATCTTAAGGATTGGCCCCGCCATGATTGTCAGCAGGTTATAAATAAAAAGCATACAGGCTGAATTGTTGTGCTAAAATACGCACTTTAAATCATTTTCATTGGGAGCGGCGCATATAATTAGTAGTTTTGCCATTGCAAAATACAATGTGCACTATGAACAAAATACAGATGGTTGACCTTAAGGGCCAATATGAGAGCATAAAAGAAACAGTAAATAACTCCATCCAGGAAGTGCTGGATACCACAACATATATTAACGGGCCGCAGGTTCATTCTTTTCAAAAAAACCTTGAAGACTATCTTGATTGCAAGCATGTGATTCCGTGTGCTAACGGGACTGATGCATTGCAGATTGCCATGATGGGCCTTGGCCTTCAGCCCGGTGATGAGGTTATTACCGCCGACTTCACTTTTGCCGCTACTGTTGAAGTGATCGCTTTGTTACAGCTTACCCCAGTTTTGGTTGATGTTGAGCCGGATACTTTCAATATTTCGATAGAAGCCATTAAAAAAGCCATCACCCCAAAAACAAAAGCTATCGTTCCGGTACACCTTTTCGGGCAGGCCGCCGATATGGAAGAGATCATGGCGCTGGCAAAGGAGCACAACCTCTATGTAATTGAAGATAATGCACAGGCTATTGGCGCTAATTATAAATATGCTGACGGCTCTAAAAAGAAAGCCGGTGTAATAGGCCATGTGGCTTCTACATCATTTTTCCCATCAAAAAACCTGGGATGCTATGGCGATGGCGGTGCAATCTTCACTAATGATGATGCACTGGCACACACCCTCCGCGGCATTGTAAACCACGGCATGTATGTGCGTTACCACCATGACGTTGTAGGCGTAAACTCAAGGCTGGATAGTATTCAGGCGGCGGTGCTTAATGCTAAGCTACCCCACCTTGACAATTACAATAAAGCCAGGCAGGAAGCAGCAGCAAAATATACTAATGCACTGAGTAATCATCCTAACATTGTTACGCCGTTTGTTAAAGGCGACACTGACAGCCATGTATTCCATCAGTATACTCTTAGGATTGTGAACGCTAATCGTGACGGGCTTATGCAGCACCTGCTTGAGAAAGGTATACCTTGTGCTATTTACTACCCTATACCGCTGCACAGCCAGAAGGCCTACGCCGACAGCAGGTACAATGAGAGTGACTTCCCGGTTACAAACCAACTGGTAAAAGAAGTTATTTCCCTGCCAATGCATACCGAACTTGATGATGAACAGATAGCTTTCATCACCGGCAGTATACTGGAATTCCTGAAATAATTTGCATATAAACCACACCTAAATACACCAATATGAAAATTTTAATTACAGGAGGCCTCGGCTTTATAGGGTCGCACACAGCGGTAGAGCTACAAAAAGAAGGATTTGATGTTGTTATCATTGATGACCTTTCGAACTCATCGGAAAAAGTACTTGAGGGCATTACGGCTATTACAGGTAAAAAACCGATTTTTGAGAAGATGGACCTTCGGGACAAAAAATCTGTTGAAGATTTTTTTGGAAAACACAATGACATTACCGGCGTTATCCATTTTGCGGCATCTAAAGCGGTAGGTGAAAGTGTTGAGAATCCGCTCCTGTATTATGAAAATAACATAAGCGCATTAGTCTACCTTTTGCAGCAATTGCAGAAGAAAGAAAAAGCGCAATTCATTTTCAGTTCTTCATGCACGGTTTACGGCCAGGCGGAAAAAATGCCTATAACTGAAGATGCCCCTGTGCAGCAGGCTATGTCTCCATACGGTAATACTAAACAGATTGGTGAAGAAATAATAAGTGATGTTGCAAAAGTTAGCGGCATCAATGCCATATTGCTGCGGTACTTCAATCCGGTTGGGGCTCACGAGTCAGTTGAAATCGGAGAACTGCCACTTGGAGTTCCACAAAATCTTATCCCTTTCATTACACAAACAGCTATCGGGCTGCGTGAACAACTTTCTGTTTTTGGCGATGACTACCCTACCCCTGACGGAACTGCAATACGCGACTACATTCATGTGGTTGACCTTGCGAAAGCCCACGTTACAGCCCTAAAGAGGTTGATAGACAGTAAAAATACCGATAAGGTAGAAGTATTCAACTTGGGTACAGGCAAAGGAAATTCTGTGCTTGAAGTGGTAAAAGCTTTTGAAAAAGTAAGCGGAAAACCTTTGAACTACAAAATCGTTGGTCGCCGCGAAGGTGACATAACTGAAGCATACGCCGACACTACAAAAGCAAATGACGTTTTAGGCTGGAAGGCAGAATTAACGCTAGAAGATGCGCTTGCCTCGGCTTGGAAATGGGAACAAAAAATAAGAAGCTAATAAAAAGGGACCTGATTAAGGTCCCTTTTGTATTTCTGTATAAATTATTTGGCCGTTATGCTCAAGCTGTGTGATATGCTTTATAGATCCGTCGGCATCAAGTAAGGCCCAGTAATCAGGATATTTTATCGTTACTTCTTTACCTTCAAGATCATTTTTAAGTTTGGTAAGGCTAAGTCCGTTTTCCAATCCGCGATTGATATAAAATAAGCGCTTTTCTCCTTTAATGCTGAATACGGCATCTTTCACTCCACCTTCATAAATATTAGAAACAATACCTCTTACAACCAGGCATTCGCTTTCGTCATCAGGTGTTGGTACGGTGCTAAAAGCTAATAAAACTATTCCAACAACTGCCAAGGCAGATATACCAAGAAGAATTGGTTTCGCTTTCATAAAGTAATAGCTTGGTTATAATGTAATAACCTTACAATTGTGAAAATATTATATCGCCGCCGCAGAAGTCTGCGCTTCTTTAACAATTTTCTTCACAAGCCCCTGCAGTACATTACCCGGGCCAACTTCAATAAATTCTGTAGCGCCGTCAGCAACCATGTTTTGCACGCTTTGTGTCCATTTTACCGGCGCTGTAAGCTGTATGATAAGATTCTTCTTAATTTCATCTGCATCGCTTACAGCTGTTGCCAGCACATTCTGGTACACCGGGCAAACAGGGTTTTTAAAAGTAGTTTGCTCAATGGCTGCAGCAAGCTCTTCACGGGCAGGCTCCATCATGGGTGAGTGGAATGCCCCGCCTACCGGAAGTATAAGCGCTCTTTTTGCTCCTGCCGCTTTCAACGCTTCGCAGGCCAGCTCAACAGCTGTTGTCTCGCCTGAAATTACCAACTGGCCGGGGCAGTTATAGTTTGCGGCAACAACAATGCCTTCAACGCCTTCACACACATCTTCAACAACCTTATCTTCAAGGCCCAGTACTGCAGCCATAGTAGACGGTGTTATTTCGCAAGCCTTTTGCATTGCAAGCGCACGCTGGCTTACCAGCTTAAGACCATCTTCAAAGCTTAGTGCACCCGCGGCAACAAGTGCAGAAAATTCGCCCAGTGAATGCCCTGCTACCATATCAGGTTTAAAGCTGTCGCCCATAGTAAGAGCCAGGATAACCGAATGCAGGAATACTGCAGGTTGTGTAACTTTTGTTTCCTTTAGCTGGTCGGCTGTACCGTCAAACATTATATCTGTAATGCGGAACCCTAATATATCGTTAGCTTTTTCAAAAAGTTCTTTTGCTGTGGCAGATGAATCATAAAGATCTTTGCCCATTCCTGTAAACTGGGCGCCCTGCCCTGGGAATACATATGCTTTCATTTGTTTTGGTGTTTAGTTCGGAAAACAAAAATAGGTTTTTTTCCAGCAGGAGATGATTTTGCGATAACATTTAGATTGAGACATAAAAAAAGTCCAGGCATTAGATGTCTGGACTTTCAATATTAGCCGGATATGACTAATTATGCGTTTCTGGTAGCAGAGTATTGCGGTGCAGCCTGCTCGGTTGGTGTGGTTACAATACAGCGCCTTTTGTTGCAGCCGTACCTTTTAGGCCCGCATGATGCTAATAATAACACAGCGGCGCCGAAAGCAAAAAAGTATTTCCTCTTCATCAATCAGTTGTTTCCATTATTTATGCAAAGGTAATGCCAAATGCTATTTTATTGAAAATGTTGCTGTTAAAGTTTATGCCAGGTCGGCTGATAAGCTGTTTGCCTGCATTTTCTTGAGTTGTTCAAGATAGTTGCGTTCATTGCTGAGGCGAGGTATTTTGTGCTGGCCACCAAGTTTATCTTCAGCCTTGAGCCAGTCATAAAAAAGGCCGGGCCGCGCAACATTCAATACCAGCGGATTCAACGTCATGTTGTTGTAGCGTTTGGCTTCATAATCAGAATTTACTTCCTGCAATGCCTCGTCAAGCGACTGCCTGAATGCTTCCGCGCTGGCGGGAGGTGTTACAAACTCAACAATCCACTCGTGTGCTCCCTTTTCACGCCCTTCCATAAAAACAGGAGCCACAGTATAATCTTTAATTTCGCAATTATGGATGGCACATGCCTTTGCCAAAGCTTTATCGGTATTTTCCACCATCAACTCTTCACCAAAAACATTTATATGGTGCTTGGTCCTTCCCGTAATTTTAATGCGGTATGGATTGATGGATGTAAACCTTACCGTATCACCAATCATGTAGCGCCACAGACCTGCATTGGTAGTAATAACAATAGCGTAATTTTTATTTAGTTCCACATCGGCAAGGCGTATAACTTTTTGGTCTGGTGTACCAAATGTATCCATAGGGATAAACTCGTAGAAAATGCCGTAATCCAGCATCAGCAACAGTTCATCGCTGCCATTGATATCCTGTATAGCAAAGAAACCTTCCGATGCGTTGTAAATTTCATAGTACTTAAAGTCAGCTTTGGGCAATATCTTTTTGTATTGCTGCCTATAAGGCTCAAAACTTACGCCCCCATGAAAATACACCTCAACATTTGGCCATATTTCGGTAAGGTCACACTTGCCTGTTTCTTCCAGTATTTTGTTCAGCAGCACCAGCATCCATGAAGGTACACCTGCAAAACTGGTAACATTCTCGGTCATTGTCTCCTTAATGATAGCAGGTATCTTAGCTTCCCACTCACTCATTAATGACACCTTATTGCTCGGCGTACTGCTGAATTCAGCCCAAATAGGCATATTGTCAATCAGTATTGCCGAAAGGTCTCCGAAGAAGGTATTATTGTCTTCATACAGCTGCTTGCTTCCACCAAGCCTCAGGCTCTTACCCGTAAAAAGCTGGCTGTCTTCATTATTGTTAAGGTACAGGCACAAAAGGTCTTTACCTGCTTTATAGTGGCAATCTTCAAGCGCTTCGTAACTTACGGGTATAAACTTGCTTTTGGCATTGGTAGTACCGCTTGATTTGGCAAACCATTTAATCTGCGTAGGCCAGAAAACATTTTGCTCACCCTTGCGGGTCTGTTCAATCATAGGCTCGAGATCTTCGTAAGTTGAAACCGGCACCCGCTCTGCAAATGAAACATAACTGCGAATTGAAGGATAATCGTACTTGCGCCCCTGTACTGTATTTTCAGCAGTGCGCAACAGGCTCAGCAGCAATTCTTCCTGCACCTCATGAGGATATTTCAAAAACAATTCTATCTGGTGGATACGTTTTTTGAGAATCCATGAAGCTATCGAATTGATGATTGCCAACGCCATATTTATTATCTTTACGCCTATAAAAATAGTAATTTTTCCATGCAATACGAGGGGGTTTTAACAAAAATGCAGACAGAATTGGGAACTCCCATACAGTACTACATTGTTTTTGAAAGCAGTTTCATCAACGTTAACCAATTACTGGGCAAAGAGATGGAAATTGCATTTATGGGATACCAGTGCCTGCATTGCAGCAAAAAAAAGAAAATTTACCGACAGGGCTATTGCTATGACTGTTTCTATGTTATACCGGCAGCGGGTGACTGGATTATGCGCCCAGAGCTTAGCAAGGCACACCTTGATATTGCCGACCGTGACCTGGAATATGAAAAGAAAGCACAGCTGCAGCCACATATTGTGTACCTGGCTTCGGCAAGCGACATGAAAGTTGGCGTAACCCGTAAAACACAAGTGCCGACAAGATGGATAGACCAGGGCGCCAGCCAGGCGATACCTCTGGTTGAAGTACCTAACCGCTACCTTGCAGGCGTTACGGAGGTTGCGCTGAAAAACCACTTTTCCGACAAGATAAACTGGAAAAAAATGCTGCTGAATGAGGTGTCGCCTATTGACCTTTTCGAGCGCCGGAAATTCGTGCAGCCGCTTATACCGGAAGAAGTTGCTGCATTTTATGAGCAAACTGAGGAAAAGCTATACAACCTTAACTATCCCGTGCTGGAATATCCTAAAAAAATTACAAGCCTTAATATTGTAACTACTCCGGTTTATAATGGAAAGCTCACTGGCATCAAGGGCCAATATCTGATTTTTGAAGACGGCACCGTATTCAATGTGAGGTCATTTGAAGGTTTTGGCGTAAGGATAAGCGTATAAGCCACAGCTATTTTACAGAATTCCTGAAGCTGACTTCCTTTGGTGAAAACTAATATCAAATCTTACAATAGTTTAGCCGTAACTGTAACAATAATTGTATTTTTGGCACTTATCTGTTAAAAATAAATAGTTAGTTATATGCAGTTTTTAAAGAATGTACTTTCAACAATAGTAGGGCTGTTCCTGTTTTGTTTCCTGTTCTTCATTTTCATCGTGCTGATAGGTGTTGCCGTGGGCAGCAGCGGAAGTGAAGATGTTGTTGCCGTAAAAGATAATTCTGTGATTGAGCTGAACATTGCCGAAGTAACCAATGATTACGGCGGTAAATTTTCTTATCCTGAATTCAGTTTTCTTGACGATGAGCCGAAAGACGGCTTAATCGATATATTAGATGCTATAGATGCTGCCAAAACCGACAGTAAGATAAAAGGCATATCTATCACTAACAGCACCGCTGCTCTTGGCATGGCCCAAATGAAAGCGCTTCGTGACAAGCTTGAAGAATTTAAGAAATCAGGCAAGTTTGTTGTAGCCTATTCCGACTCTTACTCACAGGCAGATTACTACCTCAACTCGGTTGCCGATACGCTTTACCTGAACCCTATTGGTGAAGTCGATTTTAAAGGCCTTTCAAGCGAAGTGATGTTCTTTAAAGACTTCCAGGAAAAATCAGGCATTAAAATGGAAGTGATACGCCACGGCAAGTACAAAAGTGCCGTTGAGCCTTTCCTGAGCAACGAAATGAGCCCTGAAAACAGGGAGCAGCTTACAACGCTGCTCAATTCCATTTGGACATCGGTTTCTACAGACATCTCAAAAAGCCGTAACATACCGCTAGACCAGGTTAATAACATTGCCACCAACCTATCGGCCCGCACAGCTGATATGGCAAAATCGGTTAAACTTGTAGATAAGCTTGGCTATGAAGATGAATACCGCAATGGCATACGCAAAGCACTGAAAGTAAAGAAAGACGAGGACTATAATACAATTGAAATACTTGATTATGTAAAGTCTGGTTCAGTAGCCGCGGCAAAGAGCAGTCTTGGTGACCGTATTGCTGTAATATATGCTCAGGGTGAGATTACCGGCGGCGAAGGCGACATCAACGTTATTGGTGAGGGCGCCATGCGTGAATCGCTTAAAAAAGCACGTGAAGACAAAAATGTGAAAGCCATTGTACTGCGTGTGGATTCACCGGGCGGAAGCGCAATGACAAGCGAACTCATCTGGAGAGAGATAGAGCTTACTAAAAAGAAAAAGCCGGTTGTGGTATCAATGGGTAACCTGGCAGCTTCAGGCGGATACTATATATCATGCAACGCCGACAGGATATTTGCCGAGGCCAGCACCATCACAGGCTCTATTGGCGTATTTGGCGTATTGCCGAACCTTACGCAATTAAGCAACAAAGTAGGCATACACACAGAAGAGGTAAGCACACATGCCAATGCCTCAGGTTACAGCGTATTCTCGCCTCTTAAAGATAATACCCGTGCCTATGTTCAGGAAAGTGTTGAGAACATTTACAAAACCTTTGTGAGCCGGGTTATGGCGGGCCGCAAGATGACTTTTGAGCAGGTTGACGCCATAGGCCAGGGTCGTGTTTGGGCAGGATCAGACGCGCTTAAAATAGGTTTGGTAGACGAAATAGGCGGGCTTGATGCTGCTATAAAACACGCTGCCAAACTTGGTAAGACAACAAAATATTCTACCAAAGCATACCCACAGTTTGAGCGTGATCTCAGCAAATATTTTTCTAACCTAAGCGGGCTGCCTTTTGCAAAAACTAAGGAGGAGTTTATTAAAGAAGAAGTTGGCGCAGAGAACTATCGGGTGATTGAACGCATACGCCGTACTACACAACGCCGGGGCGCACAGCTTATACTGCCTTATGAAATAAACATTAAGTAACAGCCGTTATTTATGTAATACGGCTATAAAGCCGTATCTTAGCAAAAAAGCATACCATGGTTAAGAAGATTTTGAAATGGACCGGCATCACCCTGCTGGTCCTGATTATACTCCTGGCTGTAACGCCTTTCCTATTCAAAGACAAGATTAAAAGCATGATTGCCAAGGCTATCAACGAGCAGGTTGATGCCACTGTGGCATTTGAAGACGTCAGCCTCAGTTTGTTTAAGAGCTTTCCGCAGGCGAATGTTACCATTGATAAGCTAAGCATCATAAACAAAGCGCCGTTTGCCGGAGACACGTTGGTGTACATGGGCGAGATGAACCTTAAGATGTCGGTTAAGGAACTATTTAAGGGGGAGAGCGAACCGATGAACCTTGAATCATTTACTACCAAAAACGGTGTTGTAAACATCCTTTTCAATAAAGATGGCCTGGGCAATTTTGATATTGCACTGAAAGACCAGCCAGAAGAGCCGGGCAGCGGCGAGAGTAAGCCGTTTGCACTGAATGTACAGAATTATGCTGTAGAAAACCTCCGCTTTAAGTATTATGACGAGCGCAGCAAAATGAAAGTGGTTATTGACAGCCTTAATCATGAGGGCAAAGGTAATTTCGCTGCAAGCAAGCTTGATCTTGATACCCATACCACAGCAAAGCTGACCATGGATATGGACAAGACCAACTATATGCGCAACGTAGTGCTGAAGCTGGATGCTGTGCTTGGCCTTGACCTTGACAAAGGCATCTATACTTTCAAAGACAATAAGGCAATGATTAACCAGTTGCCTTTAGAATTCAACGGGAGCCTTGGGCTTCTGGAAGCAGGCCAGCAGTTTGACCTCACATTTAAAACCCCTACCTCATCATTCAAGAACTTTCTGGGCCTAATCCCTGAAGCCTACTCGGGCAGTATTGCCAATGTGAAGACAGAGGGTGATTTTACCATCAACGGCAAAGTGAACGGCATGATGACTGAAACTACTGTGCCGAAGTTTAATATCGCCATAGCTTCCAATAACGCGTCATTTAAATATCCGGATCTACCCAAGTCAATTAACAACATCGTCATTGATACTAAAATCATCAATGAAAGCGGTGTGATGAATGACACGTATGTGAATTTAGACAAGCTTTCATTCCGGATAGACCAGGATGTTTTTGATGCCAGCGCCAATATTAAAAATGTGGTAGAGAATCCGCTGGTTGATGCTAAACTTAAAGGCACCATCAACCTGAATAATTTTGCGAAAGCGTATCCGGTGAAGCTTGATGTGCCGCTATCAGGCATGCTAAAGGCCGATGTAGAAACGAAATTTGACATGCAGGCTGTTGAAAAAGAGCAGTATGAGAAAATCGACAACCGCGGCAGCATGAGCCTATCAGGGTTTACGTATTCTGGCGAAGGCATGGCGAAGCCGGTTGTTATCAATAACGCTTCGGTACGTTTTAACCCGAGCCGTGTAACGCTTGAGCAATTTAATGCCAAAACCGGCTCGAGCGACATTGCTTTAACGGGCACGCTTGATAATTTTTATGGCTTTATCTTTAAAGACCAGGTGCTGAAGGGCAACTTCAACATGAATGCCAACCAGCTTATCGTAGCGGACTTTATGGCGCCTGAAACAGCCAAAACCACAACTAAAACCGGTGACGGCGAAAAGAAAACCACAACAGTAAAAAAATCTGACGCTGTGAAAATACCGGCGTTTCTTGACTGTACTATCACTGCAAAAGCCAATACTGTGGTTTATGACAACCTGAACCTGAAGGATGTTTCGGGCAGGATGATCATCAGGGACGAAGCCGTGAAGCTGGAGAACCTGAAGACATCAATTTTTGGCGGGCTTATTTCAGCAAGCGGTAATGTTTCAACGAAAGGTAAAACTCCTACATTCAGTATGGACCTATCACTGAATAAAGTTGACATCAACCAGTCGTTCACGCAGCTCGACATGCTTAAGTCTATAGCCCCTATTGCTGATGTAATTAACGGCAAACTCACATCAACTATCAACGTTGCGGGTAACCTCGACGCAAAAGAAATGACACCTGACCTGAATTCGCTTACGGGTAATTTATTGGGGCAGCTGCTGTCTACAACCGTTAACGAGAAAAATTCTAAACTCTTAAATTCACTTGACTCACACCTGAAATTCATCGACCTGAGCAAACTCAATCTTAATGACCTGAAAGCTGCCCTGACTTTTAAAGATGGTAAAGTGAATATTGCACCATTCAATTTAAAATATCAGGATATAGCAATTAAAGTTGGCGGGCAGCACGGCTTCGACCAGTCTATGAATTATAATATCAACTTTGATGTGCCTGCTAAGTATCTCGGTTCAGATGTTAACAAACTCTTAAATAGTTTATCCCCGGGTGAGGCAAGTAAGATATCTGTTCCTGTAAATGCAATCCTGACCGGTACGTTCAAAAATCCGAAAATCAGTACTGATGTTTCACAAACTGTTACCAACCTTACCACCCAACTGGTAAAACAGCAAAAAGATAAATATGTAAAACAAGGCGCATCAGCCCTGGAGAACCTCATCAAAGGAAATAAAAGCGGCAGTAACAATCAGTCACAAACCACCGACACTACTAAAACCGCTATTCCGAAAACAAATCAGGAGGCTAAAAAACAAGCTGAAGAAGCCCTGAAGAATACTGTAAATAAGTCTGTACGGGATCTTTTTAAGAAAAAGGAGAAAAAAGAAGAATAAGATTATGTGCTGGCCAATACCCAGGCACATTATTCTGCGCCATTTGCGAAATGTTTCTTTATTTTGCACCTGATGAAATTTCAGAGCACCGCACACTTATCACTTGGCAGCAATAGGGGCAACAGGCAGCAGCAACTGGCTGATTGTGTAGATTATATACACAATCATGTGGCTACTGTGGTAAAAGTTTCAGGGATTTACAGTTCTCCTGCCTGGGGCTTTGAGAGCGATGAGTTTTACAATTGTGCCATTACCATTCATACATTTAAAACCGCACATAAGCTTCTTGAAGATTTGCTGTCAGCAGAGTCAAAGGCGGGGCGGGTGCGTAACGGCAGTGGAGGCTATACGGCAAGGACGATAGACATCGACATCATTTCGTTTAATAATGAAGTGATACGCGAAGAAGGCCTCACAGTGCCACACCCGCGAATGCAGGATCGTAATTTTGTACTGGTGCCGCTGGCCGAGATTGGGCCTGAATGGCAACACCCTGTGTTGAAAAAAGACGTAAGGACACTCTTAGCGCAAAGCAGGGATGAGGGCATTTGCAAGTTTGTTTCAAAACTTGATGTACAGCTTGATAAGTACCGGCTAAATAAATTCAATTATGTTGCCATTGAAGGGAATATTGGTGCCGGAAAAACAACACTGGCTGGTAAGTTAAGCGAAGATTTTAACGCAAAGCTGGTATTGGAGCGTTTTGCTGATAACCCCTTCCTGCCAAAGTTTTATGCCGACCAGCCACGGTATGCGTTCTCGCTGGAGATGTCTTTTCTGGCTGACCGTTACCAACAGCTTAGCGATGACCTGTCTCAGTTTGATCTTTTCAGGGACTTTGTAGTAGCCGATTACCACATTTTTAAATCGCTTATATTTTCTAAAGTCACACTTAGTGAAGATGAGTATCGCCTGTACCGCAAGCTGTTTGACATCATCTACAAGGAAATGCCTAAGCCGGATATATACGTATACTTATACCAGAATACCGAAACATTGCTGCAACACATAAAACAGCGTGGCCGTGAATACGAGCAGGACATACAGCCGGAATACCTTGAAAAGATAAATCGTGGTTATCTGGATTATATCAAGTCACAGCCCGGCCTGGATGTTTTGGTATTAGATGTATCTGAACGGGATTTTGTTGAAAACCAGGAAGACTACGTCTGGATACTTGACGAGATACATCGCTTTAATAATTACTAGATATTCTCGTTAACGAATGAGTGAGAAATGCCCCTTTATTTCAGGTAAACTATCGTCAAGCTTTATAACATACCAGTAATCTGAGGCGGGGAGATTCCTGTTTTCAAAAGTGCCATCCCAGTATGGCCTGCTTCTGGTAAGCTGTATTAGCAATTTGCCGTAACGGTCAAATATACTAACCTTAACCTTCGGGTACAGTGTCATACCTTGTATTGTAAAAAGGTCATTCACATTATCATTGTTTGGCGTAAAGAATCCCGGCACTACAAACACTATGAAATTGCCTGTTACAGTACCGCAATCATGACGTTCTTTTACAGTTACTGTTCCCTGCCCTGCCGGTACGTCAGTAAAAATATTTGACGTTTGAAAGTTCACCCCGTCAAGCGAGAAGCGGTAATCCTCAACATTAGTATTGGCAATGTTTATTGCTACGGTAGTGCCATCCACATTAATCGAAGAGATTACGGGCGCCAGCCTTTCAATTACTGTAAATGTTTTAGTGGCTGAACAGTTTTGCGCGTTAGTTAGTACTACGCTATAAGTTCCTCCTGTTGAAACAGTAATTGTTTGCGTAGCCTGGTTGTTTAGTGACCATACGTAAGTAAGTCCCGCAACGCCCGCATCAAGCGTAACACTATCTCCCTGACAAATATAAATCGTTTCCGGGTCTGCCGCTGGTGTACTGTTAACGGTTACAGTTACTGCCGCCCTTGTTGCCGACACGCAGTTATTGTTCACTGCTTCGGCATAGAAAGTTGTGGTAGAAGTTATGCTGGGTGATGTTATAGCAGTGCCTGTGCCTACCTGGTTACCCCCTGTTGGGGCATCATACCATGTTACATTTCCTGCCGATGCTGTTGCCTGCAACTGTGCTGTACCTGCCCCGCAAATCACTTGGTTTGCTCCGGCGGTTATAGTTGGCCGTTGGTTTACCGTCACAGTAACAGCCGTTCGGCTGCCTGTGGCGCATGATGCATCATACGGTGATGCATAGTAGGTTGTAGTGGCAGTAAGGCTGGGCGTTGTAAAGGCCGACCCGACATCTATAGGGCTGCCGCCTGTTGGGTTGACATACCAATACACCATATTGCCGCTTGATGTGGCGCTGATAATAGCGGTTCCGCTACCACATATGGTAGCCCCTTGTGATGATGTTATTGCAGGTACAGTTACGGTGGTAGTTGCCGATATATTCAGCACCGGGTCACCCGGCATACCTCCATATTCCACTATATAACCCTGCGGAACATAAGGTGGGCCGCTGCCTGCTGCCGGAAGGTCATTCCATGAGCCCGGTATACCCACACCCGGTGCGGTTATATGAGCGTAATCTTCGTTCCCTGCATTATTGGGTTCCTGAGTGTTCCAAAATGCAAAGTTGGGCGTAAAACCGTTGGCCAGTCCATTCCAGAAAACAGTCCCAGCTTCGGGGCCGGTTACCCACTTCCAAACGCCTTCCGTTTCTTCATCTGTACCGCCTATCCACCCTGTACCGGTAGCCTGCTCCCCGCAAAGCTGGGCTTCTTCAGCACTTAAAAGCGTTGCCATGTAACCCTGCAAACCATAATAAGTACTTGCTGCCGCCGCCGCTCTTGCCTGCGGCCAAGTGATATTGACTGCTTGCACAAACTGGTAATAATGACCTGTAGAAGCAAGGTAATTGGCCTGCCCTATGGTAATTGAAAATGTACGGGTGCCTGGTGTTGGTGTTGCCGAAAGGTTGGTATACAAAACATCTTTCACGGCTGCTATAAGCTGGGCATATGGCACTATCTGGCTGCCTGGGCCTTTAAGAGTAAGCTTGCCGGCAATATTATCCCATGTTGCTGTAACATTGGGGTGCGTACCGTTGAGGTTCAGCCTGTCCTGCCCTGCAATATAACCTGACGAAATCTGTATATAAACAGCGTTCAGCCCCGGGTCATCAGGGTCTGTTATGTTAAACGAAGTTACAATTGGCACAGGTGTACCCGCGCAGTATACCTGGCTACCTGTTGCCGTGAGCACCGGTGCAACGTTTTGCGAAAAGACGACAGATGTAAAAAAAGAAAGAAAAGCACTGCGCTTTTCCGTAACGCAAAAATATTCATTCCGCTAATGTAATGAAATAAGGTTACAGCGGCTTTGTTGTATAGTTTTTTGTGAAAATATCCCACACCACAATACCTGCGCTTACAGAAATGTTGAGGGAATGTTTAGTTCCCAATTGCGGGATTTCGATGGTTCCGTCACATAAATCTATAGCCTTCTGCTGCACGCCCTTTACTTCGTTGCCAAACACCAAAGCCAGCTTTTTATCTTCCGGCGGCGTAAAGTCATTCAGCATTACTGAGTTTTCAACCTGTTCAACGGCATATACTTCCGTGCCTACAGCTTTTAATTTCGCTATCACTTCAGCAGCATCCTTCATATATTCCCATGCAACGGTATCTGTAGCGCCCAATGCAGTTTTGTGTATTTCTTTATTGGGAGGAGTTGCGGTGATACCGCAGAGGTAAATTTTCTCAACAAGGAAAGCATCTGCCGTTCGGAAAACCGACCCAATGTTGTGCAGGCTTCGTATGTCATCCAAAATAAGGATAAGTGGCGTTTTTTCAGATTCTTTAAAATCCTCAACGCTTTTACGGTCCAGTTCACTATTGGCAAGTTTCCTCATCACTTCAAATTTACGGCACAAAAATAGCAAATATTCCGGCAGGGAAGTTATCCACAATATATCAGCACCCCGCCCTACTCTTTGGTAATTTCTGTAAATTGCATGCCTTAGTATTTTTAAAGAATTATCCGTTGGCAACCAAAGAAAAAGCAGCAAAAGAAACCCCGTTGATGAAGCAGTACAACGCCATAAAAGCGAAGTACCCGGATGCCTGCCTGCTTTTCCGTGTAGGTGACTTTTACGAAACCTTTGGTGAAGATGCCGTACGTGCTGCGGGTATCCTCGGGATAGTTCTCACCAAAAGGGGTAACGGAAGCGAAACCGAAACAGCGCTTGCGGGTTTTCCGCACCACTCGCTTAACACATATCTGCCAAAGCTTGTAAAGGCCGGGCTTCGCGTTGCAATTTGCGATCAGTTGGAAGACCCTAAGATGACCAAGACCATTGTGAAACGCGGGGTGACAGAATTGGTAACCCCGGGAGTTTCTATGAATGATGAAGTATTGCATTCAAAATCGAATAACTTCCTGGCGTCAGTTTATTTCGGAAAAAAGACACTCGGGATATCTTTTTTGGATGTCTCTACTGGCGAGTTCCTTACAGCGCAAGGCAATGAGGAATATATAGATAAGCTGTTGCAAAATTTCTCGCCGAGCGAAGTGTTGGTCCAGAAAAATGATAAAACGGCTTTCCGTGATACGTTTGGAGATGACTACCATGTGTTCTACCTGGAAGACTGGGTATATAAAGAAGATTACGCTTTTGAAAGCCTTACTTCACATTTCGGAACGAATTCACTTAAAGGCTTTGGCGTTGAAGAACTCCAGGAGGGCATCATCGCATCGGGGGCAGTACTGTACTATCTGAGCGAAACGCAACATAAACGCGTGCAGCATATTACAGCCATACAGCGTATTGCCGAAGATGCCTACGTGTGGATGGACCGCTTTACCATACGAAACCTGGAGCTATATCATAGCACCAACCCGAATGCGGTAACGCTGCTTGATGTAATAGACCGTACGCTTTCACCTATGGGCAGCCGATTGCTGAAACGCTGGCTGGCACTACCGCTAAAAGATGCCAACAAAGTACGTGCACGCCATGAGGTTGTGGAATACCTGACGATAAATACCGACGTGTTGCAAAAATTCCAGCAGCAGATAAAACAGATAAGTGACCTGGAACGCCTAATTTCAAAAATAGCTACAGGCAAGGTATCACCGCGCGAAGTTATTTATCTTAACGATTCACTCGATGCCATCATCCCTGTAAAGAACATAGCCCTCTCAAGTGATAATGAAGCGCTGAGAGCCATTGGTGACAGCCTGCACAGTTGCGACCTGCTGCGTGAAAAGATAAAGGCTACGCTCAACCCTGATGCTCCTGTTGCCATTGCTAAAGGCAATGCTATAGCGCAGGGAGTTCATGCTGAGCTTGACGAACTTCGGGCAATAGCCTATTCGGGTAAGGAATTTTTAGAAGCGATAGAAAAACGGGAGTCGGAACTTACAGGAATAACATCACTTAAGATTTCCTTCAATAACGTATTCGGGTATTATATAGAAGTTCGTAATACGCACAAAGACAAGGTTCCGGCAGAATGGATTCGGAAACAAACACTTGTAAATGCCGAGCGTTACATAACCGAAGAGCTGAAGGAATATGAAACCAAAATTCTTGGCGCAGAAGAAAAAATACACCAGATAGAGTCGCAGCTTTTTGAGCAGCTCGTAAACTGGATAGCTACGTATATAAAGCCCGTACAGCTAAATGCCGGGCTGATTGCGCAGGTAGATTGCCTTGCATCATTTGCGCAGCTGGCGCTTGAAAATAAATATATACGGCCTGAGATAGACGACAGCTATGAACTCGATATAAAAGAAGGCCGCCACCCTGTTATTGAAAAGCAGCTGCCTGTGGGTACGGCTTACATTACCAATGATGTTTATCTTGACCGTGAAGCGCAGCAAATAATCATGATCACCGGCCCCAACATGTCGGGTAAGTCGGCTATACTCAGACAAACCGCGTTGATAGTATTACTTGCGCAGATGGGCAGCTTTGTGCCGGCCGAAAGTGTGCGTATGGGTATTGTGGACAAGATTTTTACAAGGGTTGGAGCATCAGATAATATCTCGATGGGCGAATCAACCTTTATGGTCGAGATGAACGAGACGGCTTCCATTCTTAATAACCTAAGCGACCGCAGCCTTATATTACTTGATGAGATAGGCCGCGGCACCAGTACCTATGACGGTATATCCATCGCATGGGCAATTGCCGAGTTTCTGCATGAGCATCCGGCACAGCCAAAAACTTTGTTTGCCACGCACTACCATGAACTGAACGAGATGCAGGAGATTTTTGAACGGATACAGAATTATAATGTATCTGTTAAAGAATTAAAAGATACTGTGCTCTTCATCCGTAAACTTGTAAAAGGAGGCAGTGCGCACAGTTTCGGTATCCATGTAGCAAAGATGGCCGGTATGCCGCAAACAGTGATACAAAAGGCGCAAAAGCTGCTCAAGAAGCTTGAGAAAGACCATAGCGGCGAAGCATTATCTAATGTAAAAGCATCGGCCAAGGAAGAAATGCAGCTGAGTTTCTTTAATCTTGACGACCCTTTGCTTGAAGAGATAAAAGATGAGATCATGAATATCGATATCAACACACTTACACCTGTTGAGGCTCTGATGAAACTAAATGAGATAAAGAGAATGCTAACGAAGTAAAATTCCAAAATCATAAATTACAAGCACCAAATTTCAAACAGGGCGATCAGACTAAAAAATTTATGTAGTAAGACAAACGTTATCAGAAGATTAAATTTTTATCCTGAAAAATTTTTAAAAAAGCCTTGTATAATTGATTTTATGTGCTACATTTGCATCCGCAATACTGAAACAAAAAGCGGTAATTGACATAATGCGAAAATAGCTCAGTTGGTAGAGCGCCACCTTGCCAAGGTGGAGGTCGCGGGTTCGAATCCCGTTTTTCGCTCAAAACCTTTTAAGCTCGAGTGGTGGAATCGGTAGACACGCTGGACTTAAAATCCAGTGGGCAGCAATGCCCGTGTGGGTTCAAGTCCCACCTTGAGTACACAATATTAAGCCCTGACATTCGTCAGGGCTTTTTTATTATTTTTTGGTAAACTTTTTATTGGCGATACTGCCGTTTTCCAGTTTCAGGGTTGCGATATATATACCCGGCGCCAGCCCTTCAGTGCTAATACTGTCATTATCAACATCTGTCGATTTTACGAGCCGGCCTGTAATACTGTATATCTGTGCCGATATAACTTTTGAGGCAGATTGTACTACAATATCATTTATAGAAGGGTTAGGATAAAGCGCTATAGTGTTTACATTAAAGTCTCCTGTGCTTAAAAAAGTGCCGTTCAACACTATTTGGGGCCTTGTTTTCTTCGCCTGAACTGAAGTAGCGGTATTTGTACCGGTGAAATTAAGCGGCGGATTAAATGGATCTGCATTATCTGCGGCAACATCGGTACGAATCATAAGTGATGTAAAATCGGTTGTAGGAGCAGTCTGTAAAAATTTAGTCACGTTTCCGTTATTTCCCGGTTGGTTGGCATCAACGGTAATTACAAGGTTATCAGTACCGTTATATTCAAATGGCGTACTGAAGGTACAGGTTAATGTTGTTCCTGAAACTGTAAAAGACCCGTTCGCCATTACCTGCGTGTGGGTTGATATATCTATCCAGTCTGCACCTGTTGTGCTTACCACAGGATTATAGGCTGATACATTGGTATGGCCTATCCAAACGTCAAGCATACCGTTTGAATTGGTAAGGGTTCCGGTCTGATTTAGCTTAAATTCGACAGATGTAATTGTTCCCGGAGATCCGATTTCTGACGGAAAATAAATAAATTGCGCCAGAGAAGTTGAATAAAAAATAGAAATAGGTGTTGACAATCCGGCATTACTGTCAACTGCGGTGCCTGAACCGATAGTAACTTGGGCTGATGATACAGCAGCTACCAATAAACTGTAAAATAGTAAAATTCTTTTCATAGGATTTGTATAAATATTCATGTAAATATATGAGAATCATTATATTGCACACATATTATTATATTTATTTATGGGTTAGGCAATAGTGATACTACCATATCGTAAAAAATTGAATATTCTATAACTTTAATAAATCTATATTCATAAAGTATTAAAACATTACCTTATACCGGTAATTTAGATATTATTAACAGGCATATCCTTATTTTTGCAGTTAACCCGTTTTTAAACTTATGAAGCTGCTGATTGTTGAAGATGAGCCAAACCTGCTGTCAATTATCAGGAAAGGGCTTTCCGAAAAGAATTATGATGTAAGCGCCGCGCTTGATGGCGCTACAGCTTTGCAGATGATTGCTGAAAACGTGTTTGATGTAATTGTGCTGGATGTAATGCTCCCCGACATCAATGGCATTGAAATATGCCGAAGGCTCAGGGCTGCCGGAAACTTTGTACCGATACTTATGCTTACGGCCCTTGACAGCAGCGCCAATATCGTTTCAGGCCTGAATGCAGGGGCAGATGACTATATGAGTAAGCCGTTTAAATTCAGTGAGCTTGAGGCTCGTATAAATGCGCTGGCCCGCCGCGCTGCAATTGAGCATAAACCGGCTGAAGTACTTGAAGTGGAAGACATGATAATCGACAAAAAAGCCAAAACCGTAACACGAAGCGGCAAGGATATACCATTGACAGCAAAAGAATTCAGGTTACTGTACTACCTCGCAAAAAATCAGGGCACAATACTCTCACGGGAAAAAATCCTTGATAACGTATGGAACATAAATTTTGACATGAATACCAATGTGGTTGACGTATATATAAACTATCTCAGAAAAAAGATTGATAAGCCTTATGATACAAAACTCATACATACCATAAAAGGCCTCGGTTACACCATCCGCCCCTAACCTATGCAGATACAAAAGAAAATAACCATTACCTACATTGTGCTTTCGTGTGTAAGCACACTTCTTCTATGTGTTGTGGTTTTTTATCTCTTTCAGCAGAATAACCGCTACTATTTCCTGAAAAGACTTGAAGACAGGGCAAACGTTGTGGCATCAATGCACTTTCAGGATGATCCGCTTAAATCAAAATATGTTAGCGATCTTAAAGCCAATGCACTACCTGAATTAATTGATGAAAAAGACTACGTACTTAAAATAAACGGGGTAAATTCTTTTGAATACAACACGGATCTTACTCTTGCACCGGATTTTTACAAAGAAGTTCTTGCAACAGGCAAAGCATGGGAGCGTGACGGCCACCGGTACTACTACGGCCAGACTTTTGGTGAAGGCAATCAAAAGTACATCGCGATTGTTTCTGCAATAGACAGGCGCGGTAATACCACCACGATATATATGGTGCGCATATTTATTGTTGGCGGGCTCGGGTTCATAATAATCGCTTATATTTTTGGCCGGTTCCTTGCAAGAAGAATGACTGCCCCGGTAGCCAGGATTACCGCTGAAGTAAAACGTATAAGCGCTAATAACCTGCACAACCGCCTCCAGAAAACAAGTAAAAATGATTCGGATGAACTGGCTGACCTTACCCGAACTTTTAATGACATGCTGGACAGGCTTGAGACTTCATTTGAGCTGCAGGCCAACTTTATCAATAATGCATCGCATGAGCTGAAAACGCCTGTGACTACCATAATGGCAGAGGCGGAAATAGCGCTAATAAAAGACCGTAAACCCGATGAATATAAATTGGCGCTGGAAAACATAAACAGGCAGGCTGCACGCCTTGCCAGCCTTACTGAAAGCCTTTTAAAGCTGACACTGACAGGCTATGATGGTAAAAAGCAGGTACAGGATGTGGTGCGCATTGACGAGCTGCTTACTGAAGTAAAACAATCCCTTGATCGTTTGTATCCTGATAACAGGGTGAGCCTGAAGTTAAAGCTTCCGCAGGATGAGTCATTATTATTGCTGCCATGCAATAAACCCTTGCTGGAACTTGCCATTGGCAACATAATAACCAATGGTGTAAAGTACAGCAATAACGAAGAAGTTTTTGCAGAACTTACTGCCGACCAAAACCAGATAAAAATTGTAGTAACTGATATTGGCATGGGCATACCACCCGAAGATGTACCGCACTTGTATGAGCCCTTTTTCAGGGGTAAAGAGGCTTCGCGCTATACGGGCTATGGCCTTGGGCTGCCATTGGCTATGAAGATTATCCGGATGCATAACGGCGAATTGGTAATACAAAGTGAGCCGGGCAGGGGGACTGTAGCAACTATTGTTTTCAGGAAACCGAACATTAAAAATTCTAATGTAAAATCTTAGGATTTTCTAATTTTAATTTAAGCCTGCTCTAATCTGGCGATTGTTGCTTTGTATGTATAAACTTTCAATAGAGTTATACATATGAAAAATATTCTCATCCCCACTACGCTTCAGGAAGATACACTACACGCTGTAAATAACGCACTTGTACAGGTAACCGGCCCGTGTAGGATTATCATACTGCAGCCTGTACCAATGCCCGACAGCTTTGCCGCAGCAGAATTTATCCGAAAATCGCATAACAATCTTACAAATGTACAATCTTCGGTAATTGAAAAATGCCATAAAGCCGTTACTGCCGTGGCCGGGTGCTGCCTTGAAGTACGCACGCAAATAGGAGTTACTGCACCTTTGCTGCGTAACCTGCTAGACTTTCTTAATGTGAACCTTATAATTGTACCTGCATCTTACAGGGCTGAAAAATCAAAACTGCACACACGGTGCCTTGAAATTTTACTAAAGTATAAGTGTCCGGTATTGCAGCTAAATACAGAGCCAAACGAAACCGGGCTCATAAATGCTCTATACCTTGAGAATAAAAAGGCCAGCTTTGGCATACAGGAACTGCAGCAGCGCGTAGGGGCACAATTCAACTTCAGGATTGTAAGCCATGCCGATATCACTGAAGCCCAAAGCCCGGATGAACTTGCAAATTACCTTACAGCGGCTGTTGAAAAGAATAACATTGACCTGCTGATTGAAACGAGGGCTGTACAAAGCCGGAAAAAAAACCAAAGCAGTATAGATGAGCTGCTTGGCCTGCCGGTGCTATCTATTAATGAAGACGCCGTAAATGCATAATACTTACAAGCTAAAACTATGCTGTTAAAAAAGAAAATACCATTGAAATATGTGCTGGGCAAGATCAGGATTGAGCTTGCGCTGGTAATAACATATACTGTTACCTTTGAGCTGATACATCATTTTTACCACGCTATATCTATAAATATTCCTATTGCGGTACCTGCCATTATCGGTACCATCATATCATTGCTGCTGGCCTTTAAATCAAACCAGGCGTATGACAGGTGGTGGGAGGCCAGGATAGTTTGGGGAGGTATTGTAAATGACTCACGCACGCTGATAAGACAGCTCATTGCCTTTTATAAAGACCCGGATTTTTCTGTGCGGGCTAATGATTTTAAAGAAAAGTTTGCCAGAAGGCAGGCGGCATGGTGCTACAGCCTGGCGCAATCACTTCGCGGCAAAGACCCTATAAAGCTGATAAAGACACTACTTACTGATGATGAGCTTCGCTTCGTGAAAAACCATAAGCATGTACCCAACGCAATACTGATGCTGCATGCAAAAGACCTTAAGCGTGCACGGGATGAAGGCGCACTTACTACTTACCAGCAAGTAGAGATTGACAATACGCTAACGCGCCTATGTGACGGCATGGGCAAATGTGAGCGTATAAAGAACACTATTTTCCCCACAACGTATAGTATGTATATACGCTTTACACTATGCCTTTTTATTTTGATGCTGCCTTTTGGGCTTACAGATTATCTTGGCTATATGCAGATACCGGTTGTGGCAACTATTGCTGCAGCGTGCTTCCTTATAGAAAAAATGGCCATTCACCTGCAGGATCCATTTGAAAACAGGCCAACAGACACACCTATGATTACTATCTCAAATAATATAGAGAAAAACCTGATGCAGATGGTGTACGAATACAGGAATGAATTTGAGCTTGATCCAAAGGCTCCGGAACTTCATTTAACGAAGCCATCAAGAGATCCTTATTTTGTTCTCTAACACCCCTGGGCCCCGCGAAGCGGGGCTTATTTTTAATACCTCAAAACTTACTTTGTAAAAAAAACCGGCTCAATGAGCCGGTTTATAAATTTATGAATAAGCTTATTTAATGCTGATTGCAGCGCCGCCGCCCGGGGCAAGCTTCTGCTTCAGCTTTGTTTTACTTGTCACTTTTATTGTCCTGATAGCATAACTCTGCGGATTAGTTTCGTAATGCGCATTGTCGCCATCGGCATAAATAGTTGCAGTATATGTTTTTCCTTTTGGAAGGAATTCAAAGCTGATGTTTGCAATACGTGCGTTCTCATCAGTAATTGCCCCTATAAAAAATTCATCTTTACCTTTAGCTTTTCGAGCCATGGTAATATAGTCTCCCGGTTCGGCCTCAAGCACCCAGGTTTGGTCCCCAGTCTATCGCTACGTCTTTTATAAACTGGAAAGCATCCAGATGCTTATTGTAGGTTTCAGGCAGGTCGGCTGCCATTTGCAGAGGGCTGTACATAGTTACATATAATGCCAGCTGCTTTACCAGGGTAGTATGTACATATGAATTGTTATCCGGATTATAAGCATTTATTTTGGTCTGGAAAATACCCGGAGTATAGTCCATTGGCCCACCCATAAGCCTTGTAAATGGCAGTATTGTAGTATGATCCGGATTATTTCCGCCGAAAGATTCATACTCAGTACCACGTGCTGCTTCGTTACCTATCAGGTTAGGATATGTACGCGCAAGGCCTGTAGGCCTTACTGCTTCGTGGGCATTTACCATAATTTTATATTCAGCGGCTTTTTTAATGGCATATAGGTAGTGATTTATCATCCACTGCCCGTAGTGGTATTCGCCACGCGGAATTATATCACCCACATAACCACTTTTAACCGAGTTGTAGCCGTTATCAACCATAAACTGATACGCTTTATCCATCCAGCGCTCATAGTTGCGCACAGAGCCCGATGTTTCGTGGTGCATCATAATTTTCACACCTTTTGAAGCAGCATAGCGGTTAAGTTCTTTCACGTCAAAATCAGGATACGGCGTAATGAAGTCAAACACGAAGTCTTTTGATTTGCCAAACCAGTCTTCCCAGCCTTCATTCCATCCTTCTACCAGGACAGCATCAAAACCATGCTTTGCCGCAAAATCAATATATTCTTTCACGTGTGCCGTGTTTGCAGCGTGCTTACCGTTGGGTTTTGTTTTTGAATAGTCTGTTTCACCGAGCTTTACACTTGTCAGGTCGTTATACGCCCAACTGCTTTTGCCGGTTATCATTTCCCACCAAACACCAACATACTTCACTGGTTTTATCCATGAAACATCTTTGTATTTCGTAGGTTCGTTCAGGTTATAAATGGTACGCGAAAGAAGGATATCACCTGCTTTATCGCTCACCAAAACCGTCCTCCATGGCGATTGCATAGGCGCCTGCATGTAGCCTTTGTTGCCAACAGCATCAGGCGTAAGCCATGAGTTCAGCACCATATTTTTATCGTCAAGCTCCAGAGAGAGGCATGAATAATCTACCAGCGCAGCTTCATGGATGTTGATATACAAACCATCATTGCTCTTCATCATAAGTGGCGTCTGCAGCCCCGTTGGCGAGAAGGTTTCCTGAGAGGCATTCGGAGTGACAGCCTTATCCATCCTGCCCCGCACTTCGCTTAGTTTTGATGTTACCGTACTGTACTCCTGAGTGTCATAATCCCCCGGAAGCCAGAATGCTTTATGGTCTCCTGCCAGCGCAAACTGTGTGCGTTCTTCTTTTATGATGAAATAGCTAAGTTCTTTTTGTTCAGGAAATTCATACCGAAAGCCAAGCCCGTCATTAAACACCCTGAAACGTATACGGATATACCTCCCCTTCTGGTCTTTCTGGCTAAGTGTTACCAGTAGCTCATTATAATTATTGCGGATACTTTTCTCTTCACCCCAAACCGGCTGCCAGGTTTCATCAAATGATGATGTTTCGGCCATATCAACCGTAAAGCCTGCAAGCATTGGGGCAACATCTTTTGTGTCAATGCCCAGCTTACTGGTTTTTATTACAGGCTTATTTTTATACGAAAGCTCATAGGTTGGTTCGCCTGCCGGGCTTAGTTTAAAAGTGAGCTTAACATTCTTATCGGGTGATGACACCTGCTGTGCCTGCATTATAATAGCAGTAAAGACAAACAGGATTGATAAAAGTTTTTTCATGTGTACTTATTGATTTTTTATCGGATGGATAAAAGTACCGATTTTAAATCTATATTAACATCACACACCTTACGCAAACCTTTTCGTGTTGAAAACTTGGGCGTATAAAACTAAAAACCCCGCCGGAGCAGGGTGTTAATTATTATGCTTCAACAAGCTCAGCATGACTTATAGATATTAAGATGCTGCCTTAAGCCGCTTCATAAAAGTGCGGCTCAGGTGGTGCTCTACATATTCTCTGTCAATGTAAAGTTCCTTGTCATCACTGCCGGGAAGCTCATACATCGCTTCGTTGAGGATAGCTTCACAAAGCGAACGCAATCCGCGCGCGCCAAGTTTATACTCCAATGCTTTTTCAACAATATAATCCAGTGCGTCATCAGAGACAGTTAACTCCACATCATCCATCATAAACAGCTTTTTATACTGCTTGATAAGGGCATTTTTAGGCTCTGTAAGGATAGCACGAAGTGTCTCCCTGTCGAGCGGGTCCATATGGGTTAAAACCGGCATACGGCCAATTATTTCAGGTATAAGCCCGAAGTCTTTCACATCCTTCGGGATAATATATTGCAACAAATTATCTTTGTCGATATTGTCATTGTTCTTTGATGTGCTGTAGCCCACCGCCTGCCTGTTCAGCCTTTTCGAGATAACGCGTTCAATACCGTCAAAAGCACCACCGGCAATGAACAGGATATTTTGCGTGTTAACCTCAATAAACTTTTGATCAGGGTGCTTCCGTCCACCTTTCGGCGGAACGTTTACTACCGTACCCTCAAGCAGCTTCAGCAATGCCTGCTGCACACCCTCACCCGATACATCGCGGGTTATAGACGGGTTATCGCTCTTACGGGCAATCTTGTCTATTTCGTCAATAAAAACAATACCGCGCTCGGCCTTCTTCACATCATAGTCGGCTACCTGCAGCAGTCGGGTAAGGATACTTTCTACGTCCTCCCCTACATACCCTGCCTCTGTTAGCACCGTTGCATCAACAATAGTAAGCGGTACATTCAGCATTTTCGCAATGGTTTTTGCCACAAGCGTTTTACCGGTACCTGTCTGGCCCACCATCAATATGTTGCTCTTTTCAATCTCAACCTCATCTTCGTCTGTCTGCTGCATAAGCCTTTTATAGTGGTTATACACCGCTACCGACAGCACCTTTTTGGTCTGGTCCTGGCCTATCACATACTGGTCAAGAAAAGCCCTTATCTCTTTCGGCTTCTTCAGGTCAAGTTCGCCTGATAAGGCTGTGCTCCCGCTTTGTTTGAGTTCCTCCAGCACAATGCCGTGGGCCTGCTCAATACAGCGGTCGCATATGTGCGCGCTTATGCCTGCAATCAATAAATTCGTCTCCGGCTTCTTCCTTCCGCAAAATGAACACTCTAATACTTCTTTCGCCATAGTTCTTTATTTGTAACCGGTGTAAAGCAATTTACGTGCCTAACACCGGCTATCTAAAATCTTTATATTATTCCCTTACAAGAACCTCATCAATCATACCATACTCCTTAGCTTCAGGGGCTTTCATCCAGTAGTCCCTTTCACTATCCTTGTGTACCTTGTCAAAGCTCTGGCCAGAGTGCTTAGCAATGATATGGTACAACTCTTCCTTCAGTTTAAGCATCTCGCGAAGATTGATCTCCATATCGGTAGCAACACCCTGCGCACCGCCTGACGGCTGGTGAATCATTACCCTTGAATGTGGCAATGCCGAACGCTTGCCTGCCGCGCCGGCACAAAGCAATACCGCACCCATAGATGCTGCCATACCCGTACAAATTGTAGCAACATCAGGCCTTATGTACTGCATAGTGTCATACATGCCGAGACCGGCATACACGCTGCCGCCTGGAGAGTTGATGTATATCTGGATGTCTTTACTTGCATCTGTACTTTCAAGGAACAAAAGCTGTGCCTGCACAATATTGGCAACCTGGTCATCTATCCCTGTGCCAAGGAAGATGATCCTGTCCATCATAAGGCGCGAGAAAACGTCAATCTGCGCAACGTTCATCTGGCGCTCTTCCATAATGTATGGTGTAAGGTTTGTTGGAGTAACACGGCCTACAATCTTGTCATAATACAGGTTGTTTACACCGTGATGCTTGGTGGCATATTTTTTAAATTCTTTGCCGTAGTCCATAGTTTTTCTATTTTTTTAATTTCTTATTACTTAACGAAAAAACGTCAAACCTGTTACGGTTTGACGTTCAAATATACTCATTTTTAGCGAGATTATTCGCCGTACATTTCTTTAACAAAATCTTGGTAACTTACCTCTTTGGTTTTGTAATTTACCTTTTCTTTAAACAGGTTCAGCATTTTCTCGCTCATCACCTGCTCGCTAAGCCTCTTCACTTCTTCCTGATTTGAAAGCACACGAGCCACGATGTTTTCTACATCTGCATCTGTTGGGTTCATCTGGCCAAACTGCGCCATCTGCTTTTTGATAACCTCAGCCGTGTAGGCTTTAAGGTCTTCAAAAGTTGTCTGCAGGTTATTTTCAGTAATTATCTTACCTTCAATAAGCTGGTAACGCAGTCCGTTTTCAGACTTAGCATATTCTTCTTCAGCCTGCTCAGCCGTAAGCGGGTTCTCACCTACAGTCTGTATCCATTTTTTAAGGAATTCAGCCGGAAGGTCAAATTTTGTATTATTGATAAGCGCCTCAGTTACATCATTCAGGAACTTCTGGTCTGCCTGCTGTGCAAACTGCTGCTCGGCATCTTCCTTAATCTTTTCTTTAAGCTGCTCTACAGATGTTACATTGCCTTCACCAAAAAGCTTGTCGAATAACTCCTGGTTAAGCTCAGCTTTTTCAGAAGTATTTATTTCTTCAATTTTGAAGTCAACTTCAATGTCAAGGCCGTGGACATCGTCATGGCCTACCTTAAGGTAATCCATAAGTTTATGGTCATCATCAAACAGTCCTTTTGTAGAAACTGTTACTACATCACCAACTTTCTTGCCGATGAATTTCTTTACCACCTTCTTGTCTTTAAATATCTCAGTTGTGATGGTAGCTTCGTTGTTGATGCCTCTTTCTTCGTTTGTGAAAACTCCGCGAATATCATCGCCTTCTTCAACAGTATCTTTAGATATAAGCTTACCAAACTGCTTCTGTATGCGCTCTACCTGCTCATCAAGCATTTTGTCGTCAGCTTTGATGTCATATTTAGTCACATCATTTTTTGCAGCAAGGTCAACCGAAAACTCCGGAGCAAGGCCAAGTTCAAAGTCAAATGAATAATCGTCTGCATCCCAGTTGAAATCTTCAGTAACTTTAGGTAGTGGGTTGCCCAGTATATCAAGTTTTTCTTCAACAAGATAATCGTTCAGCTTTTCCTGAAGCAGCTTGTTTACCTCATCAAGCAAAACAGCTTTGCCATATTGCTTCTGGATAAGACTCATTGGCACAGCACCTTTACGGAAACCCGGAATTGATGCGTTTTTCCTGTAATCCTGAAGTACTTTCTCTACCTTTTGCTTATAATCGTCTTTTGTAATTTCTACTGTAACAACAGCATTCAGGCTATCTACCTGCTTTTTCGTAATATTCATTATCTAAATTGTTTGAAACCTAAAATGAGGTGCAAAATTAATCCTTTTTTACAACCTTCACAAGTTTAAACGATTGTATTTCACAGCAGAAGATTTTAACGCTATTTACCCTGAATTGCAGAAATCAGCGCCTGGCAGAAAGACAGAATCAAACTGAACAGCAGGGCCCGCAAAAAGCCATCAATCGCAAAACCGTCTACCAAAGCATCTGTAATCAGGATAATTATGGCATTTATAACCAAAAGGAAAAGACCAAGCGTAAAAATAGTGATTGGAAATGTGAAGAAAACCAATATTGGCTTTACAAAGATATTAAGCAAACCAAGTACCAGCGCCACAAGCAATGCCGACATAAAACTGTCTACCCGTACTCCCGGCATAAGATGTGCAATTAGCATTACAAATATGGTCGTGAAGAATATATTTATAAGAGTTTTCATATAAATTGTTTTTGCAAAAATAAAAAAGCATTCGCCGGGGCGAATGCTTTTTAAACAAATATTATAATACTTAGTTATTATTAGGCAGAACTGTCGGCCCAGGGAAATTACCCGGACTCACAAATGGCAACTTAGCCTTGTAATGCTCGTTGATTACCTTAATAACCTCATTAGTTATAACCGCATAGCCACGTGCATTCGGGTGTATACCATCAAGCGAGAACAACACTGTACTAAGATTTGAATTGCCGGCAAAATAATTAGCCGTGTATATTTGCCCATCGGCAGTGCGAAGGCCGCTAACCAATTGGTTAAGTATAGCATTCATGTCTGCCACCGCTAGCCCTTTTGCCTCGGCAGCAGCCTTAATAACATTATTGAATTCTGTTGTTGCTGTTGCAATTTCAGCCTGTTCAGACGGTATTAGTACCCAACGGTCAGCCAACGGAACAGATACTCCGTTAATTTGCTGTGGATTACCTCCTACAAGCGTTCCGATAATTGTGCGTGCCGGAAGTACGATCAGGTCGTCCTCGGTTGCCTGCCTGTAAGACGGCAAACCAAGTGCTGAAAGATTAGTAAGCGTTTCATCTACAATTGTAAGCGCATTGCCCTCACCTTCCTGGAAGGTAATTGTCCTGCGCTGCCTTTCGGCCTGCGTGATAAGACCTGCATTTGCCGCAAGCGCCAGGCCGCCATTGTATTGTGCAAAACCCGTGTTCAATGCAGTTACCTGTGCAGCACTAAGAGGTACCGGGTTGTAAGGAACAGTAGTAAAATACGGAATTGATGTTACACTTGGAATTGTAGCAACAACACCTTTAGCGCCGTTTGATGTAAGCCTGTTAATAATGGCATTGTAAGCTGCAGTAAAGGTTGGCAGCGGAGTTATTGGGTCTGATCCGTCACCACCGCTGGTAGAGTAGCCCAGAACGTCATTATTACCAATCCAGTTGGTAAAGAACGTTGGGTTTTTCATCATGGCATCGTCCAATACCGTTGTACTGGTTGACGTAGCCATACGAACAAAGTAAGGGTTAGCTGTTGCAGGTGATGTAACCAGGCCTGCCGGGTTACCATAGCCGGGCGCTAAGAGATGGAAGGATTTTGCTCCCGGAACACCCATATTGTTAAACGCCATTGCCTGTTGCGTAAGCGTTATTGTTGAAGTACCGGCAATAGGCTGTGGCCCAAATGCCTGCCCTGTTGCAGGATTAATTTCAGAATTAATTATAAGCCTTGTATTAAAGCCCGGAAGGCCTGCAATACCACCTAAATTGTTTACATCTTCAGCATATGAAGGCTGCGTAAACTCACCTCCGCCAACAATCCTGAACTGTCCGGCAAGCATGCTGGGGAACGAATATGACTGGCTTACACGCGAAACTGTACCATCCATAACGCCGGCTGTAAGTGAGTTACCAATTCCAACGTAAGAGCTGAAATCTGCCTCACCGGCGCTGTAGTTGCCATCGGTAAGTTCGTTTTCAAATTCAGGTTCACAAGCTGTAAGGCCCATTGCACCCAAAATTGCTAAGTATATAAATTTATTTTTCATAGTGTTTTATTAAAAGCTGTAAGTTAAACCAAGTCCCGGAGAGAACACGCTGTTTTTGTATGTTCCGCCGAAAGATACATTGTTGCCGTCTTCGTTGAAGTAGTCATACGAATTTGTAGTCTCATCAAAGTGAAGGTAAAGGAAAGAAGCATCTATACCAAGCTTTGGCGTTATCTGGTAGGTAAGCCCGCCTGTATAGCCGTTAGAATCATTACGCGGCGTTTCAGGAGCAAAGTAGCCATCTTGTACCGGGCTCTCATCAAAGTAATACCCTGCGCGGAAATGCCACTTGTCTGTAGCTTTGTACTGTACGCCCACACGGTAAGTGCTTGCATCTTTATAGTTACGCGGGTTTACTGATGTTGGTACATTGTTGGCAAAGTCAACAACCAAAGCATCATAAGCATGCCACATAGCCCTGTTATAATCAAAAGCAAACATAAGTTTATCATTCACTTTGTATGATGCGCCTACGGTTAATTCTGCCGGAAGCGGAAGGTCAGCATTGAATGTTGTATTATTGAAAGTTCCCTGCGCAAATGCCGGCACCTGGTTAAATGTCGCATCGCCATCGCGGGCTTCCATAATGATTTCGGAGCGATAGTTCAAACCCAGTGAAAGCTTCTTTGTAGGATTGAACATAAAGCCTGCACTCCAACCCCAGGCAGTAACGCCTTTAGCATCAATAGTAACATCGCTGCGGTTGCCCTGCTCATCAGTAAGGCTGCGGGTAAGGTTACGGTTAAAGTTTACCGAACCTGTTACAAATATTGGCCCGCCACCAACGCTGAAATATTCATTAACCTTTAGAGAGATCATTGGCTGTATATATATCGCCTGCAGGTCAATATCATTTACAAGGTGTGAGCCCTGCCAGTCTTTATCCCACTCAACGGCGCTGCCATAAGGTGTATACACAGCCAAACCGGCCGAAAGCCAGTCAGTAACACGATATGAAATATACGCTTCAAACGGCGTACCCATATTTTCTGTTTCTGCTTTCCAGTTATAGGTTTCATTCTGGAATTTTGTCTTTGCAAATAGTGCATTGGCACCTACCGATGCATTAAAGCGGTCTTCAAGGAAAGCCATACCCGCCGGGTTAAAGAACAGTACTTCAGCACTGTTTACCACTGCCACGCCGGTATGCCCCATGGCAAGCTGTTTCTGGCCCTGCAGGCTCACGCGGTAGCCCCCTGCAAATGCGGTTGATGCCGCCAAAGCCGTAAGTGTTAATGATAATAGTTTTCTCATGTTTAAAAAATGGTGTTAGTCTGGTTAAAATCTCAAATCAAAATTAGCATAAAATATGAATTACACAAGAATTTCATTAAAAATATTATGCATTCATAATAATAAATTCAGGATTTTAAAATTATGCAATATACCTCTGCCTCTCCGGCTAAAACCTAATTAAAACTTAAAGGCAATCGGGCTTATGAGAGTTTTCTGTAATTTTCATTAAAATTTCCATTGATGCGCATTGCAAAAAAGATATTTATAGGCCTGATGGTGTTGGCATTACTGGCTATAGTCCTGAATTTTGGCATAAGCTGGTACCTGCGCGAAAAACTGCCGTCAGTAATACACAAAGAGAAAAATTTCCCGTACAACATCAGTTATGAAGATCTGGATGTAAACCTCATAACCGGCAGCCTTACCCTGCACAATGTATACGCCGCCCCCAAAGACACACTGCTAAACCAGGGCGCTTTTGCCAAAGTTGACCGCATCAGCGTACGCCGTTTCAATTTATGGGCTTTTCTGCGTGAAGATAAGATAAAAGTTAACCGGGTAATTATTGAATCACCCAAAGTACAGTTGTATGAAAAAGATAAGCGCTACAGCGTGGAAGACGATGTGGTAAAACCTTTTAAAAACAGCATCAACACGGGCAGCATAGAAGTAAATAACGGAAACTTTAAACTGCTCAGCATAAAGCACAAGCCTTTACTGAAAGCTGCAAACATAAATCTTGTTGTAGAGAATATAAAAGTTGACAGCGCTATTGTAGCGAGTAATATTCCGGTACGGTATACTGATTATAACTTTAGCTGTGACAGCCTTTTTTACCATATTGACAATGTATACAATATGACCGCTTTAAAGGTTACCAGCACAGACAGCACGATAACTGTTGACAAGTTGAAACTCATACCTAAATACACACGGGCACAATACACAAAATCACTTGCAAAGGAGAAAGACCTGTTTGCTGTAAACGTTCATCAGCTTAAGCTGCCGAATGTGCAATGGGGCTACATTAATAACGTACTTTTTGTGCACAGCCCTGAACTCATACTGGACAGGCTTAATGCCAATGTGTACCGCAACAAACTACCTGCCGACGACCCTACGACCAAAAAACTATATAGCCAGCTTTTGCGCGAACTTGATTTTGATCTTGATATAGGTAAGGTTATGCTTAAAAATTCGTTGATTGAGTATGAAGAGCAATTGGACTGGACACGCCCTGCTGCTAAAGTTTCCTTCTCAAACTTTTATGCTACAATCCATAATGTATACAGCCCTATAAACAAGAAAAAATTACCCAGGACTGTGGCAGATGTGCAATGCCTGTTTATGAAGCATTCGCCTCTTACCGTAAAATGGATTTTTAATGTGCCGGATAAAAGTGACTCATTTACCATAAACGGTCATTTGCGAAATATAGATACCGGGAAAATTGACCCTCTGGCTAAACCTTTGATGAATTTTACAGCAGAAGGCACAATAAAAGAACTGCGCTACACAATGAATGGCAACCGCAACAGCGCCACCGGTACTTTTGCCATGGAATATGACGACTTTAAAGTAGACATCTATAAAAAAGATGGCAAAGAGAAGAACAAGTTCCTTAGCGCCATCGGCAACCTTATCGTAAAGAACGACAGCAATGATAAGCTGAAAAACGCCGACATAGAAGTTGTGCGGCTTAAAGACAAATCGGTCTTCAATTTCTTATGGCGATTTTTACAGGAGGGCCTTAAGAAAACACTGCTGCCAAAAGCGGTAAATGCCGTGCTGCCTAAGAAGAAAAAGATGTCGTAAGCCAGCTAATCGTTTCCTTCAAAAAATCCTGCGGGTTTTCAGCATGCAGCCAGTGGCCCGAGTTGGCAATATCTTTGATTTCAGCTTTCGGGAAATGCACTTTTAAACCCGGAACATCTTTATCTTTGATATAGTTTGACTTGTCGCCACGAAGGAAAAGCACCGGCCGCTCATATACCGAACCTTCCGGCAATGCTTCACCAATATTTTCAATTTCACGGTTAAAAACATCCAGGTTAAACTTCCAGGCCAGTTGTCCTGGTTCCTTCCAATATAAGTTCTTCATCAGGAACTGGCGTGTCCCGAAATCGGGTATGTACTTCTCCAGCACTTCTTCAACCTCTCCTCTGCCCGGTTTTGAAGAAAAGTCTACTGCATTCAACCCCGCGAGTATATCCTGGTGGTGCGGCGCGTAATATTTCGGCCCTATGTCGGCAATTATCAGCTTATCAATAAGTTCCGGATATTTTACCGCAAGGAACATTGCAACTTTTCCGCCCATAGAATGGCCTATTACAGATACATGGTCAAGCGCGTTTTGCCTGCAATACTCAACTACATCATTTACCATAGCATCATATGTAAATTCTTCCGAATGGAAACTCTTACCATGGTTTCGCAAATCAAGTGCATGAACCTGGAAACCTTCTTTTGCATACTGCCCGCCAAGGGTTTTCCAGTTATCGCTTGTGCCCATAAACCCGTGAATTATCAGTAACGGCTTTCCTTCGCCTTCTATTCTTGAATACAGCATATTATTTTAATCTTTGAAGGTACATATTCACAACATTTTCCAGCCCCAGGTACAGTGACTCTGCAATAAGCGCATGCCCAATAGATACCTCAAGCAGGCCGGGTATGTTCTCTTTAAAAAACTTTATATTGTCAAGGCTCAGGTCGTGCCCTGCATTCAGGCCAAGCCCCAACCTGTTGGCAGCTTCAGCAGCTTCAACATAAGGTTTGATTCCATCTTTATTACCCAGCCCGTAATCGTGCGCAAAAGCTTCAGTGTACAGCTCTACCCTGTCAGTTCCCGTTTCAGCAGCGCCTTCAATCATAGCTACTACAGGGTCAACAAATATAGAGGTGCGTATACCGTTGCGTTTAAACTCGGCAATCACTTCCTGCAGAAAGCTGCGGTGCTTTATAGTATCCCAACCTGCATTGCTGGTAATGGCATCATCTGCATCAGGCACCAGCGTTACCTGCGTAGGCTTTGTCTCTAAAACCAAATCGATAAACTTAGGCACGGGGTTGCCTTCTATATTATATTCAGTATACACAACAGGAACAAGGTCGCGTGCATCCTGGTAGCGTATATGTCTCTCGTCAGGCCGGGGATGTACGGTAACACCCTGCGCGCCAAACTGCTGCACGTCTTTAGCCACTTTAAGTAAATCAGGTACATTGCCGCCGCGTGAATTACGCAGGGTTGCTATCTTGTTTATGTTTACGCTTAATTTTGCCATATCTTAGGGTAAATGCTTTATTTTACAAAAATACAAACTTAAGGTGAGGGATATTCTCACGATTTTTGATTATTTTGCATACACTTTAAATCACACACATGATTGACATTGCCGATTTTGTAAATAACTCTATTAAAGCGCTGAACACTACCGACCGTATAGATGTAGCTCAGGACCTGTTTGCGGAATATCCATTTTCACATTTCCCTGTTCTGGAAGAAGGCGTATACATAGGATGCGCTGGGGCTGAAGATACCGAGCTGATGGATATTGAAAAAACCCTGGGTGATGTACGGTATACATTTGACAGGTTTTTTGTGCGCGATACATCTATATGGCTTGATGTACTTGAGGTTTTTGCAAAGAATGACACCAACATAATGCCCATTCTGGATAAAGACAATATCTACAAAGGCTTTTATGAGATTACAGACATCATGAAATTTTTTCATGAGACACCGTTTTTAAAAGAAGACGGCGGCATTATAGTAGTTGAAAAAGGCATTGCCGACTATAGCCTGAGCCAGGTAACGCAAATTGTAGAAAGCAACAACGGCAGGCTGCTGGGCGTATTTGTAAGCGAAATGGGCCCAAATACCGTACAGATAACAGTGAAAATAAGCCTGGGAGGAATGAGCGAAATATTGCAGACTTTCCGCCGGTATAATTATGAAATTATAAGCCAGCACCAGGAGGATGCCTACCTTAACACACTAAAAGACAGGAGCGATTATCTTGACAAATACCTAAATATATAGCTATGAAAATTGCAGTTTACGGGCAGTATTACAAAGACAACACCGAAGATATTATTGAAAGGATGCTGGCTGTATTTGCAAATTATAATCCGGAAGTGGTTTTTGAAGCAGGATTTCACAATGTACTTAACGAGAAAGGCCTTCTTGATAAATCATTCAGCGTATTTTCATCGCACGAAGAACTTGCCAGCGGCTATACTATGATGATAAGCATAGGCGGAGACGGCACCATGCTACGCGCCGCAACCCTTGTGCGCGATAAAAATATACCTATCCTCGGGATAAATGCCGGAAGGCTCGGTTTTCTTGCAACGGTACAGCAGGAAAATATTGAAAACCTGCTGCCGCTTATTTTCGAGAATAAGTATAAAGTTTCTCCGCGCTCGCTGCTGTCAATAGATTATGAGGGTATGCCCGAAGGTGATGACGAGCTTGACTTTGCATTGAATGAAATAACCGTAAGCCGCAAAGACACCACATCAATGATTACCATTGAAACGGTGCTTAATGGCGATTACCTTAACTCCTACTGGGCAGACGGGTTAATAATATCTACCCCCACAGGCTCTACAGGCTACTCGCTAAGCTGTGGCGGCCCTGTACTTATGCCTGAAGTTAACAGCCTCGTGATAACCCCTATAGCGCCGCATAACCTTAATGCTAGGCCCTTGGTAATACCTGATGATACTGAAATACAACTGAAGGTTACAGGCCGCGAACCGCAACACCTTATATCTCTTGACTCGAGGATTATAACTCTTGATGTTGAAACAGTAATAAGCATAAAGAAAACAGGATTCAAGATAAACCTGGTTGAATTTCACGAAGAAAAATTCCTGAAGACATTGCGCAAAAAATTACTTTGGGGCGAAGACAAGCGCAATTAATTTTTTTACTTTTTACAGCAGGGCTATATACTACGGCGGGCTAACTTTCGTTTTCTGCACATATACAGTTGCAAAATTGCATTTTAAGATGGTAAAATGTCCGCTAAGAGGGTCTTTTAGAAATCTATATTGTTATATTTGCACCCTATTTTCATAAAATGTATCGTATTCTGATTGCTTCTATATTTCTGATAATTACTGCAAACGCAGCTGCCCAAATCAATGAGATCGGCGTGTTTGCAGGCGGAAGCAATTATATTGGCGACATTGGGCCAACTACCTATATAGCTCCGGAAAAGCCGGCGCTGGGCATACTTTACAGGTGGAACCGCAGCCCGCGCCACTCTTACCGTTTCTCTTTAACCCATGCTAAACTGGCAGCAGCAGACATGAACAGTGATGTAAGCGGACGGAGTGACAGGTATCTTGCCTTTAAAAATACAGTCACCGAACTGTCGGCTGGGATGGAATTCAGTTTTTTTGATTTCAACCTGCATACCGATGAGTTTAAAATGACGCCGTATGTTTACACCGGCGCAAGCTATTTTTTCTATGACGAATCATATTTCAACAATAGCGGCAGGCAGATAATGCAGAATAAAAAGGCAACGCTTGCTATACCTATGATACTGGGACTGAAAGCACATATAGCCCCAAGTTTTGTACTGGGCGTTGAGGCCGGCGCGCGCTATACTTTTACCGATAACCTTGACGGCAGCCACCCCGATAATGAAAGCCTCGGCTTTGGCAACCTTGAGAGCAATGACTGGTATTTGTTTACCGGCGTAACATTAACCTATACTTTTGGCAACAGGCCTTGCTATTGCGCTGAATAACCATGGAGAACACTACTATAAATCCTGATAAAATGCCCAAGCACATAGCCATAATTATGGATGGCAACGGGCGCTGGGCAAAAAAAGCAGGGTATGCTGAGGGCTTTCGGGCACGAGAATGGTACAAAAGCGGTACGCCAGACGGTTGAATCTGCTGCAAAGCTAGGTGTTGAGTACCTCACGTTGTATGCTTTTTCTACCGAAAACTGGAACAGGCCTAAACTAGAGGTTGATACACTGATGAAACTGCTTGTAAGTTCGCTTAAAAACGAATTGGACACGTTGCAGAAAAATAACATCCGGCTGCACACCATAGGCAACAGCAACATGCTGCCGAAAGGTGTTTTTAAAGAACTGAACGATGTTATAGAAAAGACTAGAAACAACACCCGAATGACACTTACCCTTGCCCTGAGCTATGGCTCAAGGGAAGAGGTAATATCAGCTGTAAAAGCTCTTGCTGAAGACGTGAAAGAAGGCCGGATAGATGTAGCTGAAATAACAGAAGAAGCATTGGGAAGCCGATTATATACAGCCGGCATGCCTGATGTAGACCTTATGATACGAACAAGCGGCGAGCAGCGCATAAGCAATTACCTGCTTTGGCAAAGCGCCTACGCCGAATTATATTTTACTGATGTGCTTTGGCCGGACTTTAGGGAAGCCGACCTGCACAACGCAATTATTACCTACCAAAACAGAGAACGCAGATTTGGAAAAACCAGTGAACAAATTAAATAGCCTTTTAATGTTTCAAAAAAACATTGCTTTACTTTTTATAGCGCTTTTTTGCGCCACCATTACCGCATTTGCACAAGACCAGCCTCAGGTAGACCCAGGGCAGTATATACTTGCCGATTTTAACGTTATTGGCAAAATAAGCTACAATGAGCAAACCGTAAAACAATTCACAGGGCTTGAAAAAGGCCAGCAGATAAATGTGCCGGGCGAAGAAATAAGCAATGCCATTAAAAAGCTATGGAAACTTGGGCTTTTTAATGACATTAATTTTTATGTAACCAGGGTACAAAATGACAGTATATGGCTTGAGCTTGATATTAACGAACTGCCAAAGCTTAGCGATGTAAAGATCCAGGGAGTTAAAAAAGGTAAGCGTGAGGGCCTGCTAAAAGATACCCAGCTAAACAAAGGCAAAATTGTTAATGAAAACTTAATAACTACTACTAAGAACTACATAGAGAACAAGTATAAGAAAGATGGTTATTACAATACCAAAGTTGCCATCAACACGATAGCCGACAGCAGTAATACCGTTAAGATGGTTGTAAATATTGATCGTGGCAAGAAAGTGCGCGTAAAACGTATTGATTTTGTTGGCAATAAAGAACTTACCAGCGGTAAGTTGAGACGCGCAATGAAAAACACCAAGGTAAAAGGCTGGTATAACCCTTTGCGTATTTTTAAGTCATCTAAATATATTGCTGACAAATACAAAGAAGATTTAAACAGCATTGTAGATAAGTATAAAGAAAATGGTTATCGTGATGCCAGGATTTTAAGTGACAGTGTTGCTTACAATTCAAAAACTAATAATGTAGCTATAAAAATTAATGTTGAAGAAGGCCGTAAATACTACTTTGGCGACATTAAATATATTGGTAACACAGTATATACCAACCAACAGCTTAACCAGATACTCGGCATTAAAAAAGGCGATGTGTATAATGGTGTAATGCTTCAGAAAAGGATTGCAGACCCTTCAAGGCCTGACGGTTTTGACATTACAAACCAATATCAGAACAATGGTTATCTTTTCTCAAACATCAACCCTGTAGAGGTAAGGACGTATAATGATACTATCGACTTTGAAATCAGGATTGTAGAGGGCCCTATAGCTTATTTTAACAATGTGACTGTAGTTGGTAATGATAAGACGAATGACCATGTTATATACCGTGAGCTCCGCACAAGGCCTGGCATGAAGTGGGACAAGCAGGAAGTAATAAACACCGTTCGTGAAATCGGGCAGTTAGGTTTCTTTGACGCGCAGGCTATACGCCCGGATGTAAAGAACCCTGACCCTGCAACCGGTAATGTTGACATTGAATGGAGCGTGGTTGAGAAAGGATCTAGCCAGATTGAGCTACAGGGAGGTTATGGCGGCGGCGGCTTTATAGGTACGCTGGGACTTTCTTTCAATAATTTCTCTGCAAGGAATATATTCAACAAAGAAGCCTACAGGCCATTACCAATGGGTGACGGGCAAAGATTATCACTAAGGCTTCAGGGAAGTACTTATTTCCAGACGTACAGCCTCTCGTTTTCAGAGCCTTGGTTTGGCGGCAGGAAGCCGGTACAATTTTCAACGTCACTATCACACAGTAAGCAGTTCCTGTATGATTTCCGTAGCAGGGACGTAAACAGAGACAGGAGCTTTACCATCACATCACTATCAGTAGGTATTGCCAAAAGGCTTAGTGAACCCGATGTTTACCTTACGCTATCACAGGCTGTAAGCTTCCAATACTATGCCCTTAGCAATTATAACACAGGATTATTTACTTTTGGTAACGGTAGTGCCCGCAACCTTGCATATACTGTAGGCCTTAGCAGGAACAATAAGGGTGATGACCCTATATATCCTACAAAAGGTGCTGAATTTAGCGTAACAGCAAAAGTAACATTCCCTTACTCGTTATTCAACGGTGTTGACTATGGGAACCTTCAAAACGAAGAAGCTTATAAGCTAAAAGACGCTAACGGACGTTATCTTAATGAAAATGGTGAGCGTGTTACGGATTACAGGCTGGCAGCAGTTGACCAAAGTAAGGTAGACCAAAAGAAATTTGATTGGCTGGAATATTATAAAATTAAGTTCAAAGGTGACTCATATACAAAACTTTATGATAAATTAGTGCTCCGTACATTGGGTGAATTTGGATTCATGGGGGCATACAACAGCGACAGGGGCCTTGTACCATTTGAGAGGTTTTTCCTCGGTGGTGACGGCCTTGCCAACTACTCTCTTGACGGGCGTGAGGTGATACAGCTGAGGGGTTATCCTAACCAGTCACTTTCAAACCTTGACGGTGGTACAATATATAATAAGTTCTCGCTTGAATTGCGTTATCCTATAACCCTGAAAGCTGCAGCATCAATATATGCCCTGACGTTTTTAGATGCGGGTGCGTCTTATGACACTTTCAGGAACTACAATCCTTTCGAACTTAAGAGGTCGGCAGGTTTTGGTTTAAGAGTGTTTATGCCTGCGTTTGGTTTGCTCGGTATAGACTTCGGGCACGGGTTTGACCCAATACCGGGAGCAACGCAAAAGAATGGCTGGGAAACGCACTTTATCATTGGGCAGCAGTTCTAAAAAACTGGCATGATATTTTCTAATACCTAAAAAGTTATGAAAAAAAGACTTTTATTATTACTTGCTTTTTGCAGTACACTGGCAGCCACAGCACAAACACGTGGCCTTAAGGTAGCATATATTGATATGGAGTACATCCTTGAAAAAGTGCCAGATTATGCTGAAGCAAAAAATCAGCTTGAGCAGAAAGCGCAAAAGTGGAAGCAGGAGATAGAAGCTAAGAAAAATGACATTAATAAACTTAAGGAAAACCTTAAGACGGAACGTGTCTTGCTCACTAAAGAACTAATACAGGAACGCGAAGAGGAAATAGCTTTTCAGGAAAATGAACTGATAACTTACCAGGATAAGCGCTTTGGGCCAAAAGGCGACTTAATATCGCAAAAAGCAGTTTTGGTAAAGCCTATACAAGACCAGGTGTTTAATGCGATACAAGATATATCTGAAGCAAAGAAACTGGATTTTGTTTTTGACAAATCGTCAGACATGACTATGCTATATGCAGCCAAAAGGCATGATATTAGTGACCAGGTGATCAGGAGGCTTACAAGGGCTGCAAAACGTGAGCAGCTGAGCGGAAAAGAGATAAAGCAGCTTGAAAAACAAGAAGCACAGGAAGATCTTGAAGACGACCCTGACTTCCAGGACAAAAAGAAAATACAGGAGGAAAAGAAAGCTGAGAGGCAGCGCCTGATAGAGGAACGTAAAGCAGCAGCTCAAAAGAAAAGGGAAGAGCAACTGGCAAGGCGTGAGCAGCAAAAGCAGGAACGTGAGGCTAAAAAAGCAGGTAGTTCATCTGCAACAGGTTCACAACAGCCTTCGAATCCGACTCAAAATAATGGCAATCTTGAAGGTGAAGATAATGACCCTGGCACAAACAGGCCTGTTGCAGTACCGGGAACAAACCCTACACTAAACTCACAGCCTGTTCAAGGTGAAAATAGCAACCAGGTTAAGACTACTGCGACACCAGTACCTGAAGAAGGCAGTACTACGGCGATAGAGAGACAACAAGCCGCACAGGAAGAGCGCCAGAGGAAACTGGATGAGCGTAAACAGGCCGCTGAGGCCAGGAAGCAAAAGATTCTTGCGGATCGGGAAGCTGCAAAAAAAGCACGTGAGGATAAAAAGAATCAATCTACTGAAGAGAACAAAAACGAAAATTAACATAAACACTTTAAAGACAATGAAACAATTGAAATCTTTACTAATCGCTGTTATATTATGTATAGGTATAGGCCAGGCAGCAAATGCACAAGCAAAAGTTGCCCACATAAATGTAGAGGAGCTTATGACTACTATGCCTGAAATGAAAGCAGCTAATACACAGCTTGAAAAGATTGCTAAAACGTATGATACTGATTACAGGACTATGGTAGAAGAATACCAGTCAAAAATCAAGAAATATGATGAAGAGTCTGCAAAAGTTACTGCTGCAGTAAACGAAACGCGTACTAAAGAAGTACAGGATATGGCTCAAAGGATACAGCAATTTCAGCAAACAGCTACAAAAGAACTTCAGCAAAAACGTGAAGACGTTTTAAAGCCGATAATGGAAAAAGCGCGTATAGCTATACAAAAGGTTGCTAAAGCTAAAGGCTACCAGTATGTACTAGATTCTACTGATGGCAGTGGTGTTATCCTTGCTGAAGGGCCAAACTTGCTTGCTGATGTAAAAAAGAACTGGGCTTCTAATAAGAACAGCTTAATAAAATATGAAACGGCCTTTATGAGGCCGTTTTTTTATATTTGTAATATGATGAAGAATTCTGAAATGCCAATAGGCCTCTTTGATTCCGGCATAGGCGGCACATCTATCTGGAAGGAAATACATGCATTATTGCCAAATGAAGATACAATATATCTGGCCGACAGTAAAAATGCCCCCTACGGGCAAAAAACTAAAGAAGAAATAATTGACCTGAGCGTAAAAAATACCGAGTACCTGCTTAACCTAAATTGCAAAATGATTGTGGTTGCATGTAATACCGCCACAACCAACGCCATTAAGCATTTAAGGCAAAAGTATCCTGAAGTTCCGTTTATTGGTATTGAGCCTGCTATAAAACCTGCAGCTGTTTCTACAAAAACACAAAAGATAGGTATTCTGGCCACAAAAGGAACGCTTAACAGTGAGCTTTTCCATAAAACAGTGTCAACCTACAGTAACATAAAAATTATTGAACAGGTAGGCTATAATCTCGTTGCATTGATAGAGAGCGGCAAGATTAATTCTCCAGAGATGAAGGAACTGTTAATAGCTTACCTTAAACCTATGGTTGATGCAGATATTGATTATCTAGTGCTTGGCTGCAGCCATTATCCCTACCTTGTCCCGCAGATTAAAGAAATACTTCCGCCACACGTAAAAATCATAGATTCCGGTGAGGCAGTTGCAAGGCAAACTAAAATAATCCTTGAAAAAAATAATCTGGTTAATAGCTCCCGGCATCATGCTCAAAATACATTTTATATAAATAGCAATCCATTTGTATTAAATGATATACTGGACAATAAATATACTATTGAGCAGAAAGATTTCTGACTATTTAAACCAAGAGGCGTACATTACATAGTTATTTGAGATGCGACCAATTTCACCTGCAAAATCCGACTGGTCAATATCTTTTACTTTTTTTGCCGGTACACCGGCATATATGGTACCCGATTCAATTCTTGTACCTTGTGTTACCAGTGCCCCTGCCGCTACAATAGAGTTGCTTTCCACAACGCACCCATCCATCACAATGGCACCCATCCCTATCAATACATTATCCTGTAATGTACAGCCGTGAACTATAGCATTATGCCCTATAGAAACATTGTTTCCAATCAGCGTAGCATGTTTCTTATAAGTACAATGAATTACTGCGCCATCTTGTATATTTACTTTATTCCCAATTTTTATGGTATGTACATCACCCCTCACCACAGCATTAAACCAAATACTGCATTCAGCTCCTAATGTTACATCGCCAACAATTGTTGCATTATCCGCAACATAACAATCTTCAGGAATTACAGGGTATTTACCATTTACTTCTTTAATTACCATCTTTCGCTAAAAAAATATCCCGATATGAAACATACCGGGACAGAATTAATAATTTCAACAAGATTTAGTTAACTGCCGGGCAGTTACAATCATATTTTTCCCTTTTACAGAATAGATTAACACCTAATGTTAGCTGGTGGAAACCGCTGTTATCAAACTTAACATCACCTGTAAGGTATGAATAAGTGTAAGCAAACATGAAGTTTTTATAATTGATACCAACTATTGGTGTAAAATACTGTAAATTTTGATCTTTGGCGCTTTGGTTATCTGTAGTATATCTTGCCCCGTCAAGGCTTCTGCGGTAAGACAAACCTCCCCAAAGGCGGCCAAAATCCATTTCTTTATAAACTTTCAGGTTAACATCTATTGTTTTTTCCTGCGTTTCATCAGTATACTGGAAAAGGAATGATGGTTCCCATTGAAGCGATTCCTGAAAACCGAAAACATAACCTGCGCTTAGCAAATATTTCCTAAGGTTATCGCTTTCAATATCTGTGTAAATATCCCTTTTGCTTGCAAGTACATTTTTGCTGTAAAGTGTGCATAAAAATCAAGGAAATGATATGATGCACCTATGTCAACGTTAAAATAAGAATCCTTTTGCTCCATACCACCTTCTACAATCGGGTCAAATTCCCTGAACTCACTTTGGTCAAGACGGCTTTGCACAAGGCCTGCACTCATACCAAAAGATAGCTGGTTAAGATCATAATCACTGCGTGAAAACATAATATGGTGGGCATAAGTAAGCTTTGCACCGGTTTGTGAATGATACCCATTTTTATCATTAAACGCAATAATACCGATACCTGACTGTGGGCCAACATTACCATTAAAACTTAATGTTTGAAGCTGTGGCGCATCATCCTGGCCAAACCATTGCTGGCGTGCAGTTAGCCTGATTTTAGCACAGTTAGCCGCACCTGCCATTGAGGGGTGGATAAGATAGTAGTTATCCGAAAGATAGTCAGAATATACAGCTATACCTTCCTGAGAAAATGATAACTGTGTTAAGAACAATCCGAAAATAAGATAGATCTTTTTAAAATTCATGTCGATGATATCGTTTAATGAAAGATGTACTTGCCAATAAAACACAAACGGATGTTTATGCAGATTATTTTACCGGCATTTTACATCGCGGTCAAATATATAAATTTTTGTGTTAGGTTTAATGTTAAATCATAATATTATTATAAAATGCTGCCATCTCTGGCAGCATTTTATAAATGAGGCTTTTAGCTGTATTACCTTTTGAGGGAGAAGTGCGCTTTAAACTCTTTAGTCACTTCCACGCCGTCTGTCATTTCTTTGTATTCTACGGTGAACCAGTAGTCATCTGCCGGTACCGGGCTGCCCATGTAGGTGCCGTCCCATCCCTCGCCTTCAGAGGCTATCTGCTTGATGAGCTTGCCGTAGCGGTCAAAGATGAAGATCTTGGCTGTAGCATTGTTGTTCCGGCTGCCAAGGCCTACGATGTTCCACCTGTCATTGAAGCCGTCTCCGTTCGGGGTGAAGAAGTTCGGGTAGTCTATGATGCTTACATCAACTATGGTAAGCGGCTCACAGGCATCTGCCGTGGTGTCGCGCACTCTCACATCATGGTCTCCCGGTGTCACACCCGTGAAGATGTTGCTTGCCTGCCATGGGCCGTTGTCAAGCCTGTACTCATAGCTGCCATAGCCTTCTACGGTGATGGTTATAGTCTGGTTATCACTAAATGCATTGCTTACCGTATAACCGTTGCCTATCGGTACTGCCTGGCTGCTGCGTACTACCTGTACAGGTGTCTGCGGATTTGATACGCACCCTGTGGCGCTGGTGGCTATCACAGAGTAGGCCCCTGCCTCTTCTGCAAGGTATGATGGCCCTGTGGCTCCCGGTATCACGTTGCCGTCTCTGTACCATACAAAGGTATGGGTGGCATCCAGCCCGCTGTCAAGGGGTAGCGGCCTCACAATTGCACCTGAAGGGTATTCCACACATATGGTGCCTCCTGTAAGCTGCGGCTCAGGGAGCCTTTCAACTAGGATGTCAATGCTTACATACCCCCTGCACGGTGCCTGGGTGGCGGTGTTTGTTACCACTGCCCATACTGTTACCAAATCAGGTGAGTTGGTATTCACATACGCGTTCGGGGTTGCTATGGCCACAGCGGCAGGGTTCACCCTCGGGTCTTCTTCATAATAGGTTACCGTAAACTGCGGCTGCGGCTGGGCGCCTATAATGTCGGCATCCATCGTAGTCAGGTTAAGCTGCGTTATACCGTCATTGGTGCCGTCATTGTCACATGTGTCAGGCACATTGGCAGGGTTTGGCGTGTTGGCTACCGCACCAAGGTCTATAAGAAGGTCAAATGTACCAATGGCATAGCATCCTGTGGCTATGTTGTCGGCACGTACCCATACCTGTTTCTGAGGCACGCTGCTTACGTACTGGTTTGGCATGGCCGGTGCGCCTGCCTGTGCTGCTGCAAGGGTTTCAAAGAACCTCACATTGTAGTCAGCTGCATTCTGGCCTATCAGTATCTGCGGCGTATGGCTGTTAAGTATAAAGGTTGCCGTGCCTATATATGGTATCTGGCATTGTGCATATGGCCTGATAGCAGGGGTATTGGCAGGGTTGCCCAGTACCGGAAGCGGGTTCACCACTATCTGGAGTTCCACCACACTGTAGCACGGGGTATCCAGCGGGTTGCCCGTATTGGCTGTCATCCTTACATAGATGGTAGCGCCGGCGCTTTGGTAGTTTCCTGCATTTGGTATTGCATTGGTGCCTGCCTCAGCATCTGCCATACTGGTATGGAAGGTGATGATGGCCGAGCTGTCATTGTTCCTGATGTCGGCTTCTGCATCGTTCAGGTTAAATTCTGCCATGCCTGCCCCTATTGCAGGGTCTTCGCACTCCTCAAGGGCATCAGGGGTGGTATCCGGGTTCGGCTTTGGCAGCACCCTTAGCGTTAGGGTGGTATAGCTGCGGCATCCTTCAGGGCCGGTTACCCTTACAAACAGTGTCTGCGCGGCTCCTGCAGGCTTCACATAGGCCTCAGGGTTAGCTATGGCCACTGCCGTGGTGTTGGTGCGCGGGTCCTGTACAAAGTATTCTACCGTATAGCCCTGGCCTACACCGAAAGGCCCAAGTATTTCATTGTCTTTTGTGGTAAGGTTAAACGTGGCCGAGCCTGTGCTTGGTATCACATTGCTGCATACTGCCAATGGTGTTGGCGTGGTTAGCTGTAGCGGCTTGCCTATCTCCAGTTCAAAGCTTGCTATGGCGAAGCAGTCATCGCCATCGGTAGCCCTTACCCAGATGGTCTCCCCATTAGTGCCTATATAGGTTGTCGGGTTGGTTATCCTGGGTGCACCTGCCTGGGCAAAACTTTCCTGCTTAAAGTATTCTATGGTATAGCCGGTTCCTGTTAACATGGCTTGCACATCGGCATCACGCTGCCTCAGGTTTACTATGGTCTCGCCGTCCTGGTCATTGCTGTCCTGGTCACACAGCACTATGTTATCAAGCTCTTCCAGCACCGGCGGGGCGGTTACTTTAAGCTCAAGCCTCTCAACCTGGGTGTTTACGCAACCTGTCACCGTGTTCTCTATCCTTAGATAGATAAACTGGGCATTTGGTATTATATTGGTATAGCCTGAGGTATTGGCTATATAGTTATTGTTACCTGCCTGGGCATCTTCAAGGGTTTCGTAAAAACGTATCACAAGGCCAACGCCGTTGTTGATCATTGCTGCTTCAAGGGCCTGAAGGTCAAACACCGCATAGCCGTTGGCGCCGCATGCCTGAAGGTCCTGTGCCGGCGGCATGGTTATCTGCGGAAGCGGCTCTACCCTGATGTCCATCAGCACTACCCTGTAGCAGCCGGTTACAGCATTGGCCACCCTTACAAAGATGGTCTGTACCGTGCTGGTGTTGGTATAGGCTTCAGGGGTGGCTATCGCCCCTGTGTTTGCCTGGGCTGCCGCCATGGTAAGGTGGAAGCTTACATTCACGCCTGTGGCACCGCCTGTTATAGCAGCTATCCTGGTGGTAAGGTCAAACACCTCGCGCTCATCGCCCGGGTTATTATCATCACACAAGGTATACGGCACCGGGGTGTTGGCCACCGGAAGCGGGTCTACCACAAGTTCAAGCGCTACTACGTCATAACAGCCTGTTGGATTTGAGGCTACATTATTGGTTACCCTTACATACAGCGTGGTGCTTGGGCTACTGTAGCTGGTTACGTTGGTAATGGCGCCTGTGCCTGCATCTGCTGCTGTCTGGCTGGTGTGGTAGGTCACCACATAGTCGGCAGGGCTTTGCGTGCCCAGTATCTCGGCATTCCTTGTGCTCAGGTTGAATACGGCTACACCGTCTGTATTGTCATCGCACACATGGTACGGCTCAGGCTCTGTAGCCTCAGGTACCGGGTTGGCGATAAGCTGAAGGGCCACAACATCAAAACAGTCAGTCAGCGTGCTTTGCACTCTTATATATACAGTTGGGACTGCTGCGCCATTGGCGTTAATGTTAGTATAACAGTTATATTGTGCAGGCTGTATTACATACCCGTTGAACTCTGCACCTTCTTCGGTCTCGTGTACCGTAAGGGTGACGTTTGGTATAGTAGCTGTAAGCTGGGCTAGTGTCGGGTTCAGGTTAAAGCATGCCACGTTGTCATTGTTCAGGTCGCACTCCTGAAGCGGTGCCGGGTTCGAGGCTACAGGGCCCGGTATTACATCAAGGTTCAGCGTGGTGGTGCTTGCACAGCCTGTTATCTCATCTTCTACCCTTACACCTATGGTCCTCGGGCCTGAGATATAGCCATCGCCTATTACGCCTGCTGTGCCGCCGGCCTGTGCCTGGGCAAGGCTTGTATAGTATATTACATTATAGCCTGCCGCTCCAAGGGTCACTGCCGCATCATTGCGCGATAGCTGGAACTGCCCCTGGCCCGGCGTTTCTTCACAGGCATAGAATGTAGGAAGGGCTGTGTCTATAACCGGAAGCGGGTTTACTTTTATAGTGAACTGGCCTTCTGCAGTACAGTTGTCGGTATTCCTAAGCACTACATAGATGGTTTGCTGGTCCTGCACTGTGTTGGTATAGGTAGCAGGGTTTGCTATCGGGTTGTTGGCCGCAATGTCTGCCTGCTGCGCATAATAGGTTACTGTTACACCGGTTACCCCGCCGGTTAGGGCTGCTGCCCTTGTGGTAAGGTCAAAAGGCCTGTAGCCTACATTGGCATCGCCGTTATCACACAGGGCATACACCGGTATAGTGCTTACCACCGGTTTTGGCAGCACTGTAAGGGCTACGCTGGTAGTGCTGTAGCAGCCTGCGCCTGTGGCATCGGTTACCCTTATCCACACCGTGCCTGACTGTGATTCATATGTTGAAGGGTTATTGATAAGCGGGGTGCCGTCATTGGCTGCCTGAAGGCTGGTGTGGTAGGTCACCACAAGCCCCGGCTGCCCGTTTACGGCCTGCGCGCCGGCAACTGTCAGGTCAAAAATGGCGTCGTTGTCATAGTCGTCATTACATTCTGCTATAGGGCTCACTGCGCCAAGTACCGGCGTGGCCACTACTATAAGCTGCAGCTGTACTGTGGTGTAGCAGCCTGTGGCAGGGTCATCTACGCGTGCCCATACCGAACCATTCATTGAGGTGTGGTCGGGGCAAGGTCCGTACCGCCTGCATCAGCAAGGGCTTGTGTGGTATAATAGCGCACTTGGTAGGTAGTGTTGCCATTGGTTATATCGCTGTTGGCCTCTGTAAGAAGGAAGATGGATTCGCCCGGGGCGGTCTCACACTCGGCAAGCGGAGTTGGCGCCGGGTTCACCGCCGGAAGCGGCTTCACCACAAGGCTGATAGGGGCTACGCTCACACAGCCGTTGGTATCCACTACCCTTACCCATGCCTGGCCTGTTCCGCTTGGGTAGGCGGCAGCATTAGCAACAGGGGTGGTGCCGGCCTGTGCGGCGGCTTGTGTCGGGTAATAGCTTACTGTGGCTCCCGGAAGCGCTGCCAGTATATCGGCCGTGCGTACCGTAAGGTCAAAGTCTTCCTGGCCCACAGCGCCCGTGGCGTCACACTCGGCTATCTCTGCAAGGGCAGGGATTACAGGCTGCGGGTATATCGTTACGTTGAAGCTTTCTTCATCTGTACAGTTCGGCGTTGTGCCGCTCTGGGCATATACGTATATCGTCTGGGTGGTTGTAATAAGGTCGCCTGCATTGAGCTGCGTGCCTGATCCACCTGGCTGGGTGTAATAGTTCCCCGTAGCAAGAACAGGAAGAACATATCCGTCAGCCTGGCATACAAATACATCGGCAACCGGTAATACATCAGGCACCGGGTTCAGAAGGAGGGTAAGGGTAGTAGTATCATAGCAATTTGTATTGCCATTGCTGGTCATCCTCACATATACGATAGTATTTGTTGCCGCAGCAAATGCAGTAGAATCAACAATGTCAATAGTGTTGTTATCTGCAGCTGCCTGGGTTGTATGGTAAGTAATTGTATATAATGCCGGATCCTGAGTACCTACTATCTCTGCATTGCGGCTAGTCAGGTTAAATAGTTCAGTATTATCATTGCCGGTATCACATAATGCGATAGGCTGAGGCGTATTAGGGACAGGAACAGGGCTGATAAGTAATTTAAACGGCCTGATGACATAACACCCGAAAGTAAGGTCTTCTAAACGAATATAAATTGTCTGGCCATTTGTTCCCTGAAAATTTTGCGCCTGTGCAGTACTTAAATGTGATATATCATTGATAGCCTGATTCTCTGTCAAGTATATTCTGATAGAATAATCGCCCAGATTAAGTCCGTTTAAAACAGGAGGAATATTTTGGGTTAAATCAAAAAAGTAAGTGCCTGAAGTATTTTCACACTGTATAAGGTCACTGGCATTACCGGCAGGAACTTGTGGAAGAAACTCAATTACTATATCATCCCTTAGATCACAAGTAGGATTAAGAGGTGATGAAGCAAGCACCGAATAAATACCCGGTTGGGTAACTTGTATACTGGCCGAAGTAACAGGGTTACCCTGGTCATTAAGTACAGGCTGCCCGTTGTATAACCATTCTAAAGTATAAGCAAGGCCTTGTGTATCTACTGTAAGGGTATAAGGCTGTTCGTGGCATAAGGCCAGTCCGCTTTCCATAGTTAAGTCTTCTGGAAGTTCCGGTTCTCCAAAATCAAAACCTTTTTCCTGAAGAAAAACAGCTGCATTCCAGGCGTGGTCTCCCCTGTTTCCGATAGCAACCTTTATAGAATATTCGTGAGTTGGATCAACCGTTGCAGATGCAGTAAGCTCTGTGGTTTGTCCATTAAAATTGATAGGTGAAATAGCTGCAGCAGCCGGAGTGTTGTTATACTGGCCGAAATAAATAGGATTTGCTGCAGCACAGCCACCAGGGCCAGGCACTGTAGGGCGTATATTGGTTACAGCAACAGGAATATTTGTATTTGGCAATACTGCTAAATTTTGTACTGCACCCGTGGTTAGGTCAGTTAATATAAATGCAAAAACATCAGACCATGTACATTCATAGTTTTGGGCACCACTAGTATACTCTTCAGATGCCATTATATACTTAAATTTAAAAGTATCGTTTAATGGCTTAAAATTAAATTTAATAAATGTGGCATCTTGTGTAGGTATGCCTGTGATACTAGTCAATTGAGCATCACCCGGCCAACCTGGGTTATTTGACATTTGTGTAGGGTAAGGAGGAGTTACACCTGCAGGGGTGGATTTAATATTTGGCCCCTGAACACCCTGATTGTAAGGACTGGTACCAACCGCGTTACCGCAAACCAGGGCAACCCCGCTTTTTATAGGAAAGGTAGAATTCTCCCTATGAAAATAGGCAATACCATTTGGCTGTCCGTAGTTAGTACCTGTACTTGAGGTTACGTTAGAAATATAAACACATTCTTTACCAACCAATATATTTCTTACAAGCTCTTCAGTCGTATAAACATTATTATTAGCAGAAACGAATTTTCCTCTTGGTGTATCTGTATCTGTACAATAAGGACACAATGGAACAGGGTCACTTACATCAGGTGATGTAACAGTAACAGTATTGGTAAGATTACCTATAAAGTCAGGAAAATCAATAGGTACAAAAAGATTAACAGTATACTGTACGGTTTGGCCTGCAGCCAATAAAGGTATAGTGTTATTTAATGACCCAACCCCGCCAACACCATTACCAGACCATGTCATTGAAGATGTATAATATGGCGCCGGGTCACTTACTTGTACATTAGTAGCATCACTTGGCCCTGCGTTGGTAATTGTTATTGTATATTTAACCTGCTCACCGGCCAAATACGATGTTTGTCCGTTAGTTTTATAAGTAACTATATTAGCTTTTGGAGCCGGCGTTGCAGACAATAGGCATGAAGCACATGTTGTGTCAGGGTCAGGGGTTGTGCTCGTAACGCTAATATTATGGTCTAGATTTTGCCCTGCAGGATAATTAGACGGTACTTCTATTAAAAGTGTATAAGTAATAGTCTGCCCGTTATTCACTAAAGGAATTGTATTGTTTAAGGCACCTGTACCACTGCTGCCGTTGCTTCCGGTCCATGTAACCTGCGATGCAGTAATGCCCACAGGCAGGATACTTGAAACCACAACGTCTTGCGCAGCTGTAGGTCCGTTGTTAGTTAGCGTAATAGTATAAACTGCAATAGCCCCTGGGGTGAATGTGGTACCCGTATTTAAGGTTTGTGACAGCACCAAATCGGCAGATGTTGCAGCAACATCTGTATCTGTACAATTAGGACAGCCGGGTGCGGGGGTCCGGCGTTGCTGATGTAGCTTGTACTGTTACTGCAAACGGTGTAGTTTGAAGTGCAGGAACATCAAGTGTAATAGTATAAGTTACCGTCTGGCCGTTTGCCAGTGAGGCTATGGCATCGTTAAGCGGCCCGGTTCCGCTGCTGCCGTTGCTGCCTGTCCATGAATAAGATGTTACACCTGCAGGTATTGCACTAGTAACAACAACACCTGTGGCAGCATTAGGACCAGCATTAGTAACCGTTACATTATAAGTAGATGCCGCACCCGGAGTGTAAACCAACTGGTTGTTAGTGTTTGTAACAACAATATCGGCTCCTGTAGGAGGCACATCTGTATCAACACATTGCGCACATGCAGGAACAGGGTCATTAGGCCCCGAAATTTGGGTAGTACTAACAAGGTTTCCCGTTTGCCCTGTAGGGACAGTTAAAGTTATAGTATATGTAACTGTTTGTCCGACAGCCATGTTAAGAATCTGGTCTACCAACGCAGCATTTGTACCCGAGGAACCATTTGAACCAGTCCATGAAAATGCTGTAACCCCGGCAGGGATGGCATTCTGTACACGCACATCTGCCGCCTCAGGGCCATTATTGGTAACTGTAACCGTATAAGTAGAAGTTCCGCCCGGGGTATAATAACTTTGGTTATTGGTATTTACCACAACAATATCAGCTTTGGGCTTATACGTAACTACAGGAGCAGGCAAAGGCATATTGAAACCTAAAGGTATCCTTATTCTTACTGTATATATAATTGTCTGGTTAACATTAATATTGATGGTATTGTCAATTTGCTGGTCATTTCCCGAAAAACCATTTGTTGCACTCCAGGAAAATTTAGTGTACCCGGGCGTATAAGTAATTCCGCCAGGAAGTGCATTGAAAACATTTACCTGTGCCGGCATAGGCCCGGTATTTGTTATAACTATATCATACACCATTTCCTGGTTAGTTTGGTATGCCATGGTAGGGTTTGTATTATACCAAACAATGTTTGACTGGGCATTTGCTATGAAAGTTGCCAGAAAAAACAATACTGCGAGTAAAAATCTCCTCATAAAGCTAATTTTTTAATTGCATTCTCTTATTTAAGAACATCAGTTAAATCTTTATAAACTAAATGTTATTAAAAATAAAAAGCCAAATATAATTATTCATTGAAATATTGCCTGTTAATTTTTGAATAATCACAAAATACCTCACAAATTCATATATAAATAACGGCTTCTTTATCTTAATATCAGATAAATATATTAACAGCTGTTTTACTTTTTACCCTACTAATATTTAACTTTTATTGTTTGTACCTTTGTGTCATAAATTTTACAATATGGAAAAAATAATTATAAAACCCACACAAAACCCTGCTATACTGAAGTTTGAGTTTAGCAATTTTATTACACGTACGGGTAATCACGAATTTAAAAATATTGATGAAACGGCCAATTCGCCACTTGCAAAACAGTTGTTTTACCTGCCTTTTGTAAAGACGGTTTACATTTCTGGGAATTTTATTGCTATTGAGCGTTACAGCATCATTGAGTGGGCAGATGTTCAGGACGAAGTGGCAAAACAGATTGAGGAATTTGTAAACAACGGCGGAGAAATACTTACTGCGGAAACAGAAGGGCCAAAGAAAATTCCGGTGACTGTTTATGTTGAAACCACTCCCAACCCGGCAGTGCTGAAATTTGTGTGCAATAAACTGCTTACAAAAACACCTGCTGAATTTAAAAATATTGATGAAACCGGCGCATCTCCGCTGGCAAAAGAGCTATTCCGCTTTCCTTTTGTGAAAGAGGTTTTTATGGATGAAAATAATATCTCCATAACCAAATATGCGGTAAATGATTGGGATGAAGTTACCGGAGAAATCAGGGCGTTCATTAAAAAATATATTGAAGAAGGCAATGAAGTAATTAATGAAGCATTGCTGCAGCAGACTCCACAAGCCGAAAAGCAGCAGGAGGCTTATTTTGATTCTCTTGATGTGACATCACAGCGCATTATCAATATACTTGAAGAATATGTGAAACCTGCCGTACAAAGCGATGGGGGCAATATTGCTTTTGATTCTTATGATGAGGCTGATAAACGCGTAAAAGTCATACTCCAGGGTGCCTGCAGCGGCTGCCCGTCATCAACTTTTACCCTCAAAAGCGGTATTGAGAATATGCTTAAAGATATGCTCAACGATAACGAAATAAAAGTTGAAGCGGTAAACGCATAAATTAAATCCCTGCTGCAGCAGGGATTTTTTTATTTAGGCACACGCTGTTCTTTCTTTATTACTGTATTTGTTTTTTCGTTGTATTGTGCAGGTTCAACCTTGTCATATGTTTTACTAAACACTTTTATTTCAGGGGCTTCGTGTGTGCCTTTAATCATGATTGGTATACCGATGAGCCCCCCCGGCGGCAATCCTAACCTCATCCTTATGTTCAGAATCCCTCCAAAACTGGTTGTCCCCTGGATTTTAGGCCTGAACCCGGCCACTGAGAATGTGAAATCATCAATCTGGATGAGATTGTTATCAATAGTAGTTTTCACCTCAATTCCCTTGATGTTGGGGTTATTGAGTTTGTCCTGCCCTGTCTTTTCACTTACACCGCCAAACAGTTTAAGCCCGGCAACTTTTACATCGCGAACAAAAATTGTACCTCCGCCTTCAAGTGATTCCATAATAGGGCTCATGTTGCCGTCAAGGTCGCCCGCTATTTTATAATCAAGAGATATGATGCCTTCAGCTTTTTCTGCGGCAGTTACCATTTCCCGAAACAAAGGAATTTCGTTGTAAGCGCGCTTCACGTCAAAATCTTTTGCACGGAGGTGTGCGTTAAACCTCGCCGAAGTTGGTGATTCATCATCATATGCAGCATCAATTCCAACCTGGCAGTCAATGATGTTGAATGTTGTATTTTCTAACAGGAATTTACCTTTACTTATACCAACCTTCCCAATTAATTTATTCAAAGTTAGGCCTGTATATTCAACTTTATCTGCATTTGCAATAAGCGATACATCAAGGTTTGTTGGTAAAACCACTACTCCGCTTTGTTTTGGGTTTTGCGCTTTTGCTGTTTCAACATCTGCTTTTCTGTCTGTATTCTCACCTTCTTCAAGCGCCATAAACTCATCAACATTTATGAGTTTGGACTTCATGTTGAAGGTACCGTGAAGTGTACCGTTCGATTCTAAAAAGTAATTTATAGTATTAAGCAAATGTCCGTTTATTGCAAAATCACTTTTACCATAGCCGGCGGTAAACTTATCAAAAAACATTTTTTCCTGAAAGAAGCTGAAGTATCCCTCCCTGATTAAAAAGGCTTTCGGGAAAAGTTCACTCGTTGCTTTAATGTTCTTCAGGATAATGTTACCCTTGTTGTTCAATTTTTCATACTGCCCGGTTGTTGCGTAGCTCTCCCGTCCTTTCAGTGATACATCTGCCTTAGCATAACCCTCAACGTCAAGGCCTTTCTGTGCAAAGACCTTATAAATACGCCCAATATTAAGCTCACCTTTCGCGTTCAGGTCATAGTAAGTGTCATCAAAATCAGAGAGAACGGCTTTTACATAAACGGGATTACCTTCAAATACAAACGATGCAGGAGTTACCGCAACTTTCAGGCCCTCAAAGGTTCCGGCAGCATTATCAGCATTTACCACAAATTTTATATTTGTGATTGGGTTAGGGTAATACTTTGTTTTGAGCCAGCCGTTTTGCAGGTTAATGCCGCCCTTTGTTTTAGGAAATAATCGTTTTTCAGCATCGTAAATCCCCTCAGCTTCAATATCGGTTTTAAGATTACCTTTCAGGTCAAAATCTTTAAGCCCTATTGCCTGGTCAAGCGTGGCAAGGTTTAACGTTCCTTTAACATTTGCTTTCAGTTGCATTTTTGACATCCCCTTTGATTGTAAAAACGCATGGAAACTATCTTTATCGCCAACATTAAAATCTAGCGCTTTTAAATACACTTCCATCTGTTCTACATCAAGTGCCGGCAATTTTGCTGAAAGATCGAGCTTAAGATTTGAAAGCGGCACCGGTGCATCCTCATATTCAATAAAACCATCACGCACTTTCATGCTAACACCCAGATTCGGTTGTTGGTTAGTTGCGGCTTTATATCTTCCCTTGAAAGAAATATTCAGGTCACTACGGCCTTTTATCCGGGTGTCTTCCATCCAGGTTAAATATTGCGGCGGAAGCACAGAGAATAAGTCAGCCAGGCGGTTGTCTTCACTTTTTGCATCGAGGTTGATGTTGTATCCATCGCGAAGTATGGTGAATTCCCCGGTAAATTCAACCGGCAGCCTGTTAATGCGCAATTCGTTCTTCTGTAATATAAAGGATAGCGAGTTGGTATTAATACGGGTTATCAAATCTGCGCGAAGGCGTTTTTTCTCAAGATAAGCGATATTATCATAAATGAAATCAACCGAATCAATTTCGGCATCGGTTTCTAAGTCAAAAACTGCCTCGCTGAAACCGCCTCTGCCTATATAATTGAACCCATGCGCGTCAACCAATACTTTTGCAGAACGGTCGGCATACTTCACATGGCAGTTCTCAAATTCAATACGGTCAAGCTTTATCGCCGTGCCTTGTTCGTTCAAAGTATCTTTAGGCTGGTCTTCAGGCGCTATGTAAACATTATAATTTGCCTGTCCTTTTTCATCAACCATAACATTAATGAAAGCATCAGACACATACAGCTCGTCAATCTTTACTTCACCGTCAAAGATCAGGCGTTTCAGGTTGATTCCAAAAGCCACCTGGTCGGCACGAAGCAGTGTATCTTTTGCAAAAGGCTGAGAACCCATAAGCGAAAGTTCGTCAAGCGAAACCGTCAGTGACGGAAAATGAGTAAAAAATGACAGTTTCGATTCTTTAAAATCAAGTTCTCCGGCAAGGCTTTTATTGGCCAGCGCCTTAACCTGCTGTGCTACCTGCCCCGGAAAGAGCAGCGGGATAAGGTAAAGCAGGAGGAGTACCGAAGCTATAAATATGCCCAGGCCCTTGAGCACTTTGAGTGATATTTTCTTTACGCGCGCATTCATTACCATTAAATTTATACTAAAAGTAAGTATTTACTTTCATTATAACAGTCTCATTTAACTTCACCTTAATAAATTTGGGCTTGTCAGCGTTTTAAGGTATTTTTACGTTTCATCAATTAAAATCACTATGAAAAAAGCGTTTTTAACCATAACCCTCATAGCTACACCTCTTATGTCTTTCAGCCAGGAAAACAAAGCCGTTGCAACAGGCAATAACCCGTTGCTCACTTCTTATTCAACACCCTATGAAGTCCCGCCATTCCACCTGATAAAAAATGAACATTTCAAGCCTGCAATCTTAGAGGCAATCCGTATACATGATGGTGAAATAAAAGCCATCGCAGAAAGTAAAGCTGCACCTACCTTTGAAAACACAATTGTAGCCATGGAAAATGCAGGCACACTCCTGAACCGGGTGAATACTGTTTTTAGTAACCTCAATGGCGCTAATACTAATGATGACCTGCAGCGTATAGCGAAAGAAGTAGCGCCTGAACAAAGCAAGCACCTGGATAATATTTTCCTGAATGAAAAGCTGTACGCCCGTGTGAAAAAGGTATGGGACGAGCAGAAGAAATATAACCTTAATGGCGAACAGGCCCGTATGCTGGAACGCAAGTACAAGGCATTCCTCCGCAGCGGGGCCAACCTCGATGCCAAGGGTAAAGAACGCCTCCGCGAGATAAATAAAGAACTGTCTGTACTATCCCTAAAGTATGGCGAAAATGTTTTGGCAGAAAACAATGCCTACCAGCTTGTAATTGATAAAAAAGAGGATTTGGCGGGATTGCCTGCAGACCTTATAAGCGCTGCTGCAGATGAGGCGAAAGCAAAAGGCAAGCCGGGTAAGTGGGTCTTCACGTTGCACAACGCCAGCGTAATGCCTTTCCTGCAATATGCTGATAACCGTGAGCTACGCAGACAAATATGGACTGCCTACCAAAAGCGCGGCAACAACGGCGGCGCAACCGACAATAAGGCAGGTGCAGTACAAATGGCGAACCTACGTAATGAGAAAGCAAGGCTGCTGGGATATAAAAACCATGCTGCTTTTGTTTTGGAAGAGCGTATGGCACAAACTCCCGAGAAGGCCTATGCCCTGCTTGACCAGCTTTGGAAACCGGCTTTAGCCAAAGCAAAGGCTGAAGAGGCCGACATTAAAAAGCTGATGGCTGCTGATGGCATTAAAGGCGATGTGCAGCCATATGACTGGCGCTATTATACTGAGAAAATACGCAGGCAGCGTTATGCGCTGGATGAAGAAGAGCTTAAGCCTTATTTCAGTTTGGAAAATGTGCGTAACGGAATTTTTAAAGTGACTGAAAACCTTTATGGGCTACAATACCGCCAGCTGAAAGATGTGCCGAAATACCATGAAGACGTGACTGTTTGGGAAGTGACGGAAAAAGACGGCAAACATATAGGCCTGCTGTATATGGATATGCACCCGCGTGAAAGCAAAAAGGGGGGGTGCCTGGATGACATCATACCGCAAGCAGCAGATGAAAGATGGCAAGCGTGTAGCGCCGGTTATCTCAATCGTATGCAACTTCTCTAAGCCGGTGGGCAATGCCCCTGCCCTGCTTACTTTTGATGAAGTAACCACATTCTTCCACGAGTTTGGCCATGCATTGCACGGACTTTTGAGCAACGTGGAATATGAAAGCCTGGCAGGCACCAGCGTATTTACCGACTTTGTGGAACTGCCATCGCAGATAATGGAAAACTGGGCTGCGGAGCCGGAAGTGCTGAAAATGTATGCGAAGCATTATAAAACCGGTGCCGTTATCCCGGATGAATTGATCAAAAAGATGCAGGCTGCCAGGACTTTCGACCAGGGATTTGCCACGGTAGAATACCTTGCAGCGTCATATCTTGACATGGCTTACCATACGCAGACTGAACCGCTAAAGCAGGACCCGATAGCCTTTGAGGAAGCTGCCATGGAGAAGCTTGGCCTTACAAATGCTATTATTCCACGTTACCGCAGCACCTACTTTACGCACATATTTGCTGGTGGTTACTCTGCAGGCTATTACAGCTATATATGGTCGGGCGTGTTGGATACCGATGCTTTCCAGGCATTTAAAGATAAATCGTTATTTGACACTGCTACGGCAAAATCGTTCCGCACCAACATACTGGAGCGCGGTGGCACAGCCGATCCAATGGTGTTATATAAAAACTTTCGCGGAGCCGAGCCTAAGATTGATGCGTTGTTGAAGAAAAGGGGGTTGGAGTAAGTGCCTTAGAGACTGAGCAACTAAGCTACTGAGCTGAGCTTCCATCATTTGCCCCTGACTTTAGTTAGGGGCTCAAAGAGAGTGAATTGGCTTTAGCCGAATACTTCATTGGAAAAATTTGGCTAAAGCCAATACCTGATTCAACCGTCAACCCTTGACTAAAGTCAGGGGCAAATGATGCCAGTCTTCGTGCGGTAGTTTGTGTTTAGGACACCCCGCCCTTCGGGCACCCCTCTGAAAGAGGGGAATAAGCCCCCTTAACCCCGAAGGGTAAACAACTTTATTCACTAAACATTCTTTATGAACCTTTGAGCTGCTTTGCGAATCTTTGCGGAATTAGCACGAGTGAAGCTAACCTCAGTACCTAAGCCCCTCAGGATCTCAGGTACTCTAACCGTGATATACCCTGCTAAAAACTATCTTTTCATCTTTAATCTCCAGTACTTCGGCAACCTGCATGTCGGGTTCACCGTCAACGGTGCGGGTGTATTCCATAAAAACTCGGTAGTTGTTTGCCGTGAGGGTTTTCACTTTATAGTGTAATGTCGGCAAGCGGTCAAACGCATCCTGCCACCAGCTGCGCAGGGCGTCTTTACCTTTTACAAGGCCTTCGGTTTCCGGCCGGTGTATTTTCAACTTGGGGCTGAAATGTTCCGCATCATCAGCATATAAATCCAGAAGCCTTTCAAGCGCCTGTGCATTAAAAGCATCAAACCAACGCATGGCTATTTGTTCGTTGTCCATAAAAAGATCCTTAGTGCCTGAGATAGTGAGTATCTAAGGCTAATAGTTAATAAGCAGAGGTGTGGTGTAGAGACCTCAGGTTCTAAGGAACTTAGGTACTCAGGCACTTTCCTTAAATGTTCTTCAGATTAATGATTTCCTGTTCCGTCAAAAAGCGGTAGTTGCCACGCGGCAGGTTCTTTTTGGTGAGGCCTGCGAATGATACACGGTCAACCTTAAGCACATCATATTTAAAGCTTTCAAATATGGCACGTACCACTTTTACATTCGGAGTGCGCAGCTTCAGGCCTATTTCTGTTTTCGGTTCGCCGTCAATGTAGCTTATCTCGTCAATATAAAGCCTGTGCCCGTCAAGCGTAACACCCTGGCTCATCTTCTCGAGGTCTTCAAACTTCAGGTTACGGTCAAGCGACACCTGGTATATCTTTGGCGACTTTTGGTTGGGCTGGGCGAATTTACGTATCATGTCGGTATCGTTGGTGAAAATCAACAATCCGGTTGTATTTTTATCCATACGCCCTATCGGCTGCAGTTTTGCTTTTGTAGCGCCACGCACCAACTCGGCAACGTTACGCAAATCTCCTTCATCATCACCTGATGTTGTGAAGTTTTTAGGCTTGTTAAGCAATATGTATTCTTTCTTTTCAGGAGTGATTACGCGGCCATCAAAGTCAACTTTGTCATTCAGCTGCACTTTGTAGCCCATTTCCGTCACGACTTTGCCATTCACTTTCACGTTCCCGCTCTGTATGTATATATCCGCATCACGGCGTGAGCACATGCCACTGTTGGCGATGTACTTGTTCAGGCGCATCTCGTCAGGATTGGCTTTTACAGCAGGTTTTTTAGCAGGCGCAGGTTTGTCGGCAACAGGTTTTGGCCTCGGGTAGCCTGATTTCTTTGCAGACACTCCCGGTTTTGCAGATGCAGCACTTCTTTTATCGGTTGCCTTCTTTGCAGGTGCACTTTTCTTCGCAGCTGTAGTTTTCTTTGCTCCGGTGCTTTTAGACGGCCCTTTGCTGTTACCCTTGTTCATAGCGTGAATATTTCGTACAAAGATAGTCGATTTAAGTTGGAATGTTGAAAGTTATAAAGTTTGAAAGTCTTGTTGTCGAAAAATCGAAATAATCGAACCTAAATCTGCGCAAGCAAATTCCTTCCATTAACCAAAACCTGCGGATCTATAAGCACAATACAGAACACCCCGGTTACAATGAGGAGCTTTAGTATGTTGTGCAGATGAGTGTATTGCAGCTGTGTTTCCGCCTGCCATAGCTTTATCAGGAAATAGATGATAACCATCATACCTGCGTAAAAGTAGATATCCATATAACCTACATCATACACGCTGATAAGAAGTATCACAGGTAGTAAGGTAGTAAACGTAAGTAGTGTGATGATGCGCTTGCTCATCCGCTCGCCAAACATAACCGGGATAGTACGGTAGTTATTGGCAAGGTCTCCCGTAATGGTTTCAAGGTCTTTGATGAGTTCCCGGGTGAGGATAAGCAGGTATAGGAATGTAGCGTGCGCAAATATTACCTCGTAAAAATTTTTGAAATACATTAGAATACCGAAAAAGGGCAGTACCGCAAGCAATGCCGCAGTAAGGTTACCTATTACAGGGTACTTCTTTAGCTTGTGTGAGTAAAACCATATCAAAAAAATATAAGCCGAGAAGAACACAGCAGCCCTCCAGGACACGATGAACGCCAAAAGCACCGCAAGTATGTTTAGTGCGAAGTAAACGTGTAGTTTCGTTTCCTGACTTACCAAACGGTCGAGCATAGACTTGTTTGGGCGGTTAATCAGGTCTTTCTTTGCATCGTAAAAATTATTGATTATATATCCTGAAGCGATAGATAGCGATGATGCTAATACAATTAAAAACAGGTTAAGGTCGAGGATAACATCAAGCGCACGTGCTTTAGGATTCAGGATAAAAATAGCCGAAAGGTACTGCGCTAAAATTATAATCGGGATATTATAGCCTCGCACCACCGAAAACAGGCTGAGGATTTTTAACCATGTAAGCCTGGCCTTCCTGGATGACATAAAATGCGGTATTAAAACTGGTAAACCACCTCTACCTTGTGCCCGTCAAGCGCTTTTTTGGCCCTGTCAATATCCGGGGCAAAGCCAAGGATGTAACCGCCGCCGCCTGAGCCGCAAAGTTTCAGGTAGTAGTCATTGCTTTCAATGCCCTTTTGCCATAGTTCATGGAATTGCTCCGGAATCATTGGCTTGAAGTTATTGAAAACTACTTTTGAAAGCTTCTTGGTGTTCGAGAAAAGTGACTTTGCATCCCCATGAAGAAAGTCATTAATGCAGGCATCTGTATATTTCAGGAACTGGTTTTTAATCATGGTACGGAAACCTTTATCTTTGAGGCTTTCCATAAAAATCTGTACCATTGGCGCCGTCTCCTTTACAATACCCGAATCAAGCAGGAATATTGCGCCCTTGCCTTCAAGATTCTGCATCGGTATGCCTGTAGCCTCGATATTGTCGTGAGAGTTGATAAGGATCGGGATGCTCAGATAACTGTTAAGCGGGTCAAGCCCAGAGCTTGTACCATGAAAATACGACTCCATCTTACTAAAGATAGTCTTTAGCTGAAGCAATTTTTCACGAGTAAGGTTTTCAAGAACGGTTATCTTATTGTTGGCATACTGGTCATAAATTGCAGCAACAAGTGCGCCGCTGCTGCCTATGCCATACCCCCTGCGGAATGCTGCTGTCAAAATACATGCCTGCTTCCACATTAAGCTTTAGCGTATCAAGGTCAAATGTTACCAATTCCGGCTGCTCTGCCTTAAGCTGCTCCAGATGCTTTACAAACCCTCGAAGGCTGGCGTTTGATTTTTTGGCAGCTTCGGTTTCGGTATTGTCAACCTTAAGCCCACCATTGTAAAAATTATAAGGTATAGAGAGGCCTTTAGAGCCTTTGTTTATACCATGCTCCCCGAACAGTAGTATTTTAGAGTAAAATAACGGTCCTTTCATCAGGTAATTTTTATTAAAGATACGTAAAAAACGCTACTTTAGTATTAATAGTATTACAAATTTTCAGCGCCCTTGCCAATTTGGTCACAAATGTACTGGTTGTTTTGGCAATACACAAGTAGTTCAGCCTTAATAAATTCCAAAACTTCCGAAGCATATTGCTGTGGATAAAGCACATGCACATTTGCCCCGGCGTCGAGTGTAAAGCATACCGGCACGCCGGTTTTCTGCCTGTATTGCCATATCTTATTTATAATCTCGAGCGTATTCGGTTTCATCAGGATGAAATACGGTAACGAGGTCATCATCATGGCATGCAGCGTTAGTGCCTCGCTTTCCACTACTTCAATGAAAGCATTTATATCTCCTTCAGCTAATGCTTTTTTTAATTTTGAAAGATTGGCATGTGCCTGCGTAAAACGCTGCTGCGCAAACGGGTGGCCATTCATAAGGCCGTGGCCAACTGTGCTGCTCACCTGTTTTTCACCTTTGTCAACCAGCAATATCGTATCCTGATAATTTTTAAATATGTGTGCTACCTCACCATCAAACTCTACCCCAAACAAATCAGAACTTCCTGTAATTTCATCATGCTCTCCCCATACTACCATCTCCCCCTTCACACTGCGGCAGGCGCTGCCCGACCCCAGCCTGGCAAGGAATGATGCTTTTCGGTAAAAATGTACATGGGTCATTTCAGGATTAAGCTCACGCTCAAGGCTCATAAGACACATAGCCAAAGCTGCCATACCCGAAGCTGACGATGCGATGCCGGAACTGTGCGGAAATGTATTGCGGCTGTCAATAGTAAAATGATAGTTTTTAATGAACGGTACGTATTGCTGTATTACATCAAAGAATTTTTCAATCTTCGGATGAAAGCTTTCTTTCGGCTGCCCTTCAAACAGAAAATCGAATGAATATTTACCGCTGTTTTCTTTCTTTTCAAATGCCAGCGTTGTAATGGTTTTACATGCATCGAGCGTAAAACTTATTGACGGATTTGCCGGAATCTGGATGCCGGTTTTACCCCAGTATTTTACAAGGGCAATGTTGCTGGGTGCGCTCCAGGTGAAGCAGCCATTTTCAAGTGTTTTTGTGTATGGTAACGGAATAAAATCCTTTTCGTTCATTAGTAAAGATTTGAGGGCAAAGATAAGTGATTTAAAATCCGGCAGTACATCAATCACAAGCATATTATATAACCGGGAATAAAAATTATGTAAACAATGTGGTGTAAATCATATATAACTTTAGTATCCTAAACAATATAATTATGACAGAAGATATGCACCAAAGCAAAGACAGTCACATAATCCCGATGACATCAGTATCGGCAGGCAAAGGCCGTGAAGTGGCTAATGATATTTTTTATTTTACCGACCAGATTGTAAATGTAATTTTTTACGGCGCTCCGGGTACAGATAATTGGGTTCTTGTTGATGCCGGTATGCCGGGCTCAGGCAATAATATTCTTGAGGCTGCGGCAAAACGCTTCAGCAGGACAACACCGCCCAAGGCAATAGTACTTACGCACGGGCATTTCGACCATGTTGGGGCAATTATAAAGCTATTGAAAGCATGGGGCAATATCCCGGTTTATGCTCATGTTGAAGAATTTCCATTCCTTACGGGTGAATTGGCTTATCCCGAACCCGACCCCACTGTTGAAGGTGGAATGCTTGCTAAAATATCGTCTATATACCCAAATGAGCCGATAGATATTTCAGCTGTGATACAAAGGCTGCCGGATGACGGAATGGTTCCTGAAATGCCGGGCTGGAAATGGCTGCATACTCCCGGACACTCACCGGGGCATATATCGCTATACCGTGAAACTGACGGGCTGCTGATAGCCGGCGATGCATTTGTAACAGTGGAGCAGGATTCATTCTATAAAGTTCTGGTACAGAAAAAGAAGTACACGGCCCGCCGCCATATCTTACAACAGATTGGGCAGAAGCTAAAGAGTCTGTGCGGAAGCTAAACGCTCTAAACCCTAAAGTTGCAATTACAGGCCACGGTACACATATGGATGGTGATGAATTAGCTAAAGGCCTGCACAGGCTGGCAGGTAATTTTGATGAGCTTGCCAAACCTAAATACGGCAGATATGTTGATGATAAGTAATTAATCCAGCGGCCGTAATGTATTGCTGTAGGTAATTACAAACGGGCTGCCCTTACCGTCATTATCTTTCATCAGGTATATAAATTTATGCTTTTGGGTTTCTGCAGTGGGCAATACTACTTCGGCTTTTGTAAGGTTGTCAAATATTTTGGTATCGGCTGTATTAATAATCCGTACCTGGTCTGCAATACCTGTTTTAAGATTACTTATCTGGTTGCCGCGGTACAGCGTTTTACCATCAGATGTTACCGTTAGCTGTTCGCCTTTATAACCTTTTGTAAATATTAGCACTGAATAATTCTTACCTGTAGCTTTTAGTGTTCTCAGCAGTTTGTTTTTCTTTGCATCTGTTGTGGCCCTGAAATCATCACGGTACTGCACTTCAGGCTTTGCCGGCTCATCTGCTGCGGGTGCTGCTGCAGCTTTCTTTTTGCTTCCGCAGGCTGAAAGCATAATAGTCATCAAAAGGAATAGAAAAGCTCTTTTCATATTTTTTGATTTAAAATATAAAGGTAATTCCTTACAGCTTTTTATACACCCTGTTTAAGAATACTATAACACCCAAATGAAAAAAGGCCCCGTTATCACGGGGCCTTCATAACCTAACTATAACTAAATCAAACTATTTTTTTATCAGTTTTTTAGAGCTTTGGCGGTTGTTGCTGTCTGTAATCTTCACAAGGTAAATACCCGGAGTAAGATCATTAACATTGAAGACTGTAAGTGCTTCGCCTCCTTTAAATGACTTAACAACCTGACCCGTTACAGAATATACCTCTACTGCTTTTGTTGCAATACTTATTGCAAAAACATCGGTAGCAGGGTTAGGGTACAGTGCTGCTGTTTCAGCGTCAAAATTTGCTGTGCCAAGCGCTGCCGGCATGTTTCCATATATCCTGTATTCGCCAGGCTGCAGGTTTATCGGTGCATTGGTGCTGGTAACTGGGTATGGCGAGTCATCCATCAGGTTATACCATGCTCCCGTGTAAGGAAAGTCAGGCACAATATTCTGAGCCGTAACATTAAAGTTGGCAAGGATAACTACATTCTTTAATTCTGACGACGGCAAACTGTTGTTATAAACATATATGCGTGGCAGCAAAGTATTACCGTTTATGGCATAATCTCCCTGGAAAGCAAGCTTTTCCTTTTTAAGCCTTATCATGCGCGCCCAATCATCATAAATCTTTTTACGCTGAGGGAGTACAAGCCAGTTTTCGGCCCATTGCGGCTGGGGTTTTGTATCAAGCTTACAATCTCCTGCAGTGGCATCGGTAGGGGTGTTAACAGTACCGTTGTTGCAGGTAAATATTGATTTTTCCCAGCCAAGCTCGCCAAAATGCCACAACATCTTAGGGCCCGGTACCGGAATGAATACCGCGCCAAGTGCAGGCATTCTTGATAACGCCACATTAAGGTTAGTAACATTATGCGCGGGGTTTGTTGCCACACCAAACTGCAGGTTTTTATACATTAGGCGCTCTTCATCATGGCTTTCAGCATAACCTATAAGCCTTTTGCCTGAGAAACCACGGCTTACGTGGCCTACACGGTTAATATCGGTATTTGTAGCATAGCCCATAGTAAGCTGGTTATAGGCATTATTAAGGTTACCCCAAAACATTATGCCTTTACCTTCGTTAAAGCGATAGTTTGCCCACTCAGTTTCTTCATTACCGCTGCCTCCGTTGCCGAGGTGCTCAAATATTACATAATGGTTAGCATCAAGGCTCCAGCTATAGTCAGCATATTCTTTCAGTATCGCCACCCTGTCTGCCTGGTAATTCTCGGTACAGGCATCTTGTGCGCTTTGGTTACCCGTGAAAGGACAGTTTTGGGTAAAGCCTTTGGTAAGGTCCCAACGGAAGCCGTCTATGCGGTATTCTTCTATCCAATGTTTTATAACCCTTTTGCTATATTCTTTGGTAAGTGCGCTGCTGTGGTTAAAATCACTGCCTACGTTATAACTATGCCTTGCATTCTGGTTAAAATAAGGATTCTCTGAACTTGGGTCTCCCCAACCGTCATTATCAGGGTCAAGCATCCACATCCTGTTCATAGGGTTGCGGCCAAAAGCATGGTTAAGCGCTACGTCAAGTATCACAGCAATGCCGTTTTGGTGGCAAAGGTCAATAAGCTCCTTCAGCTTGCTTGCCGGGCCGTAAAACTTATCATTAGCCAGGTGGAAAGATGTGTTATATCCCCAGCTCTCGTTGCCTTCAAATTCCATTACAGGCATAAGCTGTAATGCATTTATCCCAAGGTTTTTAAAATAGTCTATCTTGTCTATTAGGTCCTGATAATTCCTGTCGCTGTCAAAGTCCCTTACCAGAGCTTCATAAATTATGAGGTCTTCCTTTTTAGGCTTTACAAAGTTTGTAACCTGCCAGTTATAAGGCGTTTGCCCTGTTTGAAGCACAGTTACTTCACGCTCCTGCCCAGCCGGATATGGTGGGAGGTTAGGATATGTAGTTGCAGGGATATAAGGATCATCAAACGGAGAGAGTACTAGTGTGGAGAAAGGATCAGCCGTTTTTACCAGTTTTGGTGAGTTAGCCACAGGTGTTTCATCAACTACCCAGTATTGGTAGGTATAGTTTGTCTGGGGTGTAAGCCCTGTAAGCTCAAGCCAGAATTTACCTGTAGCCCCGTCTTTTTTCATGGCATATTGTGATGTTGGCTCCCAACTGTTGAAGCTGCCCGCAACAAAAACGTAATCTTTACCCGGAGCGGTAAGCACAAGCGTTGCCTTATTATTATCGGCGCTGTAGTTTATACCATCAACCAAGCCTGCAGGTATTGCCTGTGTAACATTACCTGGGTTTACTATTGCAGTAAACTTCCTTATGATTTCAGATGTTCCCTGGGTAACCTTTAGTGTATAGTTTTGGGTATTTGTAATGTTTGTGTGGTTATATGAATAACTTGAAACATTAGTCGCCGTATTTATTGTTACGCCATTAGAAATCAGGTTGTATGTAGCCGGCCCGCCGGTATTTGTTGCCGTAATCTGCAAACTACCGCCTGAAGCCAATATTGTATTGCTGTTTTGTGCAGGCGCCGTAAGATTCACCTGGAAAAGGCCAACATTTATAAGGATGTCCTGTGATTTTTTATTGCCATCACCATTTTTTGCTTTAATAAGGAACCCTATACGGCCAATATTTGTCCTGTTGAAATATGTTGTAGGTGTAATGACTTTTGTGTAGGTGTCGCTGCCTGCATTATATGTAAATTTAGCAGATTCGTTTGATGAAGTCCATGAACCATTTGAGGGAGCATCCTGCGTGTTGGCATAGTTCTGGTCAAGAGACCAAGCCCACATATATAATGCATTGCCGGTTACACCCCATGTAGATTCATTAATGCTACTGCCAAAAACTGTAATTGTAATGGACTGGGTTTCTTCAAATGCAGCGGGTGCAACTGAATATGTCACAGTCTGCTGCTGCGCAAAAGCAAAAATACTTGCCAGGAGAAATAAAAAAGTAAATTTTTTCATAGTAATAAAGATAAAAAAGGGCTGACAAAGCAGCCCTTTATACTTATTTTTATAATTATTGAACTGGTATATAAATGTAAGTACCGGCAAGGTCGTTAAACCAAACTTTATACTCACCGCTAACTGCTATGCCAATTGGTATATTGCCTCCGTTTGATACTGCTGCGCCAGAGAAAGATGTAGTACCACCCCAGTTACCAGGAAGATCCCATGAATTATTTGCCCTAAATTTAAGCTCACCACCCGCTGTAAAGAATACAGTACCATACCATATGTGCGGATCAAAAGAAGATTGTGTAAGGTCCGTATCAGGATCATTCCAGCCGTTTGGCGTAGCACTGCCAATAACAGCAATTGACGAGAATGTTTGTGAGCCTGCTTCATTAAAAGGCACTACGCTTTGTGTCATGTTTTCAGTATCTACAGTTACTGTATAGTAGCCAGCTGTAGCAATAACAAAAGCACCAGGATCAGACCCGTTACCAGGATTTACTGCCAAAGTACTTCCGTTTACGCCCCACTGTGGCTGCCAGTTTCCGCTTTTTTCAATTAGTTTAAACTCACCCGCGTTGAATTTTCCGGTATAAGTGTAGAGATTTTCGTTTGAACCGTCTCTGTACATTGCATAATGGTTTGTAGTCGCATTATTATCCCATCCGGCAGCGGTAGCGCTTCCTACAAGGAAAAGGTCTCTGTAAGGATATGTTACGTATGGTGTAACAGTAATATTTATAACATCAGAGTACATTGGGTCAGTACCTTCAGTCCCTACAGATGCCTTTACACGTACATTAAGCACTCCCGGAACATCTGGTGCCAGCCCTGATGCAATTGCTGCACCATTAAGCTGTTCTACAGTTACAGTTTTGCTTCTGGTTGTTGTTGCGCCTGTTGTTGCAAAAGTATCCCACTCTGCACCATCTTTTATGTACTGCACTTCATAAGTAACCTCGGTAGGTGTTGTATATTCTGCCGCAGTCCACGTAAAAGTAAGCGCAGGGTTTGTAGAGAGGCCCGGAGTTAAAACTACAGATGTGCCATTATCAGGTGTAAGAATTTCAAAATCTCCTGTCTGTTGTGTAATCATGAAGTTATCATCATCTGTACATGACGAAAGTCCTGCAAATAAAAGTGCCGTAAGGGCTATCTTAATTTTCGTTTTCATATTTCAATAATATTATATTAGTAATTAGGATTTTGTGATAAATTTCTGTTGGCATTCAAACTATTTAATGGTAGCGGATACACATTGAAATGTGATGGTATTGATGCACCTCCAATCGCATTTCCTTTCCAGTCCCAGTTATATGTTCCTCCTGTAAACCTTCCGAAGCGGATTAGATCCTGGCGGCGGTGGGATTCCCAATAAAGTTCTCTTGCCCTTTCATCAAGTATGAACGGAAGTGACAGCTGAGATGCAGTAATATTTCCTGCAGTGCTACCGTTATTTGCACGAACCCTCAACGCATTTACATAATCAAGCGCAAGGTTAGTGTCGCCACTGCCTCTTAAAGCACATTCAGCATACATAAGGTATACATCCCCCAGACGGAAAAGAGGGAAATCGGTATTTACAAATGTCTGGTTCGGGCCAGGTGTACCTGTAGAAGTAATATTAGAATATTTTGCCGCAGCATAACCTGTAGCCTTATCTTCTATGCTTGTCACATTTAATGTCCTGTCGGCTGTAAAAAGTGTATTTCTGCTATCTGAAGCAAAGGCAGAACCATTGAACTTTTGCGAAAACTGGCCGCGAACCCTTATAGCGCCGCCCCATCCTGTAGCGCCTACACCAAGTGAAGCACCATTTTGCTCTATTGAACCTACAGAACCATTAATTATTACTGTTGTAGGCCCATAAGCCTGTGTAACGTTACCATCAGCCTGCAATGCAAAAATTATTTCTTTTTGGCCTGCTTCATTAGTGTCATTATCTGCATTAAACAGGTTACGGTAGTTTGATGCAAGTGTATAACCTGAGCCAATAATAGTCTGGCACATATCAGCACAATCATCATAACGTGGAGTTCCTGTATATACTTGTGAATTCAGGTACATCTTAGCAAGAATCATTTGCGCCATAGCCCTGTCAGCACGGCCAGGTATATTACCTTTGGCAGGTTTCAGTTCTGGTATAATTGCTTCAAGTTCTGTTTCAAGCCAGTCAAAAAGCTGTACACGGCTATATTCCGGCCCTTTGAAAGTAACACCCACCGGGTCATTTTCTGTTACGAAAGGAGCTTTGCCATAAAGATCCATAAGGTGATAGTAAGCAAGCGCTCTTAAAAGGCGAGCTTCTGCCCTGTAAAAAGGCATCTCTGTAAGATCTGTGCCGGACACGCCTCTGGAGGCAACTTTATCGGGAGCCGACTGACGTAAAAATTCATTCACAAGTGTTACCTGAAACATAGCACGGCTAAACATGCCTTGTAAAACAGGATTCGCACTTGTCCATATACCTCTTTGTATTTCACGCACACCGGGGTCAGCCTCATAACTCCAAATTGCTTCTTCAGTTGAAAGGCATTGCAAATACCAAAGGCAGCGGCCATACTGGCTTGTGCCGGGATCCAGACCTGCAATATTACTTGAACCTGCATCACCAGAACCAGTCAGGGCAAGGTTGCCATATACGCCGGCCATAGCCTGTTTGTAAGCACCCGGTTGCGAATAAAATTGCTCTGCAAGCAATTCATCATCATCTTCAGGCGTTACATTTAAATCATCTGTACATGCGCTGAAAACAGCAAGCATGCTCATCAAATAAAAAATGTTTATATATCTTTTCATTATCAATTTTTTTAAAATTTAACATTTGCACCAACAAGGAAAGTTCTCGGCCTCGGATAAATAGTATTATCTATACCGCCAAATATTTCCGGGTCTATACCGCTATACTTAGTAATAAGGAATACATTTTGCATACCGGCATAAATCCTAAGTGATGTGTCATCATTCATCCATTTGTTGAATGTATAACCAAGCGTTACGTTATCCATCCTCAGGAAAGATGCATTCTCAATATAATAGTCTGAAAGAAGTACCCTGTCACCCACTGTGTCGAAATTTGAATCTTGTACAGATCTAGGAACGTTACCAAGAGCAGACTGGTCTATAAGCCTGTCCCACTGCGCAAGGTTTGAGTTTACGTTATTATAAAGCCTTCCGCCAATACTTGCACGCAGGTTAAAGTATAAATCAAAATTGTAGGCATTAAAGTTTGATGCAAAACCCAGCGTTACTTTAGGGTCAGCATTTTTATAGATATACCTGTCACGGTCATTAATTGTACCGTCGCCATTTAAATCAGCATATGCCCCTTCAATAGGATTGTTGTTTGCGTCATATAATTGCTTGTAAACATAGAAAGAAGACGGGTTAAATCCTTCTTTTAGCAATTGAATAGTTGTACCTGTACCACCTGCAATACCCCCTGTAGGAATTTCACTATTATTTATCAATTTAGTAATTTCTCTTTGGTAGTGCGATGCATTGAAATTCACGTTCCATTTAACTCTGTCGATATTTACAACTGATGCATCAACAGAAAATTCAATACCTTTTGTAGTGAATTTACCAACATTCTGGAAGCCCTGGTTACCAAAGTTAGATCCGTCTGCTACCGGGCCAAAAGTTAACAAGTCGCTAGACTCTTTATAAAATGCATCTATGCTACCGGTAATCCTGTTGTTAAAGAGGCCATAGTCAATACCAACGTTATATTGCATAGTCTCTTCCCATTTAATTTCGGTATTAATAAACTGTGCAATTGCAGTTTGGGATGGGGTTCCGTCAAATGAATATTGTGATGTTGGTTGTGATAAAATGTAACGCTGAAGATAGCTATATGCTGCAGATATGTCCTGCTGGCCTGTAACACCCCAGCTTGCTCTTAGCTTAAGGTCGCTTAGCGTGTTTGAACCTTTTAGGAAAGACTCTTCGCTTATCCTCCAGGCCAAAGCTGCTGATGGGAAACTGCCCCAGCGGTTATCTTCACTAAACCTTGAAGAGGCCTCATGCCTATAGGTTAGTGTTAAAAGGTATTTATCAGCCCAAGTAAGGATACCTCTTCCAAAGAAGCCTACAAGTACAATATCTGGTGCTGTATTTACATCAGCTATAGAGTTAGGGTTTACCCTGTCACCGGTATTGAAGTCTTCAGCATCAAATTTCTGGTAATTATAACCTGCAGTTGCATCTACATTGAGCCTTCCTATATCTTTCTTATAATTTAGGTAAGCATCTAAATTAGCGTTTTTACGGTAGCTTGTGTATTCTGAATCTGTTCCGAAAGGTACACCCCCGTTCTCAAAGCCCGAACCACTTCTTGGTGGCAGGTAGTTAAACCCTTCACCTTTACTCTGGTCAAAGCCAAGACTTACAAATGCCCTCATTTCAGGAAGAAAATGTAATCTGTAGTCAAAATCAACATTACCGTAAATCCTGTTTACACGTGATTTATTTTTTTCTTTGCAATAAGGCTGCCACAGGGTTACGTGCCTGGTTAGCAGTAAGTATGTCACCCGCAGCATTAGTATATTGAAAGAATCCGCCAAAATCTTTAGTTTCATCATATACCGGCTGTGTAGGGTCAAAGCGTATCGCCGCACCTTCTACACCATCAGCAAACCTGTTCTTTTCATGTGAATAGTTTGCATTAATGTTTATCTTAAGATGGTCATTGAATATACTTGGGTTCATAGCCAATGATGTTGTAGTCCTGTTAAAGCTGTTTGTAAGCCTTAATCCTTCCTGGTATGTATTACCTACGGATAAACGGGTAGGAATGGTTTTAAACAAAGACCCGCGAACAGAAATGTTATTATCTACAAGATCTGTTTTTTGATAAATTTCATCCTGCCAGTCAGTATTGGCATTTCCTAAAAGGCCTACCTGCAACGGCTCTCTTTCAGCAATCAGCGCACGGAATTCGTCAGCACTGAAAACATCAATTTTCTTTGCCAGCCTGCCACGGCCATATTGGAAATTATAATCAACAGCTAGGTCTTTTCCTCCCTTCTTAGTAGTAATTATAATCACACCATTTGATGCCCTTGAACCATAGATTGCTGTTGCAGAAGCATCTTTCAAAACTGTAAAAGATTCAATATCATTAGGGTTTATTGATGCTAATATTGATGTAGCACCACCGGCATTGTTGTTAGTAATAGGCAAGCCATTAATAACAATCAGCGGGTCATTTGAAGCGTTTAAAGAAGCACCGCCGCGAATCCTTATTGCTGAGCCTGAACCCGGCGCACCGCTGGTATTGATTGTAACACCTGCTACACGACCGTTTAAAAGGTTTTCTGCTGTTACTACAGCACCACGGTTAAAGTCTTCAGCGGTCACACTGGTAAGTGACCCTGTAGCATCTTTTTACGCACAGTTCCGTAACCGATAACCACCACTTCTTCAAGCTGAGTGGCATCTTCGGTTAAAGAAACATTTAGTGAGCTTTGCCCTGTATATTCAACAGTGTTTGAGGTAAAGCCTACAAAAGAAAATACAATACGGCTGCCGTTTGATACGCCTGATAATGTGTAATTACCATCCATATCGGTAACCGTGCCGTTTGTGGTGCCTTCTACAATTACATTTACGCCGGGCAAAGGCTCTCCCGATGCGTTGTCACGAACAGTACCCGTTACTGTGCTCTGTGCCAGAGCAGTTAAGGGCAGCATAAGCAACAACAGTAAAAACTTTGAGTAGAGTGTTTTCATACAAGTTGTTTAGGTTAATTTTGCTTTTTTGGTTAGCTTATAATCCACTTCGAATGTTAAAATTATGTAAATTAATTTACCAAAAAAACGTTTTCGGATTTGCAGGCAACCGCAAACGTTTTCGTGTTGAAAACTTTCGCCATTTCGCAGAATTTCAGTAAGATAATTGCTATTAATAAAAATTAAGTTTAAATTTATTTTCGAAATTTTAGTTAACATTTTTTTAATGAAGAGAAAGGTCACCCTTAAACAAATTGCAAAGGAACTTGATGTATCAATTTCTACTGTCTCCAAATCCCTGCGCAACAGCCCCGAAATAAGTGAAGATACCCGCCAAAAAGTTCAGGCATTTGCAAAACTGTACAATTACCGGCCTAACAATATTGCGCTGAGCCTTAAAAACAAGAAAACCAAGACTATAGGCATCATTATTCCTGAAATTGTGCACCACTTTTTTGCCACGGTAATCAGCGGGATTGAGCAGGTAGCCAATGAAAACGGCTATAACGTAATCGTGTGCCTTTCAGATGAATCTTTTGACAAAGAAGTGATAAACATGGAGATGCTTGCAACCGGCAGTACAGACGGTTTCATCATGTCTCTATCTAAAGAAACACAGCAAAAAAAAGACTTTCACCACATACAGGAGGTAATAAACCAGGGCATGCCCGTGGTAATGTTTGACCGTGTTACCAATGACGTGCTTTGTGACAAAGTAATTATAGACGACCAGCTCGCGGCTTATGAAGCAGTAGATTTCCTGATTAATGCAGGATTTAAGAAAATAGCCCTGGCTACTACTGTTGATTATGTGAGCGTTGGCAAACTACGTACCGAAGGCTACATAAATGCCCTGCACGACAGGGATATTGAAGTTGATGAGAACCTGATTGTGAAGATTGAAGATATTGAAAATTGCGCTTCAAAGATTGAAACCCTGCTGCAGGAGCAAAGGCCTGATGCCATATTTGCTGTCAACGAGCTATTTGCCGTTACCTGCATAAAGCTTGCAGCAAAAATGGGAATAAAAGTTCCTGAAGACCTGAATGTGATAGGATTTACAGATGGTATAATTTCACAATACTCTTCGCCAAGTATTACTACCGTGAGCCAGAACGGTATAAAAATGGGCGGGAAAGCCGCAAAAATGCTCATTGAAAGACTTGAGCTTGAAGATGAGGAAGACGAGCACTACCGTACTGAAGTTATAGAAACGCATCTGGTAGAAAGAGAATCTACGTCAACGTTGTAGTTGTATATAAAGTACTTAACCACAATATTTTATAAAATTAAATTCTGCCATTGGTGCAGAATTTTTTTTGCGTTAAAAATTTTTCAGATTAAAAAACCTTTATATTTGCTTTTGATTATCAAGGCTTATACTCCACTTCACCCATAAGTTTTTGATAAGCAGTAGCGCGCTTATCGTATTATAAATTATTTAATTACGATAATGGAAAAGCGTAAATTAGGTTTCTGGGGAATCTGGAACATGAGTTTCGGTTTCTTAGGGATACAAATGGGGTTTGCCCTGCAAAACGCAAATGTCAGCAGGATATTCCAAACCCTTGGTGCAGAGATAGATGACATCCCCGCATTATGGGTGGCAGCACCACTTACAGGGCTCATAGTACAGCCGATAATCGGCTATTTTAGTGACCGGACCTGGACAAAACTGGGCCGCCGTAAGCCATATTTTTTACTGGGGGCTTTGCTTGCTTCTGCAGCATTATTTGTAATGCCCAATTCGCCTGTGCTTTGGTTTGCCGCCGGTATGCTTTGGATTCTTGATGCTTCCATCAACATATCTATGGAGCCTTTCCGGGCATTTGTGGGCGATGTGCTGCCCGACAGGCAGCGTACTGCAGGTTTTGCCATGCAGAGCTTTTTCATTGGCGCAGGGGCGTATGTAGCATCCAAACTTCCTAATATATTTACGTATTATGGGGTTGCAAATACCGCTCCTGCAGGCGTTATTCCAGATTCGGTTAAATATTCCTTTTACATTGGCGGCGCTGCATTTATCATCTCTGTTTTATGGACAATCTTTACCACAAAGGAATATTCGCCTGAAGAGCTAGCTGCTTTTGAAGCGCATGGTAAAGAACAGTACAAAGAAGATGAAAAACCGGAGTCATGGTTTAGGGCAAACGGCTCAAAACATTTCCTTATCGGGGTAATAGCATTGCTTGCCGGGCTTCTCCTTACGTATGTTATTTATTCTAACGAGCTTAAAAAAGACCTATATGTCCTGTCGCTCGGCCTTATAAGTACTGGCGGTATTGCGCTTATAATTTCAGGATTATTTCAGAAAAAAGGGAAATACAGAAATGGATTCATCACCATCATGAACGACTTCCAGTTTATGCCCGGTGTTATGAAACAATTGGCATGGGTACAGTTCTTCACCTGGTTTGCCCTGTTTTCAATGTGGATTTACACTACAGGTGCAGTAACCGAACATATTTTCAAGACTACCGACACAACATCTGTCGCTTACAACACAGGCGCTAATGTAGTAAATGAAATGTTTGCCAATTACAACCTTGTAGGCGCTATTGCCGCGTTTTTATTGCCGGTAATTGCTAAACGCACCAGCCGTAAGTTCACCCACTTTCTAGCTCTTTGTGCCGGTGGACTTGGCCTTGCTTCAATCTATTTCCTTGGTAATTCAGGTGCATTCATGTATGAAATTTTCAGCATAGGAGAATTTACATTCTATATGTATGACATTTCAATGATTGGCGTAGGCGTGGCATGGGCAAGTATCCTTTCCATCCCGTTTGCTATGCTTTCCGGTGCATTGCCTGCTTCAAAAATGGGTTATTACATGGGCGTATTCAACTTTTTTGTGGTAATACCTCAGCTGTTGGCAGCATCAATCCTCGGCTTCCTGGTGTCAACTTTTTTCAATAACCAACCTGTGTATGCCCTGCTTATTGGCGGCGCATCAATGGTACTTGCAGGATTTATGGCGCTTAGGGTAAATGACAGAGCAAAAATTACAATCAAGAATTAAACATCATCAATCATATCAATCAAAACATTAATGAATCAAAAAGCATTTATTTTCGACCTCGACGGGGTTATTGTTGACACGGCCAAGTACCATTTTTTGGCGTGGCAAAAGATAGCAGGCAGGTTGGGAATCAATTTTTCGCATGAACACAATGAGCAGCTTAAGGGCGTAAGCCGTGTACGCTCGCTCGACATAATTTTAGGCCTTGGCGGCGTAGAAGCAGCACAGGAAGATAAAGACAGGTGGCTTATCGAAAAGAACGAAGACTACCTGGGCTACATCACCAATATGAAGGAAGATGAGATACTGGAAGGCGTTGTGCCGGTATTGCAGTATTTAAAAGATAACAACCAGAAAATTGCGTTGGGCTCGGCCAGCAAGAATGCAAGGCCGATACTGGAGAAAGTGGGCATACTGCACTATTTTGATGCCATTGTAGACGGTAATGACGTAACCAACGCCAAGCCCGACCCTGAAGTTTTCATCCGGGCAGCGCAGTTATTAGGCATGCAAAGTGAAGGCGCAATGGTATTTGAAGACTCGGTAGCGGGAATTCAGGCTGCAAATGTTGCAGATATGGTAAGTATCGGCATAGGCGATAAAACGGTATTGCATGAAGCGCAATATAACTTTAATGATTTTACAGAAATAAGTACAGAATTTTTAGAACAGCTAGTTAAGAATTAAAATGAACCAGGATTATATACTACCGGATAATTGGTCGATTATAGAAGAAGGATTTGATGCGGAAAGGGTAAAATCATCTGAGAGCCTTTTCAGTATTGGTAATGGTGCCATGGGCCAGCGCGCTAATTTTGAAGAAAGCTATTCAGGACATACTTTTCAGGGTAGCTACATTGCGGGCATTTATTACCCTGACAAAACCAAAGTGGGCTGGTGGAAAAACGGCTACCCCGAATATTTTGCTAAAGTGCTTAATGCTCCGAACTGGATTGGGATTAATGTTACCATAAACGGTGAACAGCTTGACCTTGCCAAATGTCAGGTAAAAAACTTCAGGCGTGAGCTGAACATGAAAGAAGGCTGGTACAACCGCTCTTTCGACGCCGTGCTAAAAAACGGGACTGAGGTTTCAGTTAATGTAAAGCGCTTCCTTTCACTCGTAAATGACGAACTGGGCATTATAAAATATGATGTTACTCCAATAACCGGCGATGCTGAAATAATATTCGCACCATATATAGATGCAGGGGTAAAGAACGAAGATGCCAACTGGGAAGAAAAATTCTGGGAACCGCTTGATGTGCAGCATAACGGAAATAGCGCTTTTGTAACAGCGCGTACTTTTAAGACACACTTCAACGTAGCCACATACATGCACAACAGTATCTTGCTTAATGGCGATGCGCAACAGGTATCACCTTCAAATGTTGAAGCAGATAACGACAAAGTGCAATTTACATACAGCATAAATGCAGCTAAAGGTGAAATGGCATCAATCGTGAAATTTGGAGGCTATACGGTTTCGCTTAATCATGATAACGAAAAGCTTGTTGACGCTGCTGCAGCTGTAATAGCATCTGCAGAAGCGAAAGGATATGATGGGTTGCTTGAGGAACAAAAGCAGGCATGGGCCAACATCTGGGAAATGGCAGACATTACCATTGAAGGTGACGTGAAGGCCCAGCAGGGTATCCGTTTTAATATTTTCCAGCTAAACCAAACGTATTTAGGCAAAGATGCAAGGCTAAATATAGGCCCGAAAGGGTTTACCGGAGAAAAATACGGCGGAAGCACCTACTGGGACACCGAAGCGTACTGCATACCATTCTACATGGCAACGAAAGACCAGCAGGTGGCGAGAAATTTACTAACGTACAGACACAACCAACTGGGCAAAGCGATAGAAAATGCCGAAAAACTTGGCTTTAAGAATGGCGCTGCCCTCTACCCTATGGTTACCATGAATGGTGAAGAATGCCACAATGAATGGGAGATTACGTTTGAGGAAATTCATCGTAACGGGGCAATTGCGTTCGCGATTTACAATTATTACCGCTTTACAGGAGATTACAGTTACATTCCTGAAAAAGGCCTTGAGGTATTAATCGGCATTGCCCGCTTCTGGCACCAAAGGGCTACATTCTCTACAAAACAAAATAAATATGTTATCCTTGGGGTAACTGGGCCTAACGAGTACGAGAACAACGTAAACAATAACTTCTACACCAACTATATTGCAAAGTGGTGTATTGATTATGCGGTTGAGCAGATAGCAAAAGTAAAAGATGAATACGCTGCAGACCATAGTCGCATCATGGGCATCACCAACCTTGATGCCGGAGAAATTGCAGAGTGGAAGAAGGTTTCCGATAACATGTACTTCCCTTATTCGGAAGAGCATGGAGTGTACCTGCAGCAAGATGGTTTCCTTGACAAAGAGCTGGTGAAGGTAAGTGATCTTGACAGGTCGCAGCGACCTATCAACCAAAAATGGTCGTGGGACAGGATACTGCGCTCGCCATATATCAAGCAGGCAGATGTACTGCAGGGTTTCTATTTCTTTGAAGATCATTTTACAAAAGAGGAGCTTGAAAAGCATTTCGATTTCTATGAGCCTTTCACTGTGCATGAGTCGTCGTTATCACCGTGTGTGCACTCTATACAGGCAGCAACACTCGGCCGGATGGAACAGGCGTATACATTCTATTTACGGACATCACGCCTTGATCTTGATGATTATAATAAAGAGGTTGAAGAAGGCCTGCACATTACCAGCATGGCGGGCACATGGATGAGCATCGTTGAAGGCTTTGGCGGCATGAGGGTGAAGAATGACATGCTGCATTTTGAGCCACGCATACCTGAACAATGGAAAGGCTACAGCTTTAAGATAAACTTCCGTAACCAGATATTAAAAGTAGCTGTGCACCCGGGAGAAACCAACTTTACGCTTGAAGGTGACAAAGAACTTACTGTATATGTAAACGGCGAAGCGGTTACAGTTGAGCCCAATATGCTGGTGACGGTATAGGCCTCTCCCCAACCCCTCTCCCAAGGAGAGGGGCTATCACTCGGATGAAAAACCAAACAAACAACAATATGAAAAAACTACTAATCTTATTGCTTCTTACCTGCGGATTTGCAAATGCACAGCTACAGCGCGTGGAGCCGCCTTTTTGGTGGAGCGGTATGAAGAACACCGAATTGCAGGTGATGTTCTACGGGAAGAATATTGCGCAGTACACTCCGGCAGTGTCCAACAACATCATCATCAAAAATGTGGTGAAGACCGAAAACCCCAACTATGTTTTTGTTACTATTGACACTAAAAATCTGCCTGCATCTAAACTAACTTTTACATTCAAAGATGGAAAAGGCAAGACTGCGCTTACGCACAATTATGAGCTGAAGCAGCGCAGGGAAGGTTCGGCGCAACGTGAAAGCTTTGATTCATCTGACATGATTTACCTTATCATGCCCGACCGTTTCGCCAACGGCAACCCTGCCAATGACAATGTAAAAGGCATAGAAGACAAAATGAACCGTGCCGACAGCCACGGCCGCCACGGTGGTGATATTGAAGGCATTATTAAAAATCTTGATTACCTACAGGCCCTCGGTGCTACTGCCATATGGAACACTCCGCTATGCGAAGACAATCACCCTCGCGGATCATACCACGGCTATGCGCAAACCGACCTATATAAGATTGACCCCCGGTATGGCACCAATGAAGATTACCTGCGCCTTTCGGCAGAAATGAAGAAGCGTGGCATGAAGCTGATACTGGATTACGTGACCAACCACTGGGGGAGCGAGCACTGGATGTATAAAGACCTGCCAACGTATGAGTGGGTGCACCAATTCCCTGGTTACTCACAATCAAATTACCGCATGACTACACAGTTTGATCCAAATGCTTCAAAAACAGATGCAGTACAGTGTATGGACGGGTGGTTTGTAGAGTCTATGCCCGACCTGAACCAAAGCAACCCGCTTGTACTGAATTACCTTACCCAAAACGCAATATGGTGGATTGAGTACGCTGATTTGGGTGGTTTCCGTGTGGATACGTATTCTTACAACGACAAAGCCGGCATCGCAAAATGGACAAAAGCCATTACTGATGAGTACCCTTACTTCAACATCGTGGGTGAAGTGTGGATGCACGACCAAGCACAGATGTCGTACTGGCAGAAAGACAGCAAAATTGCGGCAATACAAAGCTACAATTCTCACCTGCCAAGCGTGATGGACTTTACCCTGCATGATGCTTTCGGGGGAGCTTTCAACGAAGACAAAACCAACTGGGACCCAAGGCATGCAGCGCGTGTATGATAACTTCGCGAATGACTTCCTTTACCCGAATGTGAATAACCTGCTTGTATTTACAGAGAACCACGACACAGGCCGTTTCAATGAAATTTACAAAGGCGACTTTAAAAAATACCAAATGGCGATGACGCTTATTGCTACGGTTCGTGGAATTCCTCAACTTTACTACGGCAGTGAGATAGGCATGGCCGGAGACAAGGGCAAGGGCGATGGTGACATCCGCAGGGATATGCCGGGCGGCTGGGCAGGCGATGCCAACAGCGTGTTTACATCTGCCGGAAGGGATGCAAAACAGAAGCAGTTCTATGACTTCACGTCGAAACTTTTTACATGGAGGAAAAACAAGGAAGTGATACACAACGGAAAAACACTTCACTACCTGCCGCATGACAATGTGTATGTGTACTTCCGCTACAATGATAAAGAGTCGGTTATGGTAGTCATCAACAATGCCGCTGAGGCAAAGACGTTTAAGACAGCACGTTTTAGCGAAGGCATCAAAAACTACAATAATGGTAAAGATGTTCTGACAGGTAAGTCGATAAATCTTGCGTCAGACATTACCATCGACCCAAAATCGGTACTTTTACTGGAACTTAACTAAGCTAGAGAAATCAATAAATATGAAAAAAACACTCGTATTAGGGCTTTGCCTGGCTGCTTTCATCAGTTGTAAGAAAGAACATTCAGAGGCAAAAACAGAAGATAAAAAAACCGAAGAAATTGCAGCCGTAAGCCCTGAAATAATGGAAAGCGCTGTGATATACGAAGCAAACATCCGCCAGTATTCACCGGAAGGGACACTTAATGCTTTCACCAAAGATATTCCGCAACTAAAGAATCTTGGTGTGAAGGTGATATGGCTTATGCCGGTGTATCCTATCTCGATGAAAAACCGGAAAGCAACAGGAGATCTTTCGGTTGAAGACATCAAAGACCCGAAAGAACGTGAAAAATACCTGGGTAGCTATTATGCTATCTCGGATTACACAGCTGTTAATCCTGACCTGGGTACAAAGGAAGATTTTGACAAGCTGGTAAACACCGCACATGACAATGGCATGTATGTGATTTTGGACTGGGTAGCTAACCATACCGGATGGGACCATAAATGGATTACCGAACACCCTGAATACTATTACAAGAATGCGAAGGGTGAAGTGACCGACCCGCTGAATCCGGAAACCGGCGAGAGCTGGGGCTGGACGGATGTTGCGCATCTGGACTATACCAGCAAAAAGCTGTATGAGCCTATGAAGAACGAAATGCTGTACTGGGTAAAAGAGCATAATATTGACGGTTTCCGTTGTGATGTTGCTGATAACGTACCTACAGCGTTTTGGGAATACACTATCCCGAAATTGAAAGAAGTTAAGCCGGTTTTTATGCTGATGGAATCTAACAAGCCATACCTTTTTGGAAACTTGTTTGACATGGGCTACGGTTGGGAAGCACACCACCTGATGAATGATATTGCCAAAGGCAAAAAGACTGTTGGTGATTGGGATTCTTTTGTAGCTAAGCAGGCTAAAGAATACAAGAAGCAGGACTTTTTTATGAATTTCACGTCTAACCATGATGAAAATGCATGGAACGGTACTGAGTATGAAAGGCTGGGCAACCCAGAAGCCGCTGAGGCTTTTGCGGCACTTACCTATATAATGCCCGGTATGCCGCTAATCTACACCGGGCAGGAGTATGACTTTAACCGCAGGCTAAAGTTCTTCGAGAAAGATGAAATCACAAAGCAAAAAGGCCGGATGTACCCTGTGTATGAAAAGCTGGGCAGGCTGAAAAATGAAAACACAGCGCTTAACGGTGGTAAGAATGCTGCTTCATATAAACGAATCAATTCATCATCAGATCTTGAAATACTTGCTTTTGAAAGAGAAAAAGACGGCAAGAAAGTTATATACATTGCTAACCTTACCGCCAAGAACAAAGAATTTAACCTGCCGCTGGATGGTACATTCATAGATGCAATGACAGGAAAATCTATAACACTTACCAAAGGCCAAAAGCAAAACTGGAAGCCCTGGCAGTATCTTATCCTTACGAATTAATTATTTTGGGTTATATATCACTAAAGCACAGGCCGCAGGTTTGTGCTTTTTTGTTTGCTATCTTTACGGCAAACTTTACCAATGCTGAAGATTGGCCACAGGGGCGCAAAAGCCTATATTGCAGAAAATACGTTAGCCTCGTTTGAAGAAGCGTTCAGGCTTGGTGCCGATGGCATTGAGCTGGATGTGCACAGGTGCGCTACTGGTGAGCTTGTGGTGATACACGACTTTACTCTTGACCGGACAACCAATCGCTCAGGCGAGGTAAGCAAGATGGCATTTGATGATTTGAGAAAACTCGTTGTGGAAGGGAAATATCAAATCCCAACGCTTCAGGAAGTGCTGGACTTATCGGGTTCGGACAGGTTCATCAACATTGAAATGAAAGGGCGGCATACGGCGCAGGGAGTTTCAGATATTGTGGAAGAGTATATTGGTAAAGGCTTTAGCTATAACAATATTATAGTTTCAAGTTTCCAGCATGAAGAGCTTGAGGCAATGTATGCCATCAATAAAAGAATAAATCTTGGGGTACTGACGCAGGCAAGCGTTACCGAAGCATGGGAACTGGCAGAGAAAGTTAACGCAAAGGCACTGCACCCGCATTTTTCGCTTTTAACCCAAAGCAACGTGAAGAAAGCTCAGGAGGCAGGTTTCAAAATTTACACCTGGACAGTAAATGAGCCGGAAGACATAGCCCGCATAAAAAGCTATGGTGTAGATGGTATAATAAGTGACTATCCTGAAAGGCTATGAGCAAAAGTTATGATGTAGTGATAGCCGGTGGCGGGGCGGCAGGATTTTTTACAGCTATAAACATTGCTGAGGCAAATTCGAAATTGAAGATTGCAATTTTGGAACGTAGCAAAGATGTGCTGCAGAAGGTACGTGTATCGGGTGGGGGTCGCTGTAATGTTACGCATGCGTGTTTTGTACCTGATGAGCTGGTGAAGTTCTACCCTCGCGGCGAAAAAGAATTGCGTGGACCCTTCAACAGGTTTTGTTCTGGTGATACGATTGAATGGTTTGAGAAGCGAGGCGTAGAACTGAAGATTGAAGACGATGGCAGGATGTTCCCGGTGACGGACAGTTCGCAAACCATCATTGACTGCTTTCTGGAAGCCACGAAGAGGCTGGGCATACACATCCTGACAGGTGAGAGCATCCAAAGTTTATACAAATCAGATTCTCACTGGAAAATCGATACCCAAAACCAAACCTACATAGCCCAAAGCCTTGTAATGGCAACCGGCAGCAGCACAAAAATGTGGGATATACTCGCGGCGATTGGGCATACAATTGTGGAACCCGTGCCTTCGCTATTCACCTTTAATATTAAAGACCCTCGCATAAAAGACCTTATGGGGGTATCGGCGCAGGCATCGGTTAAAGTGAAAGGTACAAGACTGGAGGCAACCGGCCCGTTACTGATAACCCACTGGGGCATGAGCGGCCCGGGGATATTGCGACTCTCGGCATGGGGAGCGCGGGAATTGGCTACGAAGAATTACCAGTTTACGCTCATAGTCAATTGGCTTGACGACATGGATGCTGAAAATTGTGAAACCCAATTGAAATCGATTAAACAGGAAAACGCAAAGAAAGCTGTCGGCAAAAAGTCACCTTTCGCATTCCCGAACCGTTTATGGGAGAGCCTTGTAACTGCATCGGGTATAGACCCTGAGACACGTTGGGCCGACCTTTCCAAAAAACAGATTGATGCGTTGACACAGCAGCTCACCAACGCACATTTTCAGGTGAATGGCAAAAGTACGTTTAAAGAAGAATTCGTTACAGCAGGCGGTATTTCTTTAAAAGAGGTTAACTTTAAAACAATGGAAAGCAAAGTGTTTCCTAACCTTTACTTCGCCGGTGAAATTCTAGACATTGATGCCATAACCGGCGGCTTCAACTTCCAGAATGCTTGGACGGGAGGTTATATTGCGGCGCAGAGTATTGCAGGTACGTTGTAAAGTAACAGAGCTGCAAAGTTTTATTCATGTTGTCTTGAAGTCTAACAATCTAAAATTCTAACAATCTATTTGTTCAGCCACCATATTGAGGCAGTCAGCACAGTAGCAAACGTTACCCATAATAAATAAGGTATCAGCAAATAGCCGGCAACTTTGTTGACCTTGTTGAATTGGATAAAGGTTTCATATATCATTAGCCAGAGCAGAACAATTTCAATAAGTGCTAACAGAGGGTTGTGCAGGCCAAAGAACAGGTACGACCAAAGCGCATTCAGCGCCAACTGTATCCAGAAGAATATAATACCTTTGCGAACGGTTTCGCGTTGTTCTTCAATCTTATCCCACACCAGCCCCGCCGCAAGCCCCATCATAATATATAGGGTAGTCCATACTGGTGCAAAAATCCAGTCAGGCGGATTAAATGACGGTTTTTCAATTGTTCGGTACCATGTGTCTACACCCTCACGGGTAAACAGGCTTGAAAGATAACCCACCCCTACACAGGTAGCTATCATCACGAGTATTTTAAAAATTTTCGGCATACCCAAATATACAATATATTTGCTTTTGTCCCAGCAAATTAGCCACTTGCTGATATTTTTCTGCTTGTGTTTGAATTTCTAAGAATTAATTGTACTTTTGCAACCCCTTTATTGGGGACGGAATGTTTAATTAAAATTATTTATTGTGAACACATTAAGCTACAAGACAATTTCAGCCAACAAGGCTACCGCTCAGAAAGAGTGGATAGTTGTTGACGCTGAAGGTCATAACTTGGGCCGTTTTGCTTCAAAAGTTGCGATGCTTTTGAGAGGCAAATACAAGCCGAGTTATACCCCGCACGTTGACTGTGGCGATAACGTAATTGTTATCAACGCAGAGAAAATCAACCTTACCGGAAACAAGCTGGAGGATAAGACGTACATCCGCCACACAGGTTACCCGGGAGGCCAAAGGTCTTTGACCGCAAAGGTACTACAGGCTAAGAACCCTGCAATCCTTGTGGAAAAAGCTGTAAAAGGAATGCTGCCTAAGAACAAGCTTGGCGCAGAGCTTTTCCGTAATTTAAATGTATATGTAGGGTCCTGACCACAAACACGCTGCTCAGTCACCTAAAACCGTTAACTTAAACGACTTAAAGTAATGGCAACTATCCACAAAATTGGAAGAAGAAAGACCGCTGTTGCCCGTGTTTACCTTACTGAAGGTACAGGCAAAATAACGGTTAACAAAAAAGACATGGAAACGTATTTTCCTACTGCTACCCTTCAGTACAAAGTACGCCAGCCGCTATCTATGACAAACAATGCTGAAAACTTTGATGTGAAAATCAATGTTTATGGTGGTGGTGTTACAGGCCAGGCTGAAGCTGTACGTATGGCTATTGCACGCGCTATGTGTGAGGTTGATGCTGAGAACAGGGGCATCCTTAAGCCGGAAGGCCTATTGACAAGGGACCCGCGTATGGTTGAGCGTAAGAAATTCGGACAGAAGAAAGCACGTAAGAGATTCCAGTTCTCTAAGCGTTAATCGATTGTTCATTATCATTATTGAATTAAAAACAAAGTTGTTGTTGCCCCGCCGAGGCGAGGGGTTAGTTTAGCATCTAAATGGGCCGGGCCGAAAATTATCGCCACCAGTCCATTGCTTACTCAACAGAACGTAAACTATTACAAAAATGGCAAATAAAGTAGATGTAAAAGAATTACTGGAAGCAGGTGTTCACTTCGGGCACATGACCAGGAAATGGGACCCAAACATGGCCCCGTATATATACATGGAGCGTAATGGCATACACATTATAAACCTGTATAAAACTGCAGCTAAAATTGAAGAGGCTAATGAAGCCCTTAAGAAAATAGCTGCTTCAGGCAGGAAAATCCTTTTCGTAGCCACAAAAAAACAAGCTAAAGATATCGTTGCTGAAAAAGCTACTGCAGCCAACATGCCTTACATTACTGAAAGGTGGCCGGGCGGTATGCTTACTAACTTCGTTACTATCCGTAAGGCCGTTAAGAAAATGGCTTCTATCGATAAAATGAAGAAAGACGGTACATTTAACACGCTTTCTAAAAAAGAGCGTTTACAGGTAGACCGCCTTCGTGCGAAGCTTGAGAAAAACCTTGGTTCAATTGCAGACATGACAAGGCTTCCTGCCGCGTTATTTGTGGTTGACATCAAGGCTGAACATATCGCAGTAAAAGAAGCTCAGAAATTAAACATTCCGGTTTTCGCAATGGTAGATACAAACTCAGACCCGCGTGAGGTTGACTATGTAATACCTGCAAATGATGACGCTTCTAAATCAATAGAGAAGATTTTATCTTTGGTTACAGGCGCAGTTGTTGAAGGCCTTTCTGACAGGAAATCTGACAAAGAAGACCTGCCTGCAGAAGGTGAAGAAAACACAACTGAAGCTGCTGTAGCTGCCCCTGCACAAGAGGCTCCTGCATCAACTGAAGAATAATTAACATTACAGTAAAGCTGTTGTGCAGGTACATGCTTACTTTTGTGGCGGTACATGCATAACAGCTTTCATTTTTAACTATTAAATACTTTTCAAAAACAATGGCAAATATTACTGCTGCAGACGTAAATAAATTAAGGCAAATTACAGGTGCCGGTATGATGGACTGTAAAAAAGCGCTTACAGAAGCTGAAGGCGATTTCGACAAAGCAATTGAAATACTTAGGAAAAAAGGACAGAAAGTTGCTGCCAACAGGGCAGACCGTGAGTCTACTGAAGGTGCAGTTATCGCTGTAGTAAACGCAGACAAGACCGAAGGTGTTGTTATCTCTCTTAACTGTGAGACTGACTTCGTTGCTAAAAACGAATCTTTCGTAAAGCTTGCTAACGACTTTGCTGCACTTGCACTTAACTTCAAAACTAAAGAAGAATTCCTTGCTGCTGACTTTAACGGCATCACTGTTGAAGAAAAACTTACTGAGCAGACAGGCGTTATCGGTGAGAAAATCGAGATTGGTTCATTCGAGCGCCTTGAAGGTGCGTTTGTAGGTTCATACATCCACGCAGGTAACCGTATTGCTACGCTTGTAAGCCTTTCAGGTAAAGCTGACGGCGCTGAAGAAGCTGCACGTAACGTTGCTATGCAGGCTGCTGCAATGGCTCCTATCGCTCTTAACGAGGAAGGTGTTGACGCTGCTACAATTGAAAAAGAAATTGAAATCGCTAAAGACCTTTTGCGCCAGGAAGGCAAGCCTGAAGCAATGCTTGATAACATTGCTAAAGGTAAACTTGGCCGTTTCTTTAAAGACAATACGCTTGTAAACCAGGATTACATCAAAGACAGCAAAATGAGCGTAAGCGAGTATGTGAAGTCTATTGATTCTTCACTTGTTGTTACAGGTTTCAAAAGGGTTGCACTTGCATAAGTAAACCTTGTTACCAATATAAAACCCGCACCAAAAGGCTGCGGGTTTTTTTGTGTGTATTTTACTGCATTTCAACGCATTGTATATCAACAAATTTTTAGATATTTGAATACCAAAATAAACACATGAAACATTTTTACCTTGCATTGATTTTCCTGAGTATAACCGTTAATGCTCAGCCGGGAGTTCTGGATAATTCTTTTAACAGCGGTGATAGCGGGCTATACAAATCCTTGAGATTTTCAAATTCGGGTGGCACAGATCATGTTGCAAGTACTCCGGTGTTATTGCCCAACGGAAAAGTGGTTGTAATTTCACATAAAGATTTAAAAATTTATAGATTTAATGCTGACTGCACAGTAGATGTAACCTTTCAACCTCTTAGCTATGGTGAAGAGGATGACACGCGATATGATAAATTGTTTCTCCAGACAGATGGTAAAATTCTTGCTTTGGATTCTATGAGCAAAAAAATTATCAGGCTAAATGAAGATGGCAGTATAGATGCTACTTTTACCCCGCCGGTATTTCCTTCGGCAGTCTCACCGTCAACCTATATAAATAGAATAAATTTCCAGGCAGACGGTAAAATCCTGATTACGGGCACATTTTCATCAGTCAACGGAATTCCCCAAAAAAACTTTACACGCCTTAATACAAACGGGTCTGTTGATACCACATTCAATATGGGTACAGGCTTTAACCAGGCTACAAGCTCAGCAGTTGCACAGCCTGATGGTAAAATAATTGTTGTTGGCCACTTCACTTCTTACAATACAACTTATATTAATAAAATTATAAGACTAAATCCGGATGGCAGCGTTGACCCGACACTCACTTATGGATCAGGTTCTTCATTTTATTACCAGGGTGCAGCATTTGATGTGAAACTTTTACCCTCTGGAAAAATATTGGTTATCGGCACCGAAGATTTGTATGTTCATAATAACCTAATGAGGAGAGGCATTGTACGGCTAAACTCAAACGGAAGCTATGATACTACCTTCAGCGTACAGTCATTTACTCCTGCAATACAGGAGGGATTTACTGAGTTTGCCGTACAGCCCGATGGAAAAATACTTGTTTACAAGGAAGGATACCCTGAGGCAGACTCACAAAATTATTACAGATTAAATAGTGATGGCTCTAAAGACACGTCATTTACAAGTACCATGGTGTACCTGTATGGACATGTAAACAGGCTTATTGTGCAGCCTGACGGAAAGATTATTATTGGAGGGCCTTACAGAAACCCAATTACAGGTATAACCCGTAATGTTATGCACCGCGTTAACAGCGACGGAAGTCTTGATATATCTTTTATGCCCAATCATGGTGCAAATAACAAAGTATTCAGAAGTTTTGTACAGCAGGATGGAAAGATACTATTGATTGGATCTTTTACCACTTACCAGGATCAATATGCACCGGGCATGGCACGAGTTGATATAAACGGAAATCTGGATACTTCCTTTGCAATAGACCCCAGCATAAAAATTGTGGACAATGTTGACGCATACCCTGTGATTAAACAGCAAGCAGATGGCAAAATATTAATTGCCGGCACCGGCTATACTGTAAATGGTGTTGTCAAAAACATAATACGGCTACATGCTAATGGTACAATTGACCAGTCATTTGATTGTATGCCAGGAAACATTCTTGACTTTGAGATTCTGTCAGATGGTAAAATAATTGCATCAGGGATTGCAGGCAGTTTTTATGAGAATGGAGCAAAGTTACTGAGACTTAATTCAAATGGAGCAATTGAAGGATCTGTCGGTTTTAAATTCAATCAGGCTCCTATTTCTTTAGAAATTTTGCCAGATGGCAAAATTCTGGCTGCCGGAAGATTTAACCTTTATAATAATATATCTACACCAAAGTTAATCAGGCTAAATGCCGACGGCACAAAGGATACATCTTTTAATTACACACTCCCGCCAGGCGTTACCAACAGTAATGTAGACCGTACGATACAGTTGAACGATGGTAAAGTTTTGATTTCATTTACTAATATTAATACCGGAAAAGCAAGTATTGCGCGTCTAAATGGAGACGGCTCGCATGATACTTCATTTACTGTGAATGCAGGTACAGTAAGTGGCTCCGGATATTATGGCTTCAAGCAAATGATATTACTCGAAAACGGCCAGATACTCGTACCTCGTTACAAGTATTACGCTAATTTCAATTCTTTGCCATCACCAAATGTGATATTGCTTGATTCTGACGGAACCTGGAATACTGCTTTTGATGTGCCATCGTTTGACGACGACATCCCGTTTTACTCTCTTGCAGGATGTAACAGGCTCATAGTTACAGGAGATTTTGAATTACTTGGTTCCCTCTATAAAAATAATATCGCCGCTGTAAATGTTTCGCCAAATCCGGTTCCTCCGTCAGGCGCAAGTATACAATATGCGAATCCCGGAGAAACACTTGCAGATCTTGACGTTTCAGGACAAAATATATTATGGTATATGCAGCCCCCAACATGCGAGAACACATACAACGCGTTGTACACGGCACGTTCTTCTGACGAAACGGATAATGTAGCGCCATTGTCACCAACAACCCCTCTGGTAAATGGAAATACATATTATTGCACCCAAACAGTCAACACTTTGGAAAGCCTGTTTGCATTGCCGGTGAAAGTGATATTTGGCACACCTGCCGGAACAGAAGACTACGAGACTGCACCAAAGGTAACGCTATACCCTAACCCAACAGATGGCGTGCTTAAAATAGACTCTGCAACAGCTTTCAGTCATATATATATTTATAACACTGTGGGCCAGCTGGTATTGTCAAAACGCAATAATATTGCAAATGCCGAGATAGATATGTCACACCTAAATTCAGGGATGTATATAATAAAACTCGAGTCGGTAGATGCGGTCAGCACTCATTCTGTAATCCGTAAATAATCGACGATTTAAAATTAATACTTATAATAACCCGCACCGAAAGGCTGCGGGTTTTTTTGTTTTATCAGCCTAAATACTTATATTTGAGTTTAATAACCCCTAACCTTTCTCTTATGGGCATCGTTTATCCTCTTATTGCAGTTTTTTTGGCAGCTTTCTTTGTTGTTTATCTGCTATATCTTGCGTTAGTGAAAAGAAACATCAGAGAAAAAATGCAGACGGTTGTTTTGCCAGGCTTTTTCTTCCTCTCGGTTTGGGCAGCAATTTATTTTATAGTTTTTTAAAACAGCAATATTTCCTAACAATCTAATCTATCCTAAAAAAACTTTAAATTTGAAGGATTGATTTTATAATGCTCCAAACCAAAAAAGAAACCCTTTACGTAATCCTGGCGGGGATATTTATTACCAATGCCATAGTTGCTGAACTTATTGGCGGTAAGCTGATATACGTAGGCTCTGTGCCCATGAGCGTGGGCATTTTACCGTGGCCGGTGGTTTTCATAACGACCGACCTTATCAATGAATACTTTGGTGAGAAGGGCGTTCGCAAGCTGTCCTTCATCACTGCAGGATTGATTGCCTACTGTTTTTTTGTGCTGCTTATTGCCATGCGTATTCCGGCAACGGAAGGTATGGGTGTAAGCGATGAAAGCTTCAAAGCTGTCTTCGGGCAAAGCATGTGGATTATTGTCGGCAGTATTACGGCATTTTTAGTCTCACAGCTGATAGATATCACCATTTTCCATTTTGTAAAGAACAGGACAGGTGATAAAATGCTGTGGCTTCGCAGTACGGGTTCTACAGTAATATCACAGTTCTTTGACAGCTTTATTGTTCTGGGAATTGCCTTTTGGATGACAGGCCAAATGGATAACGAAACTTATATAAAATCAGGGCTTACAGGCTATGGAGTAAAGCTTGGTATAGCAATACTGCTTACTCCGATAATTTATTTAGCACATTCGCTTATTGACAAATATATAGACAATAAATCATGAAAGAAATAGTACGCTGCGGCTGGTGCAAAGGCGACCCGCTTTATGAGCGCTACCATGACGAAGAATGGGGAAAACCGGTTTATGATGACGAAACTCTGTTTGAATTCCTGTTGCTCGAAACATTTCAGGCTGGGCTTAGCTGGATAACCATACTACGCAAGCGGGAGAGTTTTGCTGAGGCTTTTGATAACTTCGACTATAAGAAGATTGCAAAGTATGATAAGGAGAAGCAGCACGAACTGTTGCAAAACCCAGGTATCATTCGTAACAGGCTGAAGGTTGCGGCGGCTATAAGCAACGCGCAGGCATTTATGAAAGTGCAGGAAGAGTTCGGCTCGTTCTCTAAGTACTTTTGGAATTTTACCGATGGTAAACCAATTGACAATAAACCCGAATCATTAAAAGGTGTCCCTGCCACCACTCCCCTTTCAGATGCCATTAGCAAAGACATGAAAAAGCGCGGTTTTAAATTTGTAGGCTCAACTGTTATCTATGCCCATATGCAGGCAACCGGTATGGTGAATGATCACATTGCTTCTTGCTCTTTCAGGGAATATTAGAACTATAGAATGTTGTATTTAGACTGCACGACTGTACAAATAAAAAAGTCCCGCCATACAGCGGGACTTTCTATCTAATTTAATGATCTAAAATTCAAATAATCCTGAAGATTAATACCTGTAATACTCCGGCTTAAATGGCCCTTGTACCTCAACACCAATGTAAGCAGCCTGCCCTTCAGAAAGCGTTTCCAGCTCTACACCAAGTTTGGCAAGGTGAAGTGATGCTACTTTCTCATCAAGGTGCTTAGGCAGCATATAAACATCATTTTCGTACTTGTCGCTATTGTTCCAAAGCTCTATCTGCGCAAGTGTCTGGTTTGTAAATGAATTACTCATTACAAAGCTTGGGTGGCCTGTAGCACAGCCAAGGTTTACAAGGCGCCCTTCAGCAAGGATTATTATATCTTTACCGTTAATGGTATATTTGTCAACCTGAGGCTTTATTTCAACTTTAGAAGAGCCGTGGTTCTTGTTAAGCCAAGCCATGTCAATTTCATTGTCAAAGTGGCCAATGTTACAAACCACAGTTTTATCTTTCATAGCCTCGAAATGACGGCCTACTACGATGTCTTTGTTACCTGTAGTAGTGATGATGATATCAGCATTGCCAACAACCGTGTCAAGCCTTTTCACTTCGTAACCGTCCATTGCAGCCTGTAGCGCACAAATCGGGTCAATTTCGGTAACAGCAACTATAGAACCCGCACCACGGAAAGAAGCCGCAGTACCTTTACCTACGTCACCATAACCGCAAACCACTACCCTTTTACCCGCAAGCATAAGGTCAGTAGCACGGCGAATAGCATCTACAGCACTCTCTTTACAGCCGTATTTGTTATCGAATTTCGATTTTGTAACCGAGTCGTTTACGTTGATAGCCGGCATAACAAGCGTACCGTTTTTCACCCTTTCATAAAGACGGTGAACACCTGTAGTAGTTTCTTCAGAAAGCCCTTTTATACCTGCAGCAAGTTCAGGGTAACGGTCAAACACCATATTGGTAAGGTCACCCCCCGTCATCAAGAATCATGTTAAGCGGCTGGCGGTCTTCACCAAAGAAAAGTGTCTGCTCTATACACCAGTCAAACTCCTCTTCATTAAGGCCTTTCCATGCATATACCTGTATGCCGGCAGCAGCAATTGCAGCAGCAGCATGGTCTTGCGTAGAGAATATGTTGCATGAGCTCCAGGTAACCTCTGCACCAAGGGCAACAAGCGTTTCTATAAGCACGGCTGTTTGTATGGTCATGTGCAGGCAGCCTGCTATGCGTGCGCCTTTAAGTGGCTGCTCGTTTTTATATTCTTCACGAAGCGCCATAAGGCCCGGCATTTCAGCTTCTGCAAGCTGTATTTCTTTCCTTCCCCATTCAGCAAGGGCAATATCTTTAACTTTATATGCCACGTAAGGCATTGTGGTTGTACTCATGAATAATGTATATTTGTGATTACGAAATTTTTGCAAATTTAGTGAATTGATTTGTAATCATAAGCTCAACGTTTCATAATAAAATTGAGCATTACATTTTAATTCGCTGAAAAACAACCTCATTTAAATGCCGCTGTATAAATCTGAAGAAGTACTGCCCGGGACACGCCTCCTCATCTGGAAAATCACAGAAAGTGAAGAAGAGCTTGGCGCTATTGACCTGAAGCCTGCCTGCCACGGCCGTATAGACCGCATGAAAAGCAGCCAGCATCGGAGGGGTTTCCTCAGTGTACGGTGGCTTCTGAAGGAAGCAGGCTACACTGATTTTGACCTGCATTATGATGCTGACGGCAAACCTTACCTTGAAGATGGCAACTATATCTCGATTACCCATTCATACGGTTTCTCTGCAATTATTGTGAGTGACAGAAATGTTGGCATAGACATGGAACTGCGGCGTGAAAAAGTCATAACTATTGCAGATAAGTTTGTTGACAGGGAGTTTGCATATCTCGACCCAATGCATCTGGATACTTACATGCAGATGCTGATTGTGATTTGGGGTGTGAAGGAAGCTGTTTTCAAAATGATTTCGCGTGACGGCCTTAGCTTTAAGCAGCATATGGATGTTTTGCCATTTGAATATGCTTCAGGCAATGGCAGCGCTAAGGTTATATTTGAAGAAATTAATAAAAACTACCGTTTCTTATTCGAGGAGATTGAAGATTTTACGCTGGTATATTCTTTTGAAAACTAAAGCTGATGAATGAATTTATTGATTTGGTCTTCAGCCAGTTTAATGGTTACACCCCTTTTGTTTTGGGCCTTGAGCTTATTGCTGTAATTCTCGGGCTTTTTAGCGTTATGTTTTCTGCCCGCAACAGCATCTGGCTTTACCCAACCGGGCTGGTAAGTACGGGTATATTTATTTACCTGATGTATACTGCAACATTATATGGTGACCTTATTGTAAACCTATATTATTTTTACATGAGCGCTTACGGCTGGCTGCTGTGGAGCAACATCAACAGTAGCGAAAGCCTTACAATTACCCGCGCAACACTTAAAGATAACCAAAAATGTATATTGATATTCAGTGTTTCAGTTATATTTGTCACTGGGGTATATGTCTGGTTCAACATGTTTGGCCCCTGGTGGACGTATGTTGACATATTTACAACAGGGCTTTTCTTTGTTGGGATGTGGCTGCTTGCCAAAAGGAAAATTGAGAACTGGATATACCTTATTATCGGCGATATCATTGTGGTACCGCTTTTTTCTATAAAGGATTGGTGTTTACAGCAATCTTTTATATCATAATAACTATAATTGCCATTTTTGGTTACAGGGCATGGAACAAAATATTACTAAACAGCAAACCGGCACAATCAATGTAGCCATATATAGCAATACTGCACAAACTGATTTAGCAAATAAACTCTTGCAATTTATTGCACCCGACGGAAGAGAAGCCCGCGAATTTGCTTTTGAAGTAAAAAGCTTGAATGCCGCCATAAATTCACAAGATGCGCTTAGTATTATCTTTGAGCACACCAATGATAATGAAGCCAAAAAAGTTGCACAGTTTTTTGAAAATAATGGCCTGCCACACATTATAGCGGTTAGCGATGAAATAAATGAAACGGCTAAAAATATCATACTGTCGCTGGAAAAAGCACTTGATTCCGGCTTTACAGTAGCAGATTTTATACAGATTTATAATCAGGGAACATCTATTGATGCATTGCGCCGCCAGCTTACCATATTCAGGAATGGCCTTTCACGCATCACTCTCGAAAAACCGGCTTTGCTTAATGACGGCATCTGCCCGATTGATGAAGAAAAAGCTATTGACCATGCTGCTTATTTTGACAGTAAAAAAGACAACTTCAAGCTCAAGAAGTTTGTTCCGGCATCCGGCGCAGCAAGCCGGATGTTTAAATTTGCCTGTACCTTTATTGCAGAGTATAATCCTGCAAAAGAAACAATCAATGCCTACATAAACCGCAGGGGAGATACTGCACTCAGTGTTTTTTTAGTAGGCATAGACAAACTCCCATTTTACAATGAAGTGTTAGCGGTGATGAAAACCCACCCGGATTACAATACATGGGATAAAAATTTACGCTATTACAATTTCATAAAAACAATGTTGGGTAGTGGTGAATTTGACTTTGCCAACAAACCTAAGGGAATACTCCCATTCCATCAATATGAGGGCTTTACGGCAACACCGGTTTATGAACATTTAAAAGAAGCGGTAGCCTACGCTGCATCACAAGGAAAAACAAATGTGCATTTCACTATTTCAGAAGAGCATGTTGACGGATTTCTTGACGCAATTAAAGCTGTAAAAAGCAATATTGAAGCATCATCAGGCATAAGCATTAACTTCAACTTCTCTTACCAGCATAAACAGACTGATACCCTGGCAGTTGATTTAAACAATAATCCTTTCCGCACAGATACAGGAGAATTACTTTTCAGGCCCGGCGGGCATGGTGCACTGATAGAAAATCTGAATAACCTTGATGCAGATATTGTTTTTATTAAAAATATAGATAATGTAAGCCATAACAATATAGAAGTTATCGCTCTTTACAAAAAAGCCCTTGCAGGAATGCTTATAAAGCTTCAGGAAAAGATATTCGGCTACCTTGAAATTATTGATGGCGGCCATCTTACCGATGCACAACTCAATTCAATGTTTGCTTTTGTGAAAAATGAGCTTTCAGTACAAATCCCTGACGATGTTGCAAAATACACAAAAGGCTACAGGATTGATTATATAAAAGACCTGCTTAACAGGCCGCTTCGTGTATGTGGCATGGTAAAGAATGAAGGCGAACCCGGCGGCGGGCCATTTTGGATTAAAGGTGAGCAGGGAAGGCTTTCGCTGCAAATAGTGGAAAGCTCGCAGATTGACCTGCAAAATCCTGCACAAAAACAGATTTTTGAAAAATCTGAATTCTTTAATCCGGTTGACCTTGTATGTGGCTTAAAGAACTACAAAGGCGAATATTTTGACCTGCACGAGTATGTAGATAACTCAACAGGCTTTATTGTGTATAAAAACAAGTACGGTAAAGACCTGAAATCTTATGAACTCCCCGGACTATGGAATGGAGCAATGGCGCGATGGCTTACGGTTTTTGCGGAAGTACCCCTGGCAACCTTTAACCCGGTGAAGACAGTAAATGATTTATTGAAACCCGCACACCAGCCGAAATAATTTCAGATTGAAAATTTCGGATTTTTGATTTTGCTATCGATTCAGCAAATCTTAAATCTTATATCATAAACGTAAACCAAATGAATACTGAAACCATTATAAAAGAGCTTGACTACAAGGCCGTTCGCAGCAGTGGCGCGGGCGGGCAGAATGTCAATAAGGTTTCATCAAAAGTGGTACTCAGCTTTAATTTACCTGCCTCGCAATCACTTTCTGAAGACGAAAAGACGCTTGCCATGCAAAACCTCGCATCAAAACTAACTTCAGATGGCATATTTATCCTGCAATGTGATGAAGACCGCAGCCAGCTGCGCAATAAAGAAATTGTTACAAGACGCTTTCTTACAATAATGGAAAATGCCCTTAAAGTAAAGAAAGCCAGAAAGCCCACCAAAATTCCAAGGTCTGTTATTGAAAAACGTATCAGGGCAAAGCGTAATCAAAGCGAAAAAAAGGAAGGACGCAGAAGGCCGGATTTTTAGATCATTCGATTTTTCAACTGCAAGACTCTATATTGTATATTCTAATATTCTAAAAATCGAATGATCGAATAATCTTTTTCCTATCTTTGCCGCGTCTCAAAGGGGTGCCCTACTATTCGGGCTGAGATCATACCCAACGAACCTGGGCAGGTAATGCTGCCAAGGGAAAAGGCAAAAAAGCGGAGTGCACGCCGTACTATGCCACAACAAAACCATTATTACTAACAAAGAATAATGCCCCTTTTATTCGTAAAATTTATTTACGGATGAAACTTTTTTTTAGAGCTGCTGAGCTGCTTAGCCACTTAGCTTTTAAACAAATTACAAAAAATTCACTATTGCTTGCCGCAGGCCTGTTTTGCCTTGGCGCAGCTGCGCAGGAACAGGACACTATCCAGAAAATGGATGAGGTGCTGGTTCAGTCTGTTCGCGCTACGGCACAGTCACCTGTTACATTCAGCAACATTACAAAGCAGGAACTTGCGCCCCGCAATCTTGGGCAGGATATCCCAATTCTCCTGAACTATTTGCCATCGGTAGTAACTACTACCGACGCCGGCAATGGCTTCGGCTACACGTACATCAGGGTGCGTGGGTCAGACGCTTCACGAATCAACGTAACCCTTAACGGTATTCCCTACAACGATGCCGAATCACAAGGAACATTTTGGGTAAACATGGGCGACTTTGCATCGTCGGTACAAAGCATACAGCTGCAACGTGGTGTAGGTACATCTACCAATGGCGCGGGCGCTTTCGGCGCCCGCCTCAACCTGTTGACAGATTCTTACGAAACCGAAGCAGGCGGTGAGGTTTCCAATTCTTTCGGAAGCTTCAATTCGCGGAAGCATACCGTAAAGTTTACTACCGGCCTATTGGGCGATAAGTTTGAGCTTGCCGGGCGTTTATCAAACATCTATTCTGATGGTTATGTTGACAGGGCTTTCAGCGACCTAAAGTCGTATTACCTGCAGGGAACATACCTTTCGGGGGGCACCCTGATAAAAGCGCTTGCCTTTGGCGGCACAGAAAAAACGTACCAGGCCTGGAATGGGCTTGACGCAGAAACACTGCGTAACGCCAGGCGATTTAATCCTTCAGGCGTTTACACGGATGAGGCAGGAAACACCCGCTTTTACGACAATGAAACAGATAATTACCAGCAGGACCACTACCAGCTGCACTGGAGCCAGCGCCTGAACCCGAACTGGAACACCAATGTAGCGCTGCACTACACAATCGGCAAGGGTTACTATGAAAATTACCGCGATGATGCCGACTTTGCTGATTACGGGCTCGGGCCACGGCCGGGAGAGACTAGCACTATTGGTGACCTTATCACCCAAAAATGGCTTGATAATGACTTTTACGGCACTACTTTTTCTGCTAACTATAACAAAGGCGCATGGAACGTAAACCTTGGCGGAGCTTATAACAAGTATGAAGGGGATCACTTCGGGAATGTGATATGGTCGCAGTTTTCTCAAAGCACAAGGCCGGATGACAGGTATTATAGTGATGTAGCAACAAAAACAGATTTTAATATCTACGCTAAAGCTAATTGGCAGATAACCAAATGGTTTAATCTCTTTGCTGATATGCAGTACCGCACTGTAAACTATGAGGCTGACGGTGTGATGGCAGACCCGGTTGATGATACATTTGACTTCTTTAATCCTAAGGCTGGGGCTACTTTTACCCTGAACCAGAATAACAACATTTATGCATCCTACGCCCGCGCCAATCGTGAGCCGCGCCGCGATGATTATGAAAACGGCAGCTTTAAACCGGAAGAGCTTAATGATTTTGAGCTTGGATGGCGATACAGCGCTTCTAACGTAAAAATTAATGTAAATGGCTACTACATGCGCTATAAGAACCAACTAGTGCTTACAGGGGCTTTAAATGACGTAGGAGCGCCAATATATACTAACAGCGGCGACAGTTACAGGCTGGGTATTGAAGCTGATGCAGCAATCGCGTTAGGGAGCAGGTTCGTAATTCGTCCAAATATTTCTGTAAGCAGGAACAAGAATATTGATTTTTATTTCCAAAGGGATGGTGTGCTTCAAAACCTTGGCGAAACAAATATTGCTTTCTCACCAAGCCTTATTGCCGGCAACGTCTTTACCTACATTCCAATAAAAAACCTGCAAATATCGCTGCTTTCAAAAATTGTGGGCGACCAGTATATGGGCAATATCGACTCTCAAGGTTCTAAACTGAAAGGGTACTCGGTAAGTGACCTGAATTTATCTTATGAATTTGCCACGAAGACATTCATAAAATCCATAACTATTTCAGGATTAGTGAATAACATCTTTGATTACCAATATGAATCAAACGGATATTTCTATACGTATGATGATGACTGGTCTGTACCCGGCTCGGTTACAACACTTGAAGGCGCAGGTTATTACCCGCAGGCAGGTATTAATTTTCTGCTCGGCGCAACTGTGAAGTTTTAATTGTTTGAGTTATTTAAAAGAGGTCCTGCTAATTACAGCAGGACTTTTTTAGTTTGAAACCCTGATATATGTTGGGCTCACAACGGTAACCCTGTATGGCTTTAACGGGTATTGCTTGCCAACAGCCAGCCCGGTAAAGAGGTTATATTCAGCGTCATCACAAGGGCAGATGGCGTTTATCCCGTCGATTTCCATAAATGAGCAGGTAGTGATTGGCTGATTTGGGCAGGTAGCCTCAAAAGCTGTAAAGCCCGTTCCTGTATTCATGATAATAACATCATTGATTGCACCCGGCTGATCGGCATAGACTGCATTGCCGGTAAATTGCAACGATGCATACTTATTCAGTGTCATATCTATATTCATCGAAAAATTATAATTAGGCAGGTACGGATTATTATTTCTGATATTATCATCTTTACTGCAGCCGATAAAAACAATTATGGCGAGAAACAAAACGGCAAAACACTTTTTCATAGGTAAATTTTACACTAATAATTATGATACAAATTTAATTTAATTAACTTTGGGATGTGCATAGCACATAACATTAGAATTGAATTAACATATTAATATTATCTTTGCAGAAAGAAATCCCGTCCTGATGGGATTTTTTCTATTTATATAAACGATGAAGTTATGAGTACAGTATCTTACTACACAGCAGAAGGATTAAAAAAATTAAGGGACGAGCTTGAGCAGCTGAAAAGTGTAGAAAGGCCGAAAGCCTCACAGGCCATTGCCGAGGCACGCGATAAAGGAGACCTTAGCGAGAATGCAGAATATGATGCCGCAAAAGAAGCGCAGGGGCTGCTTGAACTTAAGATTGCAAAACTGGAAGAAGTAGTTGCAAATGCCCGGCTTATAGATGAATCTCAGCTTGACCTGAGCAAAGTGCTGGTGCTTTCTACCGTAAAAATAAAGAATCAGGCCAATGGCGCCGAGATGAAATATACCCTTGTTGCTGAAAGTGAAGCCGACCTGAAATCAGGTAAAATATCTGTGACATCACCAATAGGCAAAGGGCTTTTGGGCAAGTCAGTCGGCGAGGTTGCAGAGATAACGGTTCCAAACGGAACGCTGAAGTTTGAAGTTCTTGACATTACCCGCGACGAACACTAAAATACAGCGATGGCTACTATTTTCACAAAAATAATCAACGGCGAAATCCCGGCTTATAAAGTTGCGGAAGACGATAACTACCTGGCATTCTTAGATGTAAACCCGAATGCTAAAGGCCATACCCTCTGTATCCCAAAGCGCGAGGTGAACAAAATTTTTGAGATGGATGAGGAAGAATACCTCGGTCTGATGAAGTTTTCACGCAAAGTTGCGATAGCGCTGGAAAAGACGGTGCCTTGCAAGCGCGTAGGCGCAGCCGTAGTAGGTTTGGAAGTACCTCACGTACACGTTCACCTTATTCCGTTGAATGAAATGGACGAGATGCGATTTGTAAACAAGGTAAAACTCGAAAAAGAAGAGTTTGAAGCGCTCGCTGAAGCCATTAACAAAAATTTATGATAAAAAAAAAGGAAGCATCTGCTTCCTTTTTTTATGCCTTTTTAAAGCTTGCCTGCATAATGGTACCCTTGCCTAATTCGCTGTGAGCTACCTTAATACGCCCTTTGTGATACTCCTCAACAATGCGTTTGGTAAGTGAAAGGCCCAGGCCCCATCCGCGTTTTTTTGTGGTAAAACCCGGCTCAAAAACTTTTTTAAATTGATTTTTGGCGATACCCTTGCCCGAATCAGAAACCTTCACCTGCACAAAATTACCCTTCTCTTCGATTATAATGTCAAGCCTGCCGCGGCCTTTCATGGCATCAATGGCATTTTTTACAAGGTTTTCTATTGTCCAGCTATGCAGTTCAGGGTTTAACATTACGTTAACAGGATTTTTCGGCGCACGAAAAGTGAAATTTATTTGCTTCGAAGCACGCGATTTTAAATAGTCAAATGCCTTTTCAGTTTCAGAAACAATATCAAGTTTTTCCAAAACAGGTTCCGACCCGATTTTCGAAAAACGGTCGGCAATACTCTGCAGCCTTTTTACATCTTTTTCAATTTCGGTTACAGTGGTTTCATCAACATTGTCAGCTTTCATAATCTCAATCCATCCCAAAAGCGATGACAGCGGTGTGCCAATCTGGTGCGCGGTCTCTTTAGCCATACCGGCCCATAGCCTGTTTTGCGAGCCCATTTTGGTAGCACGGTAAAAATTATACACCACTGCCCCAAACAGCACAATGATCAGCAACAGCGCAACCGGGTAATACTTTAACTGGTTAAGCAGGAAAGAGTTACCGTAATAGATATATTGTTTTTCACCTAAAAAATCTACCTCAATTGGCGGGTTCTGCCCTTTAAAGTCCTCGAGCAGCTCTTTAGCTTCTGCAGAATCCGTGGCTATATTTTCATCTATATTTTTGGTTGTGAGTATGTTGCCGGCGCCATCTGCCAGGATGATGGGTATGGTAGTATTATTTTCCTGGATGAAACGAGGAAGCTCCAAATCTTCAGTGTCACTTGTTGACTTTACGATTTTCTGTGTGGCCTGACCCCAAAGTTCCATTTTCAGGCGCTCTTCGCCCTTGAATGTCTGGAAGAGATAATAGGTATTCCAGACAATGAGTACAACAATAAGAAAAGAAGTTATGATGATGAACCAACGCGTAAAACTTCTTTTGTCAACAATCTGCATAAATAAGGTTTTGAGGCTTAAAGATAGTGAAAGTTCGCTCGTTAGGAAAATAGTAGCTTTTATATTACATTTGATTTTTGCCGAAGTAATTAAGATGGAAACTAAAAGGTGGAAAGAGATAAAAGACAATGTTTACGGAGCTGAAGGGACTGAAAGGCGCGATGAACTGGAAAGGGATTTTGAAAGTTTTAAAATTGGCCTATTGCTAAAAAAAGCAAGAGAGGATAAGAATCTGACACAATCGCAATTGGCAGATATTGTGGATAAAAAGCGTGAATATATTTCGCGTATAGAGAATAATGGCAATAACCTTACACTTAAAACGCTGTTTGATATTGTGGAGAAAAGGTTTGGGCGGGAAGGTGAAAATACAGATTGAGATTTGATAAGCACGGATTCCAAATCTGTACCATCGGGTTATTTATACGGTTGGAATAAGTAGTAGACAGATAATAATGAATAAGCTGAAGTACGTAATAATATTATTAATTTGTATTCCATTTTTAAAGTGTGGACACCACATTGAAACGCATCATATTTATTCTCCTGATGAAAAGCAATGCATAACTTTTATCGAGGGTTTTAATAGTATATACATATATAGTGGTTATATTACTACAATCCCTAATAATAATTATGTAAGAATTAAAACAGATAAAGAGTCAGAATTTGGTCAAGAATTTGTCGGATGTTGGAGAGATTCGATTTACGAATGGAAAATTATGATTCATGAACCGATTATCCTCGAAAATAAATTAGACACAACCCGCTTTGCATTCATAAATAAATTACCAATTAATCCTCAACTAGGAATACCGCGATATGATATTGAAGGATGCTTTAATTTCGGAACATATTATTATTCAGTTGCCCCTGAAGGAAGTGCAATTGTTAAATAATTATTATTAATCCAGATTTAATTTATTAATACTCAGCTGGCGCGAGCGGTCACGCTCGTTCCTAAGTAAGAATACAAAATAAAAACAGCCTCACTCTCCCAGCCCTGATGACAGCGGCATCCTGCTGCGGAGCTTCCGGAGCAGCAGATAGAGCGGACAGCAGGACATAGCCTGCAAAAATGCCTAAGCCAAAACTGCTGCAAAATTCCCACTTATCAACACCCACATCCTGCCAAAAAAGTATCTTTGCACAAACAGCAAACAACCATGCTTAGCATAGACCCAAAATCAATACCCACGCCAAAGCTGCACGCCTACCTTCAAAGTTCGGTAGGGCCGCGGCCCATAGCCTTCGCCAGCACCATAGATAAAGACGGTACACCCAACCTGTCGCCGTTCAGCTTCTTTAACGTGTTCAGCGCCAACCCGCCTATACTTATATTCTCACCATCGCGCCGTGTGCGTGACAATACTATTAAGCACACGCTCATCAACGCCGAACTAAACCGCGAGGTAGTAATAAACGTAGTGAACTACGCCCTTGTGCAGCAGGCCTCGCTCTCTAGCACCGAGTATGGCGCAGGAGTGAACGAATTTGAAAAGGCCGGGCTTACCATGCTGGCGTCGGACATAGTGAAGCCTTTCCGTGTGGCCGAGTCACCCGTGCAATTTGAATGTAAAGTGAATGAAATCATTTCACTGGGAACCGAAGGCGGCGCAGGTAACCTCATCATTTGCGAAGTGGTAAAGCTGCATATCGATGAAAGCATTCTTGACGAAAATGGGGTGATAGACCAGCATAAAATTGACCTTGTGTCGCGCCTTGGCGGCAACTGGTACAACCGCAGCAGCGAGGGCCTGTTTGAGGTGGAAAAACCGCTGACGACACTGGGAATTGGCGTTGATGCTATACCGCAACACGTAAAAGACAGCGGCATTTTCGATGGCAATGATTTAGGTAAACTTGGTAATACAGAAATGTTGCCGACTGAAGAAGAAATTGATATATTTGTAAAGAAGGACTTTGGCATTAAAGCCGTACTTAGCGCTGACGACAGCGAAAAACAGTACCGCCTGGCCAAAGAATACCTCGATAATAACGATGTGCAGAACGCCTGGAGAGTACTTCTGTCTAAAAAAGAATTTTAATTATTAACGATAGCTGCCCGCAGTGGCAGAAAATACACAAACAATTATGGAAGTATCAGGAAGGATCAAGATGATCGATGAGACTAAGGCATTTGGTGCAAACGGTTTCAGGAAAAGGGAAATGGTGGTAACTACCGATGAACAGTACCCACAGCACATCATGATAGAGTTTACGCAGGACAAGTGTGACCTGCTGAACAATTACCAGATAGGCGAACCGGTAAAGGTAAGCATCAACCTGCGTGGCCGCGAGTGGGTAAACCCGCAGGGCGAAACCAAGTACTTCAACTCGATACAAGGGTGGAGAATTGAGCGTGCACAAACTGATGCTCCGCAACAGGGCTACCAGCAGCAATCGCAATACCAGCAGCCGCAGCAGGGCTACCAGCAGCAACAATCACAGGCGCCGGTACAGCAGCGCGATTCTTTCGAGCCTGCAACAAATTACCGCGAAGAAGAGCATGACGATTTGCCATTCTAGGAAAATAACAAATTCCAAAATCAAATAACAAAGAACCCCGGATATGTCCTATTCGGGGTTTTGTTTTATTTATATATTTGGCGCAAAACCAATTGCAATGAAAAAACTTTTGCTATTACTTCTGTTTTGTACAACAGCCACATTTTCGCAAATAAATCTGCAACCGATTCCGCCTTATGCTATTTGCGAATATCCGTATGATGGCCAGGCAGTTTTTATTCTGAACATGCATACGCCGCAAGTTTTGGGAAGTCTTAATCCTCAATTATACAGCGTTGCCTATTTTCAAACATTAGCTTCTGCCCAAACTAATACTGGTGCATTACCAAATCAATATATTAGCAGTAGTGCAATAATTGCTGTAAGAGTTTGGGAAAATGCCAACCCAGCTAATTTTGATACTGCATCGCTTTTATTACGTGTCGAGGAAAATCCGCCCACAATTACCGCGACGCCAATGACATTATGCGGCAATTTTACAGGAGCTGCAACTTTTAATTTATTGTCAAAGGGGGCCGAACTTACTATGGGAAATCCAAATTTTACAGTAACTTACCACATAACGGCAGAAGCAAACTTTGGTGACCAAATTGCCAATCCATCAGCCTACACAATTACAACAAGCCCGAAGACTATTTATGCAAGGGTGAGTAATGGTGTTACGGGTTGTTCGTCCGTTTCAACATTTAATCTTATTGTGCAGCCAGCTCCCATAGCGCCGGTGCTTCCTGCTATAACTTCATGTTCGGGCACATATAACCTTACACTTAATAACGCTTTGCACAGTAGCGGGGCTACGCTGTCTTTTTTATACGAGTGCAAACAGTGCTCTAGACAATACAAAACCTATAACAAATCCTACTAATTATACTACGGTTCCCGGTACTGTTTATGTAAGATCATCATTGGGTACTAACCCTGAATGTTTTAGCATCGTACAACAAAACCTGTCGTTAAACAGTATGTTAGAGGGTTTCAATATCATGATTAATGGAAACACTGTAACGGTACAAGGGCCAATAGGCGAATACATGTACAGTATTGATAATAGTGTGCAGCAATCGGGCAATGAGTTTGAAAATGTCCCCGAAGGAAGCCATACATTAACAATATATGATAACTGTGGAAATATTAGGATTATCACGTTTTCGGTAACTCTGGGAACGACTGAAAACGTATTCAAATCTCTAAAATCTTATCCTAACCCTGCGCAGAACATCTTTACAATTTCAAACAATACAATAATTGATAAAGTAGAAGTATACAACCTGACGGGGCAGCTTGTGAAAAGCGAGACAATTAATACTGAAACGGCTGTATTAAAGATTGCGGATTTACAAAATGGAATCTATATGATGAAGGTAAATTCGGGCAATGCTGAAAAAACTATTAAGATGGTCAAGCAATAAGATGAATTTGAGTAGTGTTAAAATAACCACTTTTTAATTAACTATAACTTTAAAAATCTATATTTGAAGTAGGGTTTTAGCCCAAAAAATTGTTAAGATTAAAAAGCATATCCAATATGAAAAAAACTACCAACATTATTTTCGCCATACTGCTTATTATTGTACTGGTGATGTCATCGTTCACGTATTTGTAGAACCACCACTAAACCCTAATAAAAAACCCGCTTAGAGATAAGCGGGTTTCTTTATATATAAAACTTAAACTATAGCTCCAGTGCTTTCTTAGGATTGTTGTCCATAAGCAGTTCAGCAGGGTTTTCAAGGCCTTCTTTAACCGCTACAAGGAAACCAACCGACTCACGCCCGTCAATGATCCTGTGGTCATAAGAAAGCGCCACGTACATCATAGGGTGTATCTCTACCTTACCGTTTACCGCGATTGGGCGCTCAATAATGTTGTGCATGCCCAGGATACCTGACTGCGGTGGGTTGATGATTGGCGTTGAAAGCATACTGCCGAATACACCGCCATTTGTAATTGTGAATGTACCGCCCGTCATATCATCAACAGTGATCTGTCCGTCACGTGCACGTGTAGCCAGCCTTTTGATCTCTGCCTCAATACCACGGAAAGAAAGTGCCTCGGCATTCCTCACAACCGGTACCATTAAACCTTTCGGCCCGGATACAGCTATAGAGATATCAGCAAAATCATAAGATACTTTATGGTCGCCGTCTATCATCGAGTTAACATCAGGGAACAGCTGTAGCGCCCTTGTAACGGCTTTCGTAAAGAAAGACATATAACCAAGGCTCACACCGCCGTGCTTCGCTTTAAACGCATCTTTATACTCATTACGGATGTTGTTGATAGGCGTCATGTTCACCTCGTTAAACGTGGTAAGCATAGCGGTCTCATTTTTGGCAGCTACCAAACGCTCGGCAACCTTACGGCGAAGCATAGAAAGTTTCTGGCGCTCGCTGCCACGGTTACCGCCTGTTGGCGTACCCATAGACGGTACTGCGTTTACAGCATCGTCTTTTGTTATCCTGCCGCCCTTGCCTGTACCTGATACAGTTGCAGCGTCGATGTTTTTTTCGTCAAGTATTTTGCGTGCCGCAGGCGATGGTGTGCCTGAAGCATATGTTTTAGGCGCTTCCTCTTTTTAGGCTCAGCAGCCTTAGGAGCTTCTTCTTTTTTCTCTTCAGCTTTCGGGGCTTCTGCCTTCTCTTCTTTTGCAGGGGCAGCAGCGCCATCCGGCTTGGCAGCACCTGTATCAATAAGGCAAACCACCTGCCCTACCTTTACCGCGTCGCCTTCTTCAGCTTTCAGGGTAATGATACCGGCAGCCTCAGCAGGAAGCTCAAGCGTGGCTTTATCAGAATCAACTTCGGCAATTGCCTGGTCTTTTTCTACATAGTCCCCGTCTTTTACAAGCCATGTTGCAATTTCAACTTCGGTGATTGACTCTCCCGGCGAGGGCACTTTCATTTCTAAAATCATGTCAATATAATTTTATTGGTGTTGCTATTCTATTGAAAATCAAAAATACAATTAATTAAATAAGTTCTTGTCAAAAACCATGGCAATGGCTGCAGCATGGCGTTTTTTAGAACGGGTGTAGCTGCCGGCGGCCGGTGCACTATATGCTTTAAGCGATGCCACGCGGAATTTCACTTCATTAAAGTTCATCAGCATGTAGCCGTATGCACCCATGTTACGCGGCTCTTCCTGTGCCCAAACGTAATCATCGGCATTTTTATATTTAGCGATAGCTTCTTTCATTTGCTCAACAGGCAGCGGGAATAGCTGCTCTATTCTAACAAAAGCAACATCTTCACGGCCCAGGTTTGCTCTTTCGGCAACCAGGTCGTAGTAGAACTTACCGGTACAGAATACCAGTGTCTTCACTTTTGCCGGATCTGCGATCGGGTCGTCAAGCACTTCCTGGAAACTGCCGTTTGCCAGTTCATCTACAGTCGAAGTCACATCCGGATGGCGTAATAAACTCTTCGGAGTAAACACGATAAGCGGCTTACGGAAGTTCGTTTTCATCTGCCTCCTCAACAAGTGGAAGAAGTTAGCCGGCGTGGTACAGTCGGCCACATACATGTTATGGTTGGCACAAAGCTGCAGGTAACGTTCCATACGGCCCGATGAGTGTTCTGCCCCTTGGCCTTCGTAGCCGTGTGGCAACAGCATTACAAGCCCGTTCTGGTTGTTCCACTTATCTTCAGCAGCGCTTATGTACTGGTCTATCATTATCTGCGCGCCATTTGAGAAGTCGCCAAACTGGGCTTCCCAAATAGTAAGCGTTTTAGGGCTGGCAAGGGCGTAACCATAATCAAAGCCCACAACAGCATATTCTGAAAGCAATGAGTTGTAAATGTAGAATTTACCCTTTTGGTCTTTAAGCATGTTAAGCAACACCACTTCTTCTTCAGAATCTTCTACTTTCACTACAGCGTGGCGGTGAGAGAATGTTCCGCGCTCAACATCCTGGCCCGAGATACGCACATCATACCCTTCGGTAAGCAGCGACCCGTAAGCGAGTAATTCGCCCATAGCCCAGTCAAGCTTGTCGTTTTCAAACATCGACTTCCTGTCGTTGATGAGCTTTTGTATCTTATTGATGAATTTCTTGTCTGAAGGAAGGTTGGTGATAACATCTGCAACATCCGTCAATATATCTTTTGAGAAAGCAGTGTTTACTTTCTTTAGCATTTCTTCACTATCCGCCTGCTCAAAACCTTCCCATTCATTCTGCATGAACGGTGTAATTATAGTAAGCTCTTTTTTGCGTGATGCTTCAAGGTTCTCTTCAAGCAGCGCTTTATATTCTTTTTCAAGGCCACCCACATAGTTAGCATCAATCACACCGGCCGCTACAAGCTTTTCAGCATAAATGTCGCGCGGGTTTTTGTGTTTGGCGATTATCTTGTACAGCTTAGGCTGTGTAAAGCGCGGCTCATCACCTTCGTTGTGGCCGTACTTACGGTAACCCAACAGGTCAATGAATACATCGCTGCCAAACTGCATCCTGAAATCAAGTGCAAAAAGTACAGCGTGTACCACTGCCTCGGCATCATCAGCATTTACGTGAAGTACAGGAGACAATGTCACTTTTGCGATATCAGTGCTATATGTTGATGAACGTGCGTCAAGGTAGTTTGTAGTAAAGCCAACCTGGTTGTTTATCACCATATGGATGGTGCCGCCTGTACGGTAACCGTCAAGCTTTGCCATCTGTACAATTTCGTACACAATACCCTGGCCTGCCACAGCTGCATCACCGTGAAGTGCGATAGGAAGGACTTTCGAGAAATCATCAGGAAAATTCCTGTCCTGCTTAGCGCGGGCAATACCTTCAATTACCGCACCTACAGTCTCAAGGTGAGAGGGGTTTGGCGCCAGGTTCATGTTTATTTTTTTGCCCGACTTCGTAATCTTATCGGCTGTAAGCCCAAGGTGGTATTTCACGTCACCATCAAAAAGCGCATCGTCGTCATAATCTTTACCGTCAAACTCAGAGAAGATGTCTGATGTTGACTTACCAAATGTATTGGCAAGAACGTTAAGGCGGCCACGGTGTGCCATACCCATCACGAAATGCTCCACCCCTTTTTCGGCAGCGGCCTCTACAAGCGCATCAAGCGCAGGGATAAGCGATTCGCCACCTTCAAGCGAGAAACGTTTCTGCCCTACGTATTTTGTATGAAGGAAGTTCTCAAAAGAAACTGCCTCATTCAATTTTGAAAGTATATTCTTTTTCTGCTCAGCACTAAAGTCCGGCTGGTTGTGGTTCACACTCAGGCGGTTCTGAATCCATTTGCGCACTTCCGGGTCGCGGATGTACATGTACTCGATACCGATGTGCTGGCAATACACCATGCGCAGGTGGTCAACAATCTGTCTTAATGTTGTCGGCTCAAGGCCTACTTCTTTAGCAGCATCAAAAGTTGTATCAAGGTCGGCATCGCTTAGGCCAAAGTTCTCCAACGCCAGGCTTGGCTTGAAAATACGGCGGTCGCGCACCGGGTTTGTTTTAGTGAAAAGGTGGCCACGCGTGCGGTAGGCCTCAATCAGGTTGAATACCTTAAATTCTTTCTGCAGCTTTTCAGGAAGGCCTGAATAGTCTGACACCGGCTGGGCAGGTGCGTTTTGTGCGGTGGCTGTGCTTTCAAAACCATCACCGTAGCCGGAATTGGCAAAGTCGAACCCCTGGAAAAAACTCCTCCAGCTGGGCTCTACACTATCAGGGCTTATTAAGTATTGATCGTATAAATCTGCGAAGAAAGCCGTATTGGCTGCGTTTAAAAAGGAAAACCTATCCATAGTATAGTGTTTGTGGCCTTGATTTTATAAAATTTTACGCAAAAGTACAATAATTGTAATAATCTTTCATGTAAAATATGTATTTATATTGGGATAAACCGGGTTTAAAATGGATTTTGCTGAAGGGTTGTGAAAGGGAACACAAATTAAACAGATTTTGCAGATTTGAACAGTCAAAAAGGTAGTTGAAATCTGTTGATATCAGTCTAATCAGTTAAATCTGTGTTACTGTTTTCAATACCTGTTCCTGAACCACACCTTTTGCCATTCCCTTTTCAGGATCAAAAAAGTAACCTGCTCGGCCAATTCTGCAATGTCGGCTCCGTTCAGTGCTTTTATTTCTTTTTCGGGCACGTCAATGATGTAAAGCAGATTTAGATACTCGGCAAACTTTACTTGTATCAGCCTGTAAATCCTGTCCTGCAGGCCAAGTTTCAGCTCAATAGGTGCAATGTCGGCAGGCATGTCGAGCACTTCGTTTGCCAGCGTAAAGTCTTTATTAAGCTGCCGTACCAGTTCCATATACAATTTTTCTTTCTGGGCTTCGCTCAGCAGCAGGTCGGTATTTTGGGGAGGTGTAAATATCATACTTTTCGCTCCATTAGTTTTTGGGCAAATGCCTGTAATACAGCCTTATTCTGTTCCGCCATTTCCATCTCCTCAAGCGTTGCCAGTGCGCGTTGGGTATAATCATTAATTGCTTTTTTAGTAGCCTCATCAGCCCCGGTCGCTACAAATATCTCTTTAACGGCTTCAACTTTTGTTGCAGTATCTTCCGGATGTGTTGTAAAATAGTGTTGCAATTGCTGTTTCTGCTCACCGCCTGCATTCTGCAACGCCAGTAGGTATAGATACGTTTTCTTGTTTTCGATAATATCGCCCCCCACCTGCTTGCCAAATGTTGCAGGGTCGCCAAAAGCATCAAGCAAATCATCCTGAAGCTGGAACGCGACACCAAGATTAAGCCCGAATTCATAAATCAGGCGGCAGTTATCTCCCGTTGTACCTGCTACAATGGCCCCCATCTGCAAAGCCGCAGCAACCAGAACAGCCGTTTTATATTCAATCATTTTAAGATACTCCGGCAATGTTACATCATTGCGGTTCTCAAAGTCAACATCCCATTGCTGGCCCTCACATACCTCAAGCGCCGTTTTGCTGAACAGCTTCGCCAGTGAGCGGAACACAACCGGCTCGTATTCTTCAAAATAACGGTAAGCCAGTATCAGCATAGCATCGCCGGAGAGAATAGCCGTATTTAAATCCCACTTTTCATGCACGGTAATGTTTCCGCGGCGCAGTGGTGCATCGTCCATAATATCATCATGCACTAATGAGAAGTTATGGAACATCTCTACGGCAACAGCAGCCGGGAGCGCTTTTTTACAATCTGCGCCAAAAGCATCGGCAGCCATAAGGGTAAGCACCGGGCGCATTCGCTTACCACCGAGAGACAAAATGTAATCTATTGGTTCGTAAAGGCTTTTAGGCTCTTTAACAATGTGGTGGCTATTAAAGTAATCAGAAATTATATCGCCGTAGTGCGTTATTGGCTGCATGTATGTATTTTTTGCTAAGGTACTGGTTTCGGCAATTTTTAACAAACACAAAAATCGGTTTGACATTTTTGTAAAAACTTTGGAAACTTTTTGCGTATTAAAAGTTTCCTGTGTACTTTTGCTTCGCGAAAATGATATTATGAGAGAGATAATTTTAAAGAAAGCGAACGAGATGTTCCTCACATTAGGCTTCAAGAGTGTAACCATGGATGATATTGCCGCAGAACTGGGCATATCAAAAAGACAATTTACCAGCACTTTGCAAATAAAACAGAACTTGTTGAAGCCAGCACCATGAATTTGTTTGAGAACATATCCTGCGGTATTGACACTATCAGGGAACAGGGCCTTAATTCTGTTGAAGAGATATTCCAGATCAGGAATTTCATGATGAAGAACCTGCACAATGAAGATGCTTCACCATTTTACCAATTGCAGAAGTTTTTTCCTGAAATCTTTGCGCAGCTGCGATTAGCACAATTTGGCAAGATGCACGGCTGCATGATCGAAAACCTTCAAAAGGGGGTTGATGACGGTACGTATCGGGACGATATAAATATCGATTTTATATCGAGGATCTATTTCACGGGCCTCACGGGAACGAAAGACGATTCCATCTTTCCGAAATCGCTTTATAACCTACAGGATTTAACAAGACAGTACCTCGAATATCACCTGAGGGCGATTGTTAGCAAAAAAGGGCTAAAAATCCTCGAAAACGAAATAGTGAAATTAACAAATTCTTAACATTTGCTAAATTCAAAAGTGCATTAAATTTGCATTGACAAAAATGTCAAACAAAAAAGTTAAACAAAAATGTCAGCTAAAGCGTTAAGTGAAACTGAAAAACTGATTATGGATACGGCGATGAAGGTTTTTTTCGCCGAAGGCCGCTTCAATGCTACCACACAGGAAATTGCCGATGCTGCCGGAGTGAACAGGACGTTAATAAATTATTATTTCCGCTCCCGCAACAACCTTTTTGATATTGTGTTTGAGAATGCACAAAAACAGGAGAATGAGCTAACGGAGGCTATTGTATTCAGTGATTTGCCATTGAAGGAAAAAATAAGCCGCCACCTCGATATCTATTTTGAGCAGGCTAAAAAGTACCCATACCTCGAGATATATATGGTTACCCAGGTAAACCAGGGCAATTGTTTTAAGGATAAGGACACCATGGGCCGTGTGTTAGACAAATTCTACCTTGAGATTGCCCTTGAAATGGAAAAAGGCAACGTTGCAAAGATGAGACCCGAACAATTTGTACTCAATTTTGTATCGCTTATGGTTTTCCCTGTGTCAATGCGCCCGCTGCTTGAAGAAACCATGGGTATGAGCAAAGAAGCTTATGAAAAATTGCTCGAGGAGCGCAAGGAAATAATATTACAGACCCTATTTATAAATTAATCATCAATCAATAAACCGGTTATCATATGAAGACCAACCTTTTTAAAGGCATTTCATTACACAGGCTGGCTATTGCGCTTATACTGGTGCTCACAACAGGAATGTTGCATGCACAGCAAGTAAAAACGCAGCAGCTTACCTTAAAGGATGCCATAAATTATGCGCTGGAGAATAAAGCTGAGGCGCGAAAAGCAAAACTCTCTATTGAAAATGGCGAGTATGAGATAGACGAGATACGTGCTCGTGCACTTCCGCAGATCACGGCAAACGGAAACCTTACGTACAACCCTATCCTGCAGCTTACAGCTTTCGATGCAGGTGCGCTGCCTGGTGCGCCGGCAGATGCAGGTATATCGCTTGTACCATTCGGCCAGAAATGGGCATCTACAGCAGGTGTAAATCTTAATCAGGCAATCTTTGACCAGGCAGTATTTACAGGCCTGAAGGCTGCAAGATCTACCCGTGAGTTTTACAGGATTAACGCCCAGCTTACCGAAGAAGATGTTATAGAACGCGTGGCTAACAACTACTACCAGGTATTTGTACAGCGCCAGCAGCTTGCCGTGCTCGACAGTACGTATGCCAACACTACCAAGGTGCGCGACATCATAAAGGGCCAGTTTGACAACGGGCTTGCGCGTAAAATTGACCTTGACCGCATGAACGTAAACCTCAGCAACATCAACACGCAGCGCCAACAGATAATAAATGCAGTGCAGCTGCAGGAAAATGCACTGAAGTTTTACATGGGTATGCCTATAAATACACCAATAACACTGGCGCAGGAAAACTTTGACGTTACACCGATGAATCTTGATGAAGTGCCGGACACTACACAACGCACACAGTACCAATTGCTGAAAAAACAGGAAGAATTATTAGGGCTACAGCGCAAATCGGTAGTGGCAGAGTATTATCCGACTCTTTCACTAACAGCAGGTTACAACTATTTTGGCACAGGCAGAGAATTCCCGTGGTTTGCCAAACCGGCTGATGGTGTTTACTGGACAGACTTTTCATCTGTAGCGCTTAACCTTTCAATACCTATCTTTAACGGTTTCGGTACTAAAGCCAGGGTTAACCAGGCAAATATAAACCTGAAGAATACTGAAGAAGACCTGAAAGACACTAAACTGGCGCTTGACCTTGCTTTTGAGAACGCACGCACTCAGATACAAAACAGCATCATCACTATAAATAACCAGCGTGAGAATGTAACGCTTGCACAAGAGGTGCTTGACAATACACAGAACAACTACCAGCAGGGCCTTGCCACGCTTACCGACCTTCTTGATGCAGAAAACTCATACATACAGGCACAAAATAATTTTACCTCTGCCCTGCTTGACTATAAGCTTGCCGAGGTGCAGCTAAGGAAAGCAAAAGGCGAATTAAGAACATTTGTAAACTAACCCATACCATGAAAAAAGTAATATATATAGTAGTAATCCTTGCAGTACTGGCCGGCGGCTATTTTATACTGATGCAAAACAAGGAAAAAAATGAGGCTGAAAGTGCAGTCGTATCGCAAAAAAAACAGTGCGGTAGCAGTAAGGACAGCTGTTGTTAAGAATGAAACTCCTAACATGGAATACCTGGCTAACGGAACCTTTGAGCCTTCACAGCAACTGGAATTTCCTGCTGAAAATAATGGGCGCGTAGTTCGTGTGCTTGTAGATGAAGGTGATGTGGTAAGAAAAGGCCAGGGTCCTGGCAGTTATAAAAGGCGACCAGCTATCGGTAGAGCTTACCAATGCGCAGGCAGCTTACAATACTGCAGTGGCCGACAGGCAGCGTTATGAAAATGCCTTCCAGACAGGAGGTGTAACAAAGCAGCAGGTAGACCAGGCGAAACTTGGCGTAGCTAATGCAAAAGCCAGGCTTGACCAGGCAAGATTAAGCTTTGGTGATGCAAGCATCAAATCAAGCATCAACGGTATCGTGAATAAGCGTAACATAGAGCCGGGCTCTGTGGTATCTCCGGGTACAATATTGTTTGAACTGGTTAATGTATCAACGCTTAAACTGAAAGTTACAGTTACAGAGCAGCAGGTTGCTTCTCTTAAAACAGGAACTATTGTGCCTGTAAAAGCAAGTGTTTTCCCGGATAAAGAATTCAATGGTAAAATAACTTTCATCGCACCGAAAGCAGATGAATCACTAAACTTCCCGGTAGAAATCGAGATAACCAACAACACCAATAATCAGATTAAAGCCGGTATGTACGGTACCGCTACATTTGGCAAAGGCGAAAAAGCCGGTGCATCTGTACTAACAGTTCCAAGAAACGCTTTTGTAGGCGGTGTTGGCAACAACCAAATATTTGTAGTTAACGGTGATACAGTTAAACTCACAAAAGTTACTTCAGGCCGCATATTTGGCGAAGAGGTAGAAATACTGGGCGGACTTAAAGAAGGTGATGTTGTTGTAACCAGCGGACAAATAAACCTACAGGACGGCACCAAAGTGAGCGTTATAAAATAATAAGGTCAGCCCCCTAACCCCCGAAGGGGAACAGTTCCCCCTTCGGGGGGTTAGGGGGGCTCTTAAACTTTAGAAAATGAAATTAGCAGAAATATCAATAAAACGGCCAACGCTTATTATAGTGTTGTTCATTATCCTCACTTTAGGAGGGCTCTTCAGCTACAGCAACCTTAGCTATGAGCTTATCCCTAAATTTGAGATGAATGTGGTAACAATCTCTACTGTGTATCCGGGTGCGTCGCCAGGTGAGATAGAGAATACCGTTACCAAAAAAATAGAAGACGCGGTGTCGTCTCTGGAGCTTGTTAAGAAGGTAGAGTCAAAATCATACGAAAGCCTTTCTGTGGTGATGGTTACCCTTGAGCCGGAAGCTGATGCTGACTATTCACTGAACGATGCGCAACGTAAAATCAATGCAATTGAAAAAGATTTACCTGAAGATGCAGACCCACCGGCTTTGGTAAAATTCTCTTTAAGTGACCTCCCTGTTATAACACTTGGTGCCACTTCAAAAATTGATGAAGTTGAGTTTTATGACCTTCTTGATAAAAAGATAGAGCCAATACTTGCCCGCGTACCGGGTGTGGCACAGGTAACGCTTGTGGGTGGACAGGAGCGTGAGATACAGGTAAACCTTGATGCAGAAAAGCTAAAAGGTTATGGCCTGAGCATCCCGCAGATACAACAGGCAATTCTTGGCAGTAACTTAGACTTCCCTACCGGTAGTGTAAAGACGCGTGAAAGCTCAATGCTTGTGCGCCTTGCAGGTAAATACCGCACGGTTGAGGAAATGCGTAACCTTGTAGTGTCAGACAAAAACGGCATTCAGGTGCGCCTTGGGCAGATTGCCGATGTGCAGGACAGCCAAAAAGAAGCTGACAAAATTGCGCGTGTTAATCAGGGCAGCGCTATTGCAATACAGATAACCAAACAAACCGAAGCCAACGCGGTACAGGTAAGTGAGGATGTGCATGCTGCCATTGCCAAAATAGAAAAGGATTACAGCAAAGAAGGTCTAAAGCTTGAGATAGCTAACGATACTTCAGAGTTTACGCTTGTAGCTGCTGACGCTGTTATACACGACCTTTTCATTGCTATCTTCCTTGTGGCGTTTGTGATGTTATTTTTCCTTCACAGCTTAAGGAATGCGCTTATAGTGATGATATCTATCCCTGCATCGCTTATTGCTACATTCATCGGTATCTATTTAATGGGATATACCCTGAACCTGATGAGCCTTCTTGGCCTGTCACTCGTGGTGGGTATTCTTGTGGATGACGCAATTGTGGTGCTTGAAAATATTTACCGACACATGGAAATGGGTAAGAACCGTGTTCGCGCCGCTTATGACGGTACTGCCGAAATCGGGTTTACAGTATCGGCCATTACATTGGTAATCGTGGTTGTATTCCTCCCGATAGCTATGAGTTCAGGCCTTGTAAGTAACATCATTACACAATTCTGCGTAGTGGTTGTAATTGCCACCTTGCTGTCACTATTATCATCATTTACACTTATTCCATGGTTGTCATCACGCTTTGGTAAGCTGGAACACCTTACAAATAAATCAATTTTCGGCCGCATCATCCTTGGATTTGAGCGTGGGCTTGACCGATTCACCGCCTGGGTTACAGATATCCTTAAATGGTCGCTTAAAAGCCGGGGCACTAAATTAGCAAGTCTTGGTGTAGCTATATTACTGTTTGTTTTATCACTGTTTGTTGCAGGGACGTTTGTAGGTGGAGAATTCTTCGCTAAGCTTGATAGGGGCCAGTTTATTGTACAGATGGAACAGCCTAAAGATGCATCGCTTGAGCAGACGAACTTCATGACCCAAAAAGCTGAAAAATTCCTTGCGGCACAGCCGGCAGTAAAAAGTATTATTACTACCGTGGGCCAGACCAGCGAAGGTTTTTCGGGCGGTGTACAGGGTACTGCTTACAAATCTGAAATTACCGTAACACTGGTTGATGCAGAGAAGCGTGCAGACAACTCGTTTGTGTACGCAGCAAAAACCAAGCGTGAACTTGAAAAGGTTTTGGTGGGCACTAAAATAAAAACGGTGCCGGTAAGTATTATGGGTGGTGCTGATGATGCGCCAATTGCACTTACCGTAACAGCCAATGATCTTGAAAGTGCTATGGCATATGCAAACAAAGCTGCTGCCGAACTGGCCAAAATTGAAGGTGCCACAGAAATCAAGCTTACATCAGAGTCAGGATCTCCGGAAGTAAACGTCCAGGTTGACCGTGATAAGATGTCGGCGCTTGGCTTAGACCTGCAAATGGTAGGTTTAACAATGCAAACGGCTTTCAACGGTAATACCGATGGTAAATTCCGTGCCGGGCAATATGAGTATGACATCAACATTCGTTTTGGTGAATATAACCGTATGAATATAGACGATGTACGTAACCTTACGTTTGTAAACAATAATGGCCAGGAAATAAAACTGTCTCAATTTGCTTCGATTACTGAAGGTTCTGGTCCGTCATTGCTTGAAAGGCGTGACAAGAGTGCATCGGTAACAGTACAAGGCCAGTCTGTAGGGCGCCCTGTGGGCTCTGTAATTGCCGACTGGCAGGCAAATTTCTTAAATAAAGAAACACCTGCAGGAGTAAGCTATGTATGGGGTGGTGACATGGAGATGCAGGGCGAAGGTTTCGGAACATTGGGTATTGCCTTGCTTGCTGCCATAGTACTGGTTTACCTTGTAATGGTGGCGCTTTATAACAGCTTTGTGTATCCGTTTGTGGTATTGTTCTCGGTTCCGTTGTCATTCATCGGTGCGTTACTGGCACTTGCATTAACAAACAATTCCCTTAACATATTTACCATCTTGGGTATCATTATGCTTATCGGCCTTGTATGTAAAAATGCAATATTACTTGTTGACTTTACCAATCACAGGAAAGAAGAAGGCGAAACAACATTTAACGCGCTTGTACAAGCTAACCATGCCCGTTTGCGCCCTATCCTTATGACAACCATTGCAATGGTTATTGGTATGATTCCGATTGCACTTGCCAAAGGCGGTGCAGCAGAGATGAACAATGGCCTTGCCTGGGTAATTATCGGGGGGCTTGTGAGCTCGCTGTTTCTTACCCTTATCATAGTTCCGGTAGTATATTCTATCTTTGACAGCCTTATCCGAAGGTTTTCGAAAAAAGAACCTACTGACTATGCGGCTGAAATGGTTGCCGATTATGAGCACCGTGAACTGAGCGATGACGGTTTTACAACCAAGCATTAATTTCTTTACATATTATATTTCAAAGCCTCCTAATGGAGGCTTTTTTATGCTTTCTCATTAAGAATATACACCAACAACAAATGATAAGATTTATAAATTTATTTAGAATAATTAAAAATAGTTTGACTTATATAATATGCATGCCTACCTTTGCCGCCGATTAATAAAACACCCAATATACAACATGGATACCATTACAAAAAAGCTGTTGTTTTGCCTTTTGTTTCTTATACCGGTAATGATGCTGGCTCAAAGCAGGGGCAGTATCAGCGGTACAATCATTCTTAGTGATAATTCAGCTGCAGAAAATATTACTGTTGCATTAAAGAACACTGTATATTCTACAGTATCAAACGAAAGTGGCCAATATGAACTAAAAAACGTAAAACCCGGCACTTATACTATACGCATATCTTCGATAGGCATAACTACGGTTGAAGAGATCATTACAATAGCTGAGGGGGAATCGGTAAAACGTGATTTTACATTATCGGCAAACCGCCAGGACCTTGACGAAGTTGTTATAGAAGCAAATAGAGTTAAATATACCCGGGAAAGCAGTAAGGTTGTTTCAAAAATGCCTCTCAAAAACATTGAAAACCCGCAGGTATATAATACAATTACAGCCGAAATCCTTAAAGAGCAGGTTGTTACAAACTTTGATGATGCACTTAAAAATGCACCCGGTATTGACAAGCTTTGGGAATCTACAGGTCGTGGCAGCGATGGTGCAGGCTATTATTCGCTTCGCGGATTTGCAGTGCAGCCTACAATGGTAAATGGACTTCCTGCTATTACCAATGGCTCGCCGGACCCCTGCTAATATTGAAAGTATAGAAGTTATAAAAGGCCCATCGGGTACGCTATTTGGCAGCAGCCTAATATCATATGGCGGCCTTATCAATGTTAACACCAAAAGGCCTTTCAGCACTTTCGGTGGCAATATAAATTATTCAGGCGGTACTTATGGCCTTAACCGCTTTGCAGTAGATGTAAATACATCTCTTGGCGCCGAAAAAAGGTGGCAGTAAGGCTTAACGCTGCCCAGCACACAGAAAACAGCTACCAGGATGCAGGTTTCAGGAAGTCTTTATTTATTGCACCATCGCTAACTTACCAGGCTACAGACAAACTTTCGTTTTTTATAAACACAGAGTTTTTTGACGGACGCAGCACCAACCCTACAATGCTTTTCTTAGACAGGGGTATTGAGCTAAGGGTTAATGATATAAATGAATTTGGCTATGACCACAAGCGTTCTTACACAGGTAACGATCTGTATATAGATAATAATACCTTTAACCTGCAGGCGCAGATGAACTACCAGATATCTCCTGAATGGACATCGCAAACAGTAGTTTCAAAAACTTCAACAAAATCTGACGGATATTACTCTTATCTGTATGAAGTTTCGCAATTCACTACAGTAACTGAAGGTGTTGTTTTTGGCCGGTATATGAGCAAGCAAAATTCTGAAACTTATGGTACAGATATTCAGCAAAACTTTATTGGTGATTTCAGGATAGGCAATTTCAGGAACAGGGTTGTTGTAGGCTTTGACTATTTCAACCGTAACGTTGTAAACAACAGCAGTCCGTATGTGCCTAACGGTTACGTATATGTTGGCCGCAACCTTTCGCAATTTACAGATTTTATTACCGGGCAGGGCATTACACAGGCGGGCCAGTATGGAGATGATACAGGTATACTTACACAGGCAGGAACTGACGCATTGCTAGCCGACGGGCAAATAGCACCTTTAAAAACAAAAGAAGAAATTTTCAGTGCCTATGCCCAGGATGTGTTTAATATATTCGATAACCTTTCGGTTATGGCAAGCTTAAGGATTGACCGTTTTTCAAACAAAGGAAATGTTGTTACTGATCGCGATGATTTCCTTCAAACCGCGCTATCACCAAAATTTGGTATTATATTTCAGCCGGTGCTTGATAAGGTTGCCGTATTTGCAAACTATATGAATGGCTTTGTAAATGTTGCACCGGGCGAAGACAGGAATGCAGCAGGCGCGGTAACCCCAAGAACTTTCAAGCCTGAACAAGCCAACCAATTTGAAATTGGCACTAAACTGGACCTGTTTAGCAACAGGCTTACAGCAACCCTCAGTTACTACAATATTGAGGTAAGCGATATGGTATACCAGCTTTACAACGGCCCTGTTGAAGTTTCTAACATGCAAGATGGTAAACAACGCAGCAAAGGTTTTGAAGCCAGTATAATTGCAGTACCGCTAAACGGATGGAGCATACTTGCAGGGTACAGCTATAATGACAGTAAGCTATCTATGGGCGACCCATCTTTCGTAGGCTTCAGGCCGGAGAGTTCAGGGCCACGCAACCTGTTAAATTTCTGGACAAGCTATAAGTTTAGCCAGGGTGCGTTAAACGGATTTGGCCTTGGTTTTGGAGGTAATTACGCCAGTGAGAATAAGATATTCAACAGGAACGTAGGCTCTTTCACCCTGCCTGAATATGCTGTCTTCAATGCATCTGCTTTCTACACAATAAATGATTTCACACTTACCCTGAAACTTGACAACATAGGTAATGTAGAATATTATAAGGGGTGGTCAACCATCAACCCTCAAAGGTTAAGGGCATTTGCTGCAAGCCTTAGCTATAATTTTTAAACATTAAAATAAGCATCTTTTCTTCGGGGGAGATGCTTTACTTATACACCTGCCGAATGGTAAAAGACAAGAAAAAGAAAAAATCAAAATACTGGATCAGCAAGATCCACCTTTGGCTCGGACTTACATCCGGGCTCATTGTTTTAATGTTGTCAATAACCGGGTGTATTTATGCATTTAGCCAGGAAATAATAACCTGGCAAAGGCATGACGCTATTTATGTACCTCATGTAAAAGAGAAAAAATTGCCTGTTAGCGAGATTTGGAATAAAATGCACGCGGCAGTTGGTGACACGATTGACCTGGGCGATGCACATGTTTATAAAGATCCTGCACGCTCAGTGGAATTTCATTGCTATAAGGTAAATGAGAATACTGAATCAATTTGGTATTTTGATAAAATTGATTACTACTACCACATATATGTAGATCCGTATACAGGTAAAATCCTGGGTATTTATAACGAAGAAAAAGATTTTTTCAACATAGTGAAAATGCTGCACTGGAGCCTTTTGCTCACCGATGATATTGGCCAGCCAATTGTTGGTTACGCCACATTGATATTTGTTGTGATGCTTATTACCGGCATTATATTGTGGTGGCCTAAAAACAAAGCATCAAGGAAACAGCGCTTCAGGTTTATATGGAAAGATTCAACAAAATGGCGCCGGAAGAATTATGACATTCACAACATATTCGGTTTTTACATTTCTTTTATAGCCATAATTGTAGCCTTTACAGGTATGGTTTGGGCTTTTACATGGTTTAAGGCAATTGTGTATGTCGCCGGCGCCCAAAGCACAACACCACCCGTAGAAGTTATTAAAAAATCTGAAGCGCCCAAAGGTGATACCGATGTAGCGCTGGAAAAAGCTTATGCATATACGGTAAAAAACTTTAATGATGCGGCAGGCCTAAGCATTGGCAAACCCGCCGACCCTAAAGCAGCTATCGATGTGTATGTACAGCAATATCCGGGGCTGTATTATGTATACCATCACTTGCAGTTTGACCAGTACTCCGGAAAACTTCTCCATACAGAGCACCACAAAGAGCGGAACTTTGGCGAAAAATTGATTATGGCCAATTATGATGTACACGTGGGCGCCATACTTGGCATTCCCGGTAAAATAATTGCGTTCATAGCCAGTTTTATCTGCGGTATGCTGCCTGTTACAGGTTTCATTATCTGGTGGGGAAGAAAGAACAAAAAGGAGAAAAAGAATAAATTGAAAAAGGGGCTGTCTCAAAAGTGAGGCAGCCCTTACTTTTTAAACATAAGCGCCATGTTCAAGAGAGGTTTTATTGCTTCATGATATTCAGTGTTTCAATCCTGTCGGCAGCGCGCAGTTTTATCATATAATTTCCGTAAGCAAGTCCTGAAATATCAAGGCGCGTACCATTGCCGTCTATATCTCGTACTGTTACCTGCTGGCCCTGCATATTAAAGATCGCCCATTCATCAACAGGAGCATTAAATTCCAAATGCAGATAGTTATCACCCGGATTGATATATGCCGATGCCAGGGTATTTCCTGAAAGGGTTTCTGCTAACACCCCCTGCACTGCACTTATCTCATCAACATAAACATAGTAGTCAGTATTAAAAGCTGTTCCCGGTACGGCAGAAAATCTGAGGAAAAGCTGCTGGCCTTCGGGTACTTGCACATTTGCTGTCCTGTGTATGCAATCAGCTGTAGGTGTATAGTTTGATATATCTATCCTGTCAATTATTGCCCAGGGCCCATTTGCGCTAACACCCGTTTCAAGTGTTATGCGGCCAAAATCGGTATTTGGGAGCGCATACTGTGGTACCGCAGCATCATAGGCTAAAAGCCTGATATTGTATTGCAGCAGCGCATTGCTCCCGTCACTCACCCCAAGCGGAGCAGACACAGCTGTTATTGTCTTATTTTGGGAAATACTTTTGTTGACCCGCGCACGTATAGCGCCATTGCCTGAGCAATCTGCCACAGATGTTGTTTCAAAACCACTACCCGTCCAGCCTACGGCACCATTGGAAAAGTTTTCCTGATAGTCTATTTGTGCATTTGCTATCTGTATAACAACCAGCAAAATATATAATAACTTATTGTTGTATAAAGTGTTCATAGCTAAAGTTTTTATATTATAAAATTATCATTCAAATGCTAAAATTTCTGCCAAAATTTCTGCCTTAACTTAAGATTATCATTCAGGTGAAAAGCTTTTATGTCTGATTTGTATACTTTTCGCAAATCGTTGCATGTTGTAGCCTTTTTATTTTACGAAAACGTTTGAAATCTATACTTTTGCAGCAGTCAAACAACAACTACACTTCATGAACAACAACGTTTTATACGAAAAAGAGCTGTCTTTCCAGGCCGACAGGCGCCGCGCGGCAGTTGAGTTTATCAAGATCGTAAGCGATCTATGGTATGAAAAATCTATCGAAATGGTACTCTTCCGTAACCAGCTGATAGACCGCAATGTTAGTGACATTATGAACCTGCATGAATATGCCGGCGAATTTGTACAGAAGCCTATCAATGTTTTTGACTCCGTTGAGATTGCGAGGGCAATTGAAAGCCTTGACTTACCGCCTTCACGTATAGATATTGGCCGCCTTACTTATGAGTATCACCTTGAAGATGACAAGTATAACGATGCTAAAGCATTTGTAATTGATAAGCTTAAAGGCGCAAAAGCAAGCAAAAACATACAGCCTAAAGATGTTGTGCTTTATGGTTTTGGGCGTATAGGAAGGCTTCTTGCCCGCGAAATGATGAGCAAGATAGGCAAAGGCACACAGCTGCGCCTAAGAGCTATTGTAGTTCGTGATAAGAGTGATGCCACATTACTTGAAAAACGTGCTTCACTTCTGCGTTATGACTCTATACATGGTGATTTCCAGGGCAGCGTTGTTGCCGACCCGGAGAATAATGCGCTTATTGTAAATGGCACTACGGTACATATAATCACTGCCAGTCAGCCTGAAGATATTGACTATACAAAATATGGTATTGAAAATGCCCTGCTTATAGATAATACAGGCGCTTTCACAACTGAAGAAGCACTGAAACGCCACCTTACTTCTAAAGGTGTGGAGAAGGTGCTGCTTACTGCTCCCGGTAAAGGTGTGCCGAATATTGTTTACGGTGTTAACCACGAAGAACACAATCCTGAGAAAGTAGACATTTACTCGGCTGCTTCTTGTACAACCAATGCTATCACGCCTATTCTTAAAGCGGTTGAAGATACACTTGGTGTTGTAAAAGGCCACCTTGAAACGATTCATGCATATACAAACGACCAGAACCTGGTTGATAATATGCATAAAAAATACCGCCGCGGGCGTGCTGCAGGCCTTAACATGGTTATTACTGAAACCGGTGCCGGCAGTGCAGTAGCAAAAGCTTTACCGTCACTTGCAGGCAAGCTTACCAGCAATGCCATCAGGGTACCGGTACCAAACGGATCTTTGGTGGTGCTTAACCTTGAGGTTGAAAAGCCTACATCTGTTGAGGAAATCAACGAAATTATGAAGCGTTATGCTCTTGAAGGTGAACTTGTTGAGCAGATTAAGTACTCTATGAACAACGAGCTTGTATCAAGCGATATCGTAGGTACGGCACAACCTTCAATTTATGACAGCAACGCTACGATTGTGAGCTCTGACGGAAAGAACATCGTACTATATGTGTGGTATGATAATGAGTACGGCTACAGCCACCAGGTAATACGCCTTGCAAAATACATTGCAAAAGTAAGGCGCTTTACTTACTACTAGGAGAACCTAACTAACCCAATTTTTATGTGAAGAATCCGCTACCTGAAAAGGTGCGGATTTTTTGAATTTAAAGGAACAAGGATTGAACAGATTTGACTGATTGCCACAGATTTCATTTAAGCTGTCAAGTGTACTGCCAGGCTTGGACAGGCTCAGCATGACTGACTCAGATAGCAGAGGAAAGCCGTCATTCTGAGCTTGTCTAGGGCGCATTATGAGGAAGCTAAATTTGTGGCTTATGCCTTATGACTATTTTCTTGTTCGGGGCAAACTCGCCTCCTCAGTTTTGCTTGACGGCTCAATCAGCTGATTAAGCTGCTTTATCTCTGCAGGTGTGAGTTCGCGGTAACGCCCTTTTGGCACATCAAGCGATATATTGATGATACGGATACGTTTCAGTGCAGTTACTTCGTAGCCAAGATATTCACACATACGGCGTATCTGGCGGTTTAAGCCTTGTGTTAGGATTATCCTGAAAACATATTTGCTCACCTGCTCTACCTCACACTCACGAGTAATAGTGTCAAGAATCGGTACACCTTTACTCATCCGCTGTATAAACCGGTCGGTAATAGGCTTATTAACCGTAACAATATATTCTTTCTCATGATTGTTGCGCGCGCGAAGTATCTTGTTTACTATGTCGCCGTCATTCGTCATGAAAATAAGGCCTTCACTGGCTTTATCAAGGCGTCCTACAGGGAATATGCGCGTGGGGTAATTAATGTAATCAACGATGTTATTACGCACATCGGGATTTGTAGTGCATTCAATACCTACAGGTTTATTAAATGCCAGGTAAATCAGCTTATTGGCTTTGGCGCCGATCAATTCACCATCAACACGCACTATATCATCAGGGGCAACTTTTGTACCCATTTCAGGCACCTTGCCATTAAGGGTAACACGGCCTTCTTCAATCAGCCTGTCAGCCTCACGGCGGGAGCAAAATCCGGTTTCAGATATGTATTTATTCAGGCGTTTCAGTTCTTCCATCCGGCAAAGTTACAGCTTTTGCATCAAAAAGAAATGCTATGATCTGCTTGTACAAAACAGCATCATGCAGGCTGTGCCCCAGCCCATTTGTTGTAATAAATTCTGCGGACGGCCATGCCTCTGCAATCTTTTCAGCTTCGGCATAAGCAACAATCTCATCATCACAGTCGTGAACCAGTAAACCTTCAGTTTTCAGTTCTTTTGCAAAAAGCCCGCAGCTAAATTCTTCAGTGTTAATTTTAAACTGCGTTTTGAAATGAGTGTCCATAAGCAGCCGTACCCTTTCATTTAACCCCAGCATAGTGCGGTAATTGAGCAGGATGGTGTCAAGGTCACACGGCGCACCGAGTATCACCATCTTTTTTATGCTGTTGTATGGGTGGCGTGATTGATAATAAAGTGATGTAGCGCCGCCGAGTGAATGCCCCACAAGGTATTGCGGTGTGTACCGGCGTACTACGATATCTACGAAATCAGCATAGCCCGGAATATTGAATGATGTACCTGACGAAAGCCCGTGTGCAGGGGCGTCAAGCGCCATTACCGTACAGCCTGTGGGTCGAAGATAGTCCAGCATCTGTTCCCAGCGTGAGGCGTTGCTCTCCCATCCATGAACAAGTAATACTGTTGTTGCGTTACCCTTCCATCTATATAGTGTAATATGTGCATCACCGTCATAAATTACTTCGGCTTCTGCCTGCTGCAATACTTCCGGCAGCGCATCCTTTAAGAGCCTGCCATCCCTTGGTTCACTAAAGAACTTATATGCCATTTTTGTAGCTCTTTCAGGGCTTATGTAACCCAATAGGTTTATATAAGCGCCAAGGCTGCGTTTTATTAGGGTGGAAAGGAATTTGGGCATGTATAAAAAAATCCCGCCGAAGCGGGATAGTGCATTATATGTTAGCGAACATCTGTTCCATTTTCTCTCTTTCTTCTTCAGCAAGCGAGCTGTCTACAAGAATCCTTCCGCTATGCTCATCAGTAATGATCTTTTTGCGTGAAGCAATTTCCATTTGTGTTTGAGGCGGGATGGTGAAGAACGATCCTGCTGAAGCTCCCCTTTCAATAGAAACTACCGCAAGGCCGTTACGCACGCTGCCACGGATGCGCTTGTAAGCCGCAATAAGCCTGTCTTCTATCTGCGAAGCGAACTCTTCAGATTTAGCTATAAGGAACTGCTCTTCTTTCTGAGTTTCAGCCATAATAGCATCCAGCTCAGATTTTTTGTGGCCAAGATGGGTTGACTTAGCCTCAAGTTTTTCTTCGCTTTGCGCGATAACTTCTTTCTTATGCTCAATAGAAGCTTTCATCTCTTTGATGTGCTTTTCTGCAAGCTGTATCTCAAGTTCCTGGAATTCAATTTCTTTGCTTAGTGAGTTGAATTCCCGGTTATTGCGAACATTTTTCTGTTGCTCAGTATACTTTTTAATAGCGGCCTGGTGCTCTTCAATAGCGCTCTTTTTGTCGCGTATCTGGTCATTGATGGTCTCAAGGTCAGCCTTCAGCTTTTCAAGCCTTGTGGTAAGCCCGGCAACTTCATCTTCAAGATCCTCCACTTCAAGCGGCAGTTCGCCCCTTACATTGCGTATTTCGTCAATCCTTGTATCGATTAACTGTAAATCATAAAGTGCCCTTAGCTTCTCTTCCACACTTAATTCCTTGGTATTCGCCATAATTTAAAAGTACTTAACTGGATTTGTATTTTCTTCCGATAAAATGATTGCAAAATTAGGCATTTTTTTCGTAAGATAATCAACTATATAATTTTTTGTATAACGTTCTGATTCATAATGCCCTATATCCGCCAGAAGCAACTTTCCCTCCGCTTCATAAAAATTATGATATTTCAGGTCGGCAGTGAGATAAGCATCTGCGCCTGATGCAATTGCATTTTTTATTGCAAAAGCGCCCGAACCGCCAAGCACGGCCACTTTTTTAATTTTTTTGCCGGTAAAAGCCGTGTGCCTTATGCCGCCTGTTTGCATTTTGTCCCTTACAAGGCCAAGAAATTGCATCTCATCCATAGGCACTTCAAACTCACCTGTCATACCCAGGCCAATATTTTGATGACTGTTTTTCAGGCCGTATAACTCATAGGCAACTTCCTCATAAATATGGTTTTGAAATAGCGCTTTCAGGATTTTGCCCTCAAGGTGCTTTTCAAAAGTAACTTCAATTTTAACCTCTTTCGCTTCAACAAATTCACCCACATTACCCATTACAGGGTCACTGCCGGCATTGCCCTGGTATGTACCTATACCCTGCGAATTAAAGCTGCAATTTTCATAATTTCCAATCTGTCCGGCACCTGCATCAAATAAGGCATTGCGTAATTTTACAGCATTTTCGGGAATGGTGTAAGTCACCAGTTTTGTAATGAAGTTATCTTTTGGCACTAGGACTTTAGTATTGTTAAGCCCCAGCGCATTACACATTATCTTATTCACACCCTCTTTATGATTATCAAGGGCTGTGTGCACCGCATATATGGCAATGTCGTTCTTAATAGCTTTGATTACAGACCACTCTACATAAGTTTTGCCTGTAATTTTCTTTAGTCCGGAAAACAATATAGGATGAAAACATACTACCATATTACACTTTTTGGCAATAGCCTCATCAATAACAGTTTCAAGCGCGTCATGGCATACAAGCACCCCTGTTGCTTCAGCTTCTGCGTTGCCAGCAAGCAGCCCAACATTATCAAAATCTTCAGCGTAAGCCAGCGGCGCCATGGCTTCAAGATGTGAAATTATTTCTTTAATTTTCATAGGGCTAAAATACTGTTTTAAATATTCTCTCAATCTTAAATTTGCAACTCATTGAAAATGAACACACAAATTAATATTATCGCTACAAATACTAAATTGTTGCATTATTCTTAAATTTTTTTGTTGTTTAATTAATTTATTCTTCTGTGTTTGCAAAACCAACAACAATTTTAAACTTATTTACGAAATGAAAAATTCAGGTTACTCCTTTGCGGATTGATGGTTGCAGGTTTTGCATTTACATCATGTAGCGACGATGATGGTGATGCTCCTGCACAACAAGCATCAATCACAGGAAAATGGTACTATGCTCAGCAAGGTACAAACTTTATGGGTCAGGATGTAGGATTTACCAACTATCCTTTCCATACACAAGGCTGTGAGAAAGACAACATGGTATTAGGTACTGATAACAGCTACAAAGAATATGAGTATGAAACTGCTGCAACAGGTTGTACAGAAGAAGAGGTTTTATCTTCAACATATACAATGGGTAACAGCAGCATTACTTTCGGAACAGGAGCAAGTGCTGATACATGGGAGATTGAATCAGTAACTGAAAACACAATGAGAATACGTCAGGCTCAAACTATGGAGGGCCAAACGTACTATGAAGTACAAACTTACACAAGACAACAATAATTGTTTGTGTTTTTTGAGTAAAAAGCTGCTTTCGGGCAGCTTTTTTTATGGCCTGTTCAATAAATATTTTAAGTTTGCAGAAATACTTAAATTGACATGAAAAAAATAAAATTATATCTATGTCTGTTATTTGCTGCGGTGCTTGCATCTTGCAGTGACGACAGTACCGAGCGCACAATTGCAGCGCAGCCACCCATTACAGGCAAATGGTATTATTCGCAACAAGGCCAGTCAATTGCAGGTGAAGATTTTCTGGTAAACTATACATTGCACACCGCCGGCTGTTCAAAAGACAATATTGTCCTCGGAACAGACAACAGCTACAGGATTAATGAATATAGCGAAGAAAATTGCCAGGAAATTTCAAACACATCCACCTATTCAGTCAATAATAATTTTATAACATTTGGCACAGGATCAAGTGCCAATACGTATGAAATAGAATCGGTTACATCTACTACCCTCAGGCTGCGCCAGGCAGAAGCAGTAAACGGAACTACCGAATATTGGGTTGAAACATTTACAAGAAATTAATTTTTTCTTGTTTCAGTAAAACTGCTTTCGGGCAGTTTTTTTATGGAATTTATTTTTAAAATGTACATTTGCTTTTATGAAGCAGCTTCGCCTATTGCTATATCCGTTTGCTATTATTTATGGCATTATAACAGGCATCCGCAACTGGCTATACAATAAGTCAATACTAAAATCATATGCATTTCCGCTCCCGGTAATTGCCATAGGAAACCTCAGCACCGGCGGCACAGGCAAAACCCCAATGACGGAGTACCTCATTAGGCTTTTAGGAGAAAACTACAGGCTCGCAACACTAAGCCGCGGCTATAAAAGAAAATCAAAAGGTTTCGTGTTGGGCAGTGAGGCTTCAGGGCCTGACATTTTGGGTGATGAACCTTACCAGTTTTACAGCAAATTTCCGAATGTACGCGTGGCGGTAGATGCCGACCGTGTAAATGGAATCACTAAATTAATTGCCTTAACTCCTCAACCGCAAGCAATTGTACTTGACGATGCTTACCAGCACCGACGTGTAAAAGCAGGATTTTATATATTGCTTACTGCATACGGCGATTTATATGTCGATGACCATATTTTACCTGCAGGAAATTTGCGCGAAAGTAAAACGGGCGCCGAAAGAGCTGATGTGATTCTTGTAACTAAATGCCCGGCAGGTCTTTCAGCAGCTGAGCAGCAACGCATTACATCAAAATTAAAGCTACAGCCTGGCCAGCAGGTGTATTTCACTACAATTGCTTATGACAGGCAGGTTTATAATGAAACAGTCAGGCTCAATGTTGAAGACATAAAGCATCAACCCAAAATCCTTGTGGCGGGGATAGCTAAGCCGGAGCCTTTTTTCAAACACCTTAAAATTGATGGTGATATTTTAAAGCAATACCCTGACCATCATGATTTTACACCGGATGAAATACAAGAACTAAATAACTTTAACCAATTAATAATCACTACTGAAAAAGACTATATGCGCCTTCGCGGGAAAGTTTCGAACGACCGGCTGTATTATCTTCCGATTCGTACGGATTTCTTAACGGGTAGTGATAAATTCAACGAAACTATTATAAATTATGTGGGAAAAAGTACAGGAAACCGTTAGCTATATCACTGAAAAAACTGGCTTTACACCAAGATACGGCGTTATCCTCGGTTCGGGCTTGGGGAGTTTTACCGAAGACATTGAAATTGAGCATACCCTGCCCTACAGCGAAATACCGAACTTCCCGACATCAACTGTCGAGGGGCATAAAGGTGCGCTCATTTTCGGTAAAATTGGCGGAAATAATGTAGTAGCCATGCAGGGGCGTTTTCATTATTACGAGGGTTACAGCATGACTGAAGTGACTTTCCCTGTGCGGGTTATGAAATTTTTAGGCGTAGAAAAACTTATTGTGAGCAACGCTTCAGGCGGGGTGAATCCGTTTTATAAAGTGGGCGATATTGTTTATATCTATGACCATATTAACCTGATGCCGGAACATCCGCTGCGTGGAAAAAACGATGAAAGGTTTGGGCCGAGATTTGTAAATATGGGTGAACCGTACAGCCGTAAAATGATTGCTAAAGCTAAAGAAATAGCCGTGAATATGGGCGTTGACGTGAAAGACGGCATTTACCTTGGGCTGCAGGGGCCAACTTTTGAAACGCTCAGTGAGTACCGCATGGTGAAAGTGCTCGGGGCCGACTGCGTGGGAATGTCAACCGTGCCGGAGGTTATTGTGGCGCGGCATATGAACATGGAAGTTTTCGGCATTTCGGTGATTACGGACATAGGGAGTGAAGATGCGATTGAAGAGATAAGCCATGATGAGGTACTTTTGGCTGCCCAAAGCGCTGAACCAAAGGTTCGGGGTATTATTAAAGAACTGATAATCAAATACTAAAAAATTTAGACTACTAAAGCTATCTTAATTTCCCACAAAGCAGTAATCCGCAGGCTGAAAAGTGTGCGGATTTTTGCTTTTATGGTATATACCCTATGCAAGGTAATCTAACACCTTAACATCTCTTTAACAGATATTATTTAGAACTATAGACATGACAATTATGCAGCCCCGTTTCTTCTCAAGAAAATAATCGATGAACGGTTAATTTTTGAACGGGTTTTGTAACGTGTTTCGAAAATTGCCGCCGTAACCTTGCAAAAAGTTTTGAAGTGAGTTTTGAGGAAAGGTTCTTTGAAATACTGATAAACTTTTAAAACACATAGATAACATAGCTATTCAAGCTGAAGTTATTCCGCAGAGATGCACAAAGAAGCACAGAGTTTCACAAAGGTCACTCTTCACTCAGCCGTCAGAGTGAAGCTGTCTCTAAGCTTGTTTAGTGCTATCAGTTAAGCCATTCATAATCTAAACCACGAGTTACTCAGCAAGATATTTATTTATCTCTTTGCGCAATTCTGAGCTGCCCGGCCTCGCGGCATCGGCATTTACAATATTTCCTTTTTTATCAATGAGCATATAGCGCGGTATCATTTTTATCTGCAACTCGGCAAACCGACCATCGCGCTTTATGTTCCAAAGATTGTATTTTTCCTGATGTATATTCTCTTTTTCTGAAGCTTTCTCCCAGTCGCTTTTATTCTTATCAGTAGAGATGTACATAAAAACCATTTGCTTGTCTTTCAGCTTTTCGTGCAGTTTTATAGATTTCGGTAACTCTTCGCGGCAGGGTTTGCACCAGCTGGCCCAAAAGTCGATGAGTATTACTTTTCCTTTATTTTCGGCAACAAGTTGTTCAAGGGATTTATCCTGCGCGTAGGAAGATGATATAAAAAGCAGGAGAAGCAGCGTAATGACTTTCATGATATTTTAAAATTTGCTGCGTTCACATATATTCTACAACCCCTTAGTAATCTTTTTAACCGCTGCCCCGGTATCGGTGTCAATAATAACATTATATATGCCTGGCATAAGGTTAACTGTAGAGATTTCAGTAATATTTTGGGCCGACACCGTAAAGATGTTTCTGCCGCTAATGTCACAAACAGATACTTTTTTTACCTCCTGCCCCGAATCAATATGCAATGTATTGCCCACCGGAACCGGATAAACACTGAGTGACTTTAAACCAGGTGTATTGGTAGACATAGCATTTTGTGAAAGACGGACAATCCAGAATCGTCTGCCGGCACTATTTGCTGTGTGGTTGTTTGATTCCAATCCCGGGCGGCCTATAGCTGCGAATTCTCCGTCACTTATTTCTACTAAATCATTAAGATAGTCCACGCTAAAGTCACCCCCAATGGCTTTCTGCCACTCCAGATTGCCGTTTCCATCAACTTTTATTACCCATCCGTTTTGCAAAGATGAAAGATATGTTGAAGCAAAATCTACCAATACCTGCCCATCATTAGACCATGATGATCCTGCAATTACATAGCCGCCGTCTATAGTTTGCCTTACTGAGTAAGCACGATCATCTCCCTGCCCACCGTAATTTTTCTTCCATTGCAAGTTGCCGTTATCATCAATCTTTATTGCCCAGAAATCAAATCCTCCAAAAGAGTTTTGCACGCTATTGTCTCGCCCATATCCAACTATCATATACCCATTGTCATTGGTCCGGATTATAGCTTCAGGACGGTTGAAGAAATTGGTGCCCGAATAAACAGAGCCGAAACATTTCGCCCACAAAATTATACCGGTCTCGCTAAGTTTGATCAACCAAAAATCTGATTCGCACGTACTGGGATTACGACACGTGACATTATTGTTTTCTGAAAAAGTTTCACCGGCAACTATCATGGTTCCGTCCGGGTTAACCACTAGTGATGTTGCGTTATCATCATCAGTGCCGCCATAAGTAAAACTCTGCTGTTTAATCCCGTTTTGATTTAGCCTGAGTATCCAGTAATCTCCAAGACCTTTATTTAAAAGCACATCACCATTCGATGAGCGTGACCAGCCGGAAACCACCAAATCTCCGGATGCGGTTTCTACAATATCTGACGCCCAGTCTTCATTGCTACCACCAAAATTGTATTCCCAGGATACCTGGCCTGCAGTATTTAGTTTAACAACCCATACATTAAAACTGGCACCAGCAATTGACTTTGTAGCAGCAAATGCATACCCGCCGTCACTGGTTTGAATAATTTTTGAAGGACTCTCATAGTATTGCCCTCCATAGCAATATGACCATTCCTTGTCAAAATTGGCGTTCACTTTAACTACAAATACATCAGGGCCGTTCACAAAATTTACCGCATCTTCATGAGCATTTTGTGCTGTGCCGGCAATAATAAAACCGCCGTCTGCTGTCTTTTCAATAGATATAGCCTCACCGCCCTGGCCGCCAAAATACTTATCCCATAGTACTTGGGGAGCCTGAGCATAGCATAGTGCAGTAATGAAAAGAAACAATAATTGTACGAAGTATTTTTTTACCATTTTAACAATATTTATTTGTTTATGCAACGCAATTTGTTTTACAAACATAAGTAATCGTATTGAAATATAAGCGTTTAAATTACATTTATAACCTAATACACTCTACGTGAAGCGCAGTATGGTAAGACAATATCCAAAGCTACTTCGCCGACTTCTCCAGCGTAAAAGAAAATTCAGAGCCTTTTCCGTATTCGCTTTCTACGTAAATTTTTTCGTCGTGCCCTTCAATAATGTGCTTTACAATGGCAAGACCCAGGCCGGAGCCGCCCTCGCTGCGGGCGCCGCTTTTGTCGACACGGTAAAAGCGTTCAAAAAGCCGTGGTATATGTTTTTTCTCAATACCCTCGCCATTGTCTTTTACACGGACGATGACTTTATTATTTACAAAGTCTTCAATGCTAACTTCGGTAGTGCCATGCTCACGGCCATACTTTATGGCATTTACCACCAGGTTTATAAGCACCTGCTGTATTTTTTCAACATCGCCATACACATATATGGGCTTAAGGTATTTTGCGTCAAACATCAGCATAATTCCTTTTTTATCAGCCTTCATCTCCAGCAGGTCAAACACGTTCTGCACCACCTCAACAATATTAAAGGTGGTATAGCTAAGGTTCAGGTCGCCCACCTCAAGTTTGGTTATCATGTCAAGGTCCTGTACAATATAAATAAGGCGCTCAACTCCTTTTTCGGCGCGCTGCAGGTATTTTTTTCGTAGCTGCTTGTCGCCCATAGCTCCGTCAAGCAACGTAAGCAGGTAGCCCTGCACAGTAAATAGCGGCGTCTTCAGCTCATGAGAGACATTCCCGAGGAACTCACGGCGGTACTCTTCGCGTATTTTCAGGGTTTCAATTTCAATCTTTTTATCCCGGGCAAATTTTTCTACTTCACGGGTAAGCGTAGCCATATCGGTAGTGATGCTCTTGTTGCGGAAAGAGCTGCTCTCGAGCAATGATACATCATCATAAATCTTCTTTACCCTGCGATAAATGAAATGCTCTACACGGTATTGCAGCATGAAAAACGCAAATACAAAAATGGCACCGGTAAAAGTGCCTATGACGTTCCATGTAAGTTCAGGAAAATAAAAGTATTGCATACCGGCCAGGAAACCGGCAGAGAAAATGGAGATGTATAATGCTGACTTTACAGCAAATTTGTAGGTTTTCTTAAATTTTATCGCCACTAAATCTCAAGCTTATAGCCCACCCCTTTTATAGTTTTAAACAGCTCATCGCCAATTTTTTCGCGCAGCTTGCGTATGTGAACATCTATGGTGCGGCCGCCCACAACCACTTCGTTGCCCCATACCTTATCAAGTATCTCTTCGCGCTTAAAGACTTTGCCCGGCTTGCTGGCCAGCAGGTAAAATAGCTCAAACTCCTTTCGCGGAAGCACAATCTCGCGGTCTTCAAGCATTATCTTATATTCTTCGCGATTCACTTCAATATTGCCCACGCGCAGTATGTCTTCTTTATTTTCATCTTCCTTAAGCCTGCGCAGTAATGCCTTTACTTTGCTTACCAGCAGCTTCGGCTTTATCGGTTTGGCAATGTAGTCATCAGCCCCGGCATCAAACCCGGCAACCTGGCTGTAGTCTTCGCTCCGCGCCGTAAGGAAGGTGATGATAACGTTGCTGAGCTCAGGTATTTTCCTGATGTTTTCACAGGCTTCCATACCGTCCATCTCGGGCATCATCACATCCATAATAATAAGGTGCGGAAGTTCTTTCTTAGCCTTAGTGATGGCCTCTTTACCATTTGATGCGGTAATTACCTGGTAACCTTCCTGAGAAAGGTTGTAGCCAACAATTTCAAGGATATCCTGCTCGTCATCAACCAGTAAGATCCTGATATCTTTTTTCTTCATAGATAAATGATATACGCTTTTAGGCCGTAAAGGTAAAGATAATACAAAATGAACAAACGGCTTAACTATTATTTAAATGACTTAACAATAAGATAAAGAACTGTAAATCTAAACGTAACACTTACGTAACACAGAATTTTGATGCGCGGGGTTTCTTTGCACAAAATTAAACAACACACTGATGAAACGCCAGATTTTATTTATCTTACTGCTTATCACAACATTAGGGTTTGCCCAGCAAAAGGGTACTCTAACCGGGACGATTACTGATAAAGACATGAACAACGAGACGCTGCCATTTGCCAGCGTTAGCATAAAAGGCACCGGCATTGGTGAAAACACCGATGAAAACGGAAAGTACAGCCTTGAAGTGCCTGCAGGCAGCCACGTACTTGTTATAGCCTTTATGGGATATGAAACGGTAGAAGTGCCGTTTACCATTGCTGCAGGCGAAACCAAAACCATAAACCGCAGCCTTACATCGGGCAGCGTTACCATGGAAGAGGTGGTGATACAGGCAACCGTAAACCGCGAAAAGGAAAGCGCCCTGTTGATGGAGCAGAAAAATGCTACAGAGATTAAAACTAATATAGGCGCACAAGAACTTACCCGTAAAGGTGTAAGCGATGCAGCGGCTGCCGTAACTAAAGTTTCAGGTATATCTAAACAGGAGGGCAACAGCGGCATATTTGTGCGCGGGCTGGGCGACCGCTACAACGGAACATTCCTTAACGGCCTGCCACTACCCTCAAATGAACCGGAGAACAAGAACATAGCCCTTGATCTTTTTCAACCGATATTATACAAAGCGTAGGCATTAATAAAAGCTTCACGCAAGAAATATACGGAGACATAGGCGGAGCGAATGTTGACATATTTTCAAAAGAACATAGTGGCAAAGGCAATATGGTAATTGAGATAGGCAGCGGGCTCAATGATAAAGCTTTCGGGTCTGATTTCAGGATTGCCAATAATGTAAAGAAAACCGGGTTTTATAATATTGAAACACCAACAACTACAAGAGCATACACTTTTGGTTCACGTTGGGCACCGGATACAGAGAGTAACCCTGTAAACGGCAACTTTAATATTGCCGGCGGTCAGTCTTTTGATATTAATGATGAAAGCCGCATAAGCTTTTTTGCCACTGCAGGCTATGGCAACGGCTACACTTACCGTAATGGCTTCCAGCGTATTGTGAGTAATGAAAATACAAATATCTTGGTTGACTTTTATAATGTAGACCGTTTTGAATTCAGCACCAAGACTACCGCCATGGCCAATGTGGTTTACCGTATTAATGCTAACCACACAATTAAGGCCAATTCGGTTTTTGTAAATGCTTCAAAAAGTTCAGTTAATGAGTATGATACATTTATAGGCCAGGGTGACGATCGATTTGAGTTTACGCGCCAGACACTTACTGACCAAAACAAGCTATGGGTAAACCAGCTTTTAGGAAAGCATATCATTAATGACCGGCTTGACCTTAACTGGGGTGGCTCTTACGCTACAGTAAATGCCGACCAGCCCGACAGGATTACCAGCAACCTGATACTTACTGACGGCAATTATACATTTAACAGCGCTGCACCCACTACAAACAATAGGTACTTTCAATATATTGATGAGAAAGAAATCGCAGCAAAGGCAATTTTTTCTTATAAAGTACTGAAAGCTGAAGACGAAATGTATAAGGGGAAGCTTACATTTGGATACAACGGAAGGATAAAAAGCCGTGATTTTGAGGCTACACAATTTAACTTTAGGATAGCGTCAGATAACAATTTCAGTGTTGATGAAAATAATATTGATACTTTTTTAAATGCTTCGAATCTGGGCATAACACAAAATCAGCCCAACACGTTCTATATACTTACCGGAAGGCTGCAAAGCCTCAGGCCGTTTACCTATAATGCGGATATGAACGTACATGCAGCAACCGCCGGGTTTGAACATAGCCTCAATGACAAGCTTACTTACACCCTAGGCCTTAGAGCAGAAAAGGTGCTACAGGAACTAGAGTGGGATACAAACTTCACGTTATCAGGTGTAGATTTTGATGATGCAACAATTGATAAGTTATATATCCTGCCTTCTGCAACACTCAAGTATGTGCTTAACGACAAACAGAATTTTCGCGCAGCAGCAAGCAAAACTTATACACTGCCACAATTTAAAGAAAAAGCGCCTTTCAGGTATGAAGGAGTTGGTGAAAACTCTGTGGGTAATCCTTTCTTAAAACCATCAGACAATTATAATCTTGATATTAAGTGGGAACTTTTCCCGGGCGGTGATGAGGTGATATCAGCAACAGCTTTTGGTAAATATATTGTAAATCCTATAAGTCAGGTTTTATTAAACTCAGTACTTAATGACAATACATTTGTAAATGCCGGAGGTTATGCTTATGTAGCCGGAGCAGAGTTTGAAATACGCAAAAACCTATGGAAGAGTGGTGAAGATGAGCGCCATGTGTTTTTGGGCGGCCTAAACTTTACTGTAATGTACTCACAGCAAGAGCTTGATTCAGACAAAGTGGCCAGCGATGCACAGGGTACACTTAGTGTTAACTTTAATGAAGATAAAGACGCGTTGCAGGGAGCTTCGCCTCTTATTGTAAACGCTGACCTTACATATAAAGTAAATAATGGGTTTGTTAAGCCTACTATATCACTTGTAGGAAACTATTTTCATGACAGGATTTATTCGCTTGGCTCATTCGGGCGTGGCAATATAGTAGAAAAAGGAATTCCAATATTAAACTTTGTATCAAACACTACCATCGGTGAGAAATTTACTGTAGGAGTAAATATTGAGAATATGCTTAACAGCCGTATAAGGAGGGTGCAGGAAAATGCAGGTGGGGATATTGATACCTTTAATTTTAGGGCAGGTGTAGATTATACACTTACACTTAAATATTCACTATTCTAAGATAATAACAATACACATAATAAGGCAGCTTTAGGCTGCCTTATTTATTTTATTAGGTGCATTAACTATTTAGTAACTATTACACATTATCACTTAAAGATTATATAACAATAGCTTAACGGCACAGCAATCACATAGCCTCATATTTGCACCATTAAACGTAAACAACATAAAAACTTTAAAAAATGAAAAAGCTACTATTAAGCCTGGCTGTTATTGCAGCAACTTTTACAAGCTGTTCAGATGATGACAACAACAACTCAAACAATGCTCCTGCAGAAGCAGTACTGCCAGATGAGATTACAGAAAACATGACGTTAAATGCAGGTACTGTATATACGCTTATGGGGCCTGTATACGTAAAATCTGGTGTAACACTTACTATACCGGCAGGTACACGAATAGAAGGATATGCTGAAGAAGATGCTGAAGAAGTTTCATTCCTTGCTGTGGAGACAGGCGGAAAAATTATAGCACAGGGCACTGCTGAAAACCCAATTGTTATGACTTCAAGTAAAGCTAATCCGCAACCGGGCGACTGGGGTGGGCTTGTAGTGTGCGGACTTGCACAAACTAACCTTGGTACAGGCGTATCAGCTGAAGTAACCGGCCTTACTTACGGAGGTACAAATTCTGCCGACAACTCTGGTGTTTATTCTTATATCGTTCTTGAATATGCAGGCGCGCTTATCAACCAGAATGCTGAATTTAACGGCTTTACTTTTTATGCAGTAGGTTCTGGCACTACAGTAAATAACCTTCTTGCTTATCAGGGGTCTGATGATGGTTTTGAATGGTTCGGCGGATCTGTAAACGCTACTAACCTTGCTGCAATTGGCTGCCAGGATGATTCTTTTGACTGGACAGAAGGCTGGAACGGAACTGTAACTAACCTTTATTCAGACCAGTCTGTAGCTACTGCTTTCTCTGCAGACAGCAGGGGTATTGAAGCAGACAGCAACCAAAACAATGAAACACAAGCGCCAATATCTAACCCGACACTTAAAAATATAACTCTTATAGGAAGAAATAACGCAGCTGTAACCAGCGAGGCAGGTATTATGCTAAGAAGAGGTACTAAGGGAATGATTGACAATGTTTATATCGCAAACTTTAAATCTACAGCTTCAGGAAGTTATGCTGTAAACTTTAGCGGTACAGGATCACAGGCACACTTTACAGCAAATCCTGTAACTAAGGTAAAACTGGTAAATAATACTGCCGATACAAATATTGCTGCAGGCATATCTATAGATGATAATGCTACAGGTGCAGGAAACGGCGCAACAGCCCCTACATGGATGGACTGGATGGGCCTATAAGCCACACTTTTAACTAATAATAACATTCATAGGTTACAATTAGGATTAAGTTAACTAAACCCCTCATTTTGAGGGGTTATTTTTTGGAATGATTTTTGAAATTTATTTTGTAGTTTTACCCCATCAATCAAAATCAATGGCAAAAAAATACTTTTATATAACCTTACTACTGTTTTTCTTTTCCGTTTTTGGCGCTGCGGCGCAAGAAGGAAAGAGCGAAAGCATAGACGGGCTCAACATCTACCCTAACCCCGTGAGCACCGGCAGGATATACATTACCTCAAAATCATCGCTTAACAAAGATGTTGAGATATATGATGTGCTTGGCAAAAAAGTAGTTACCGCCACGCTAACCTCGGCAAAAGAGCTGAACATTACCAGCCTTACACCGGGCGTTTACATCATTAAAGTAAAAGAAGGCGACGCTACAGCCACCAGGAAGCTGATAGTGAAATAGTTAGCTTTTTGTTAATCTGTGCTAATTTAATCATAAGTTTACATAGGAATATTTTTATAAAAAAAAATGTCCCTATCTTTGCTGCGTAATAAAATCATAAAAACAAAAAACATGAAAAAACTTTACATTATTGCAGCTGCTTTGTTAGTTGCTGTTACGTCACAAGCACAAGTTGTCATCAGCCAGGTTTATGGTGGTGGTGGAAATAATGGTTCAGTATATACGCATGACTTCGTTGAACTATTTAATAGAGGCAATGTCGCAGTTACGCTTACGGGGTATACGTTACAATACGCTTCAGCATCAGGTACTTTTGCACAAAGTAACTTACAAACACTTCCGACAATTACAATCCAACCCGGGAAATATTATCTGATCCAGCAAGCTCAGGGTAATGGCGGCACAACAGCTTTGCCTTCACCAGATTTAGTGCCAACCGTAGCCGATAATGGCGCAATTTTAGCTCTTTCTGGAACAAATGGTAAAATTGTTCTTGCTAGTAATAACACTTTAGTTACTGCGGTATCTGACGCTAATGTTGTCGACTTTGTTGGTTTTGGATCTGCTAACATTTACGAAGGAAGTTCAGCTGTGGCTGTTCTAAGTAATACAACAGCTGCTGTTAGAGCTAATAACGGATGTCAAGACACAAATGATAACGGTACCGACTTCGCTGTTACTGAACCTACTCCAAGAAATAGCGCTTCTCCTGCGAACGTTTGTGGCACTGCTAGTACAGAGAAAAACAACATCGCAGGCCTTAAGCTTTTCCCTAACCCACTTTCAGGAAACGTGCTTAATGTAACTTCAAACAGCAGCGCTGATAAAACTATCGCGGTGTATGATGTACTTGGCAAAAACGTACTAAACGCTAAGGTTACTAACGAGGCTGTAAACGTATCTGCTCTTAACAGCGGCGTGTACATTGTAAAAATAACTGAAGAAGGCAGAACCGCTACAAGGAAACTTGTTGTGAAGTAAGCTAACCTCTTTATAATGAGCTGAAAAGCACTTGCCACGGCAGGTGCTTTTTTATTTAAGCACCGTTTAGCGGTGCTTTTTTGTTTTTCATCGAGAATTAATAGTATGGTAACTTGTTCTTACAAATAAAGTCTTAGATTTCCTAATAATCTTAAACCTTACTATTATGACAATCAAGCAATTACTTTCGGGGATGTTCCTTACAGGAACGGTTTTTACAATGAGTGCTCAAACGAATGTTGCAAATGCAACAACCACTAGTGGAGGACTAGGTGCTGGAACAAATGGCTATAATACATTTTATGGCGCTAACGCAGGTACAAATACTACAAGTAACGACAACACATTTATTGGAAACGGGGCAGGCAATTATAATACTACAGGAACACAAAACACATTTGTTGGTATATTAGCAGGATTTGACTGCGATACGGGTAATAAAAATGTTTACGTGGGTTTCAATACTGGTGAAGGTAATACTGTCGGAAGTCAAAATGTATTAATGGGACACGAAGCAGGCCAGTCATTTACAGGTTCTAATTGTACTTTCTTAGGATACCGAGCAGGAAACGCTAGCTTTGGATTAAATAATGTATATGTAGGAGATAATGCAGGCGAAAATTCATCAGGCTCAGGTAATATATTTATTGGCAGTAATTCAGGTTTTTCTAGTTCCTCTGGCAATAGTAACCTATTTCTAGGAGTATATGCAGGCCTCAATAATACCGGCAGTAGCAATTTATTCTTTGGTAATAGTTCTGGTCAAGATAATGAAACAGGTTCTCAAAACACCTTTATCGGAATTAATACAGGAAGAGTTAATGCTACTGGGGCAAACAACGTTTATCTTGGTTATGCTGCAGGATCAGAAAATATAGGTTCTGGAAACGTTTTTTTAGGCTATTATGCTGGCGAACGAGAAAATAGTGCCAGCAACAAATTATATATTGAAAATGGCCAGTCAAATAAGCAACCCCTTATCTGGGGCGACTTCGCAGCTGATCTTTTAAAACTAAATGCTAAAGTGGGTATTGGCTTGGGTGCAGCGGCTTTCCCAACTGCTACGGGCGAAATTAATGTAAGCGGGTACAAGCTATTTGTAAAGGGTGGCATACTTACTGAGGAAGTGCGCGTAAAACTTGCCGCCGGTTGGGCTGATTATGTTTTTGACAATAGCTATTCTTTAAAACCTCTTGAAGATGTAGAATGCTTTATTGCTGAAAATGGCCATTTGCCTAATGTACCATCGGCAAAGCAAGTAGCCGAAGAAGGAATTGAATTGGGCGATATGGCGCGTATACAGCAGGAAAAGATCGAAGAGCTTACCTTATATGCCATACAACAGCAAAAGCAGCTTGACAAACAAGATGCTGAAATTAAAGTGTTGAAGGCAATGGTGCAGGAATTATTGGAAAAGAAACAATAATTTCAAACAACCATGAATAAATTATATATACTTATAGCCTTGTTGCTTTGCACGACGGGCTACACTCAGGATTTACAGAATGCCAAATGGTATTTTGGCGATGGTGCAGGCCTTGATTTCCTCCCTGATATTTATAATCCGACACCAGTTGTTAATGCCCAAAATAGTTTTGAAGGCTGTGCAACAGTATCAGATACCCAGGGGAACTTGTTATTTTTTAGTAACGGTTTACAATTGTGGGACGCAAATGAAAACATCATCACCAGTGCGTTAAAAGGAAATGGCTCAAGCACATCAAACGTTATCTTCGTTCCAAAACCTCGGGACAGCACACGATATTACGTAGTAACTATTGACGGTGCAAGCGGACTAAACAAAGGCTTGCACTATTCTGAAATCTCGACATCCGGAACTATCATCAGTCTGAACCAGTCGCTACTTGACCACAACGGCATCAAGATTGATGAAAATTATAACAGTATGTCTGAAAAACTGACATCGACAGTACATGCTGACGGTGAAAGTTACTGGATTATAGCACAGATAAAAGACAAAATATATTCATATAAAGTATCTAATACCGGTATTAACGCAACGCCTGTCAGTTCTGATGCGCCGGTTGATGTTGATGTGCCTCTAGGAGAATATCCGGGCATCGGGCATATTAAGGTAAGCCCTAACACACAACGCATTGGAGTTTGCTATAGTCACGGCATCACATTTCAGGGATTTCTTATTTTAGGTGATTTTAATTTTATTACCGGCCAGGCAGTTTTTGATAATAATACAATTACTGTTGCGGGGCAAACTCAATATTATGGCTTAGAATTTTCGCCGGACAGTAACTATGCTTTCTTTTCAACACAGACAGATATTAACGGTACTGCAGCCCAACGAGGCCCTGGCGACAATAAGCCTGATATGAATGTTTATTCTGTTAGTGCTGCAAAGTCTTCCCAAAGTATAAATCCTGAACTTGTGGGAAATATTACTTTAAGTGAAGAAGAAGAAAATCCCGAGATACTTAATGACGCGCCGTTACATGGCAGTTTGCAATTAGCTATAAACGGATACATTTATGCATCATCAACTTTTGGCTCTTATGTTATACAATTGTCTGTAATCACTAATCCAAACGATGGGCCTCTTGCTTATTTCGACCCACTTTCTGTGTTGGCAAGCCCGATAGAACAGCCTCGTATTATACGATTGGGACTTCCGCAATGGGTACATAATAATACAGGCAGGATTTGTCCGTTAAACATTGTGCTCGAAGGGCCCGATCTGATGGGCGACCACATTTACAGTTATACCGATTATATCCATACTCAAAATGGATATGAACTATATGGTAATCCTGTAATAATGAAAGCCGGAGATCATATTGTATTGGGTGACGACACATATATAGGTTGGGGAGGAGCAGATTTTTTGGCAATTATCAAACCTTGTGGCGAGCCTGTATATCCTGAACCGATATATGAAGTAAGCGAAAGACAATATGAAACAGCCTCAAAAATGAATAAGATAAATACTGTAATTATTTATCCTAATCCGGCTGAAGCCGTTGCAACAATAGTAGCCCAAAGTAATATAGATAGTATTAGCATATACTCTATTCATGGCAAAAAACTTTACAGTCAGAACATAATGGAAAAAAATATACAATATACTGTAGATGTCAGCAGGTTTGGCAAGGGTATTTATCTTGTAACCATTCAGACCGATACAGGAGAATCATTTACATCAAAACTTGTTGTGAAGTAAGCTTCTGCACAATACTCAAACATCCCGCCCACAAAGCGGGATGTTTTATTTTATACCTTTGCATAAATTAAATCCACGTGGTTTCAGCAGCTGACATCTTTACTATTTCCGGCAAGAAAGCATTCGATAAAATTGCATTAAAAGTGTTTCGCCACCAATATGCAAACAATATTGTGTACCGTGATTTTTGTAACCACCTTGCTAAAAGCCCAGAGAATGTTAAGTCTGTTGAAAGCATACCCTTTCTGCCTATACAGTTTTTCAAGTCGCACGAGGTATTGAGCAGTACAGAACACGTCCAGGAAATTTTTACCAGCAGCGGCACAACAGGCATGGCCACCAGCCGGCACCTGGTAACCGATGTAAGTTATTATGAGCAGAGTTTCAGGCTTGCGTTCTCACAGTTTTACGGCAATATCGAAGATTACACTGTTTTAGCGCTATTGCCATCTTATCTTGAGCGTGAGGGGTCTTCACTCATTTATATGGTGAATGACCTTATACAGCGTAGCAACAACCCTCAAAGCGGCTTCTACCTGAATAATTATCAAGAGTTGATTTCAAAACTCGAGAGTCTTGACGCTTCAGGGCAAAATGTATTGCTTATCGGCGTTACTTACGCACTGCTCGACCTGGTTGAGATGAAGCAGTTCAGCCTGAAAAATACTATTATTATGGAAACCGGAGGTATGAAGGGCCGTCGCCGCGAGATGATACGCGAAGAGTTGCACGATCAACTCTGTAAAGGCTTTGGCGTAAGTGAGATACATAGTGAGTATGGCATGACAGAATTGCTTTCGCAGGCCTATTCATTAGGTAACGGAATATTTGAGTGCCCTCCCTGGATGGATGTGCTTATCCGCGACCCTGAAGATGCGCTTACTTACATGGGCAATGGGCGAAACGGCGGCATTAATGTAATAGATTTGGCAAATATCAATTCATGTTCTTTTATCGCAACCCAGGATTTGGGCAAAAAATATGACAACCAGTCATTTGAAGTGCTTGGCCGTTTTGATAATTCAGATATACGTGGCTGTAACCTGATGGTGCTATAAAGCATTAAATAACAAGCACCACAAAACATTCTATTCAATAAAAAAGGCCGCCTCTTCTTGAGACAGCCTTTCTTAATAAAGCTTTTCAGAATTTATTTTACCACAACTGCGGTATTGCTCCAGGTTTTTACATCGGCAATCCTGCTGTTGCTGTAATCAACTTCGCTAAGCTGCGTGTCGCCCCAAAAGAACCACTTGCCGCACTTAACGCCGTCTTTATACTCACCCATGCCCAGCTTAGAGCCGTCTTCTTTAAATGATGTCCATTTGCCGTGTGGCTTACCATCTTTAAAGTAGCCTTCCTGACTTATATTTCCGTTATCATGGTAATAAGTAGCTTTTACAAGGTTGTTCTCTATTTCATATTTAGGTTTTACTTCCTGTGCAGATACAACACATGCTGACAGCAGCAAACCGGCTATAATAATCTTTTTCATATCAGTTTTGTGTTAAGGTTAAACATTTATATACACGAAGTTAGAAAATTAATTTACACTAACAATACATTTGCTTAACAATTTGGTAACATTAGAGAAAACTTAACATTGGAATGCAGTTTCTATAAGAAAAAGTCTACCTTTATAAGTAAACTTATATCGATAATGAAAAATGTACTGCCGCTGTTGGTGCTGATAATGACTTTTATCTCCTGCAGTAAAACCGAACCTGCCGAAACTGTAAATGTTGGCGGGCGCTATAGCCTTGACTTACCGAAATCGTTCAAAAAAGCTAAAGGCCTCAACCCTGAAGCGTCATTAGAATATATGGATGCTGCGAACAGGCTGTATGTTATTGTAATAGACGAGCAGAAAGATGCCGTTATTAATGCTATTGTTGAAAACGGGCTTGAAAACACTTATTCACCTGACCTGAATGGCTATTCACAGCTTTTGGCTGACACGATGAAGCCTAACCTTAAGGCAGGCACCATTGAACCTTTTAAAGACACTATTATAAACGGACTGAAAGCCCGGAAGACCGACCTCGAGGGTATTGTTGAAAACCTACGGATACATTATAAGCTTGGTGTGGTTGAAGGGAAAAATCGATTTTACCAGATAATGACCTGGACAGCGCCTGATGACTTGCAAAAGAATCAGGAAGAAATGCAGGCCATAATAAACTCCTTCAAAGAAACGGACAGAAGCGTTGCTAAATAGCTTCAGGCAAAATAAAGATTTCGCTTTACTCACCATAATTGCTAATAGTTGCTAAATTTGCACATCTTAAAATTTTGACGATGTACAGAAGCTATACCTGTGGGGAGCTTAACGCCACGCACATAGGCCGGGAAGTTACACTTGCCGGCTGGGTCCAGAAATCACGCAACAAAGGTTTTTTAATATGGGTTGACCTGCGCGACCGCTACGGCATCACGCAGCTAATATTTGACGAAAGCCGTACCGACAAGGCTGTTTTTGACCTTGCTGCTACCCTTGGCCGTGAGTTTGTGATCCAGGTGAAAGGCAATGTTATAGAGAGGGAGTCTAAAAACATGGCTATCCCGACCGGTGAGATAGAAATACTCGTTAGTGAGCTGAACATCCTCAACACGGCCATCACACCGCCATTTACTATTGAAGACGAAACTGACGGGGGTGAAGATATCCGCATGAAATACCGCTATCTTGACATCCGCCGTAACCCTGTAAAGAACAGCCTCTTGTTCCGCCATAAAGTTGCTATGGAAGTTAGAAATTATCTTTCTGCACAGGGCTTTATTGAGGTGGAGACACCCGTACTTATAAAATCAACTCCTGAGGGTGCACGTGACTTCATCGTTCCATCCCGCATGAATGAGGGCCAGTTCTATGCACTTCCGCAATCGCCGCAAACATTCAAGCAGCTGCTTATGGTAGGCGGCATGGACAAGTATTTCCAGATTGTAAAATGTTTCCGTGATGAAGACCTGCGTGCCGACCGCCAGCCGGAGTTTACCCAGATAGACTGCGAAATGGCATTCATTGAGCAGGAAGACATCCTGAATATGTTTGAAGGCCTTGCCTCTCACCTGCTTAAAGAACTGAAAGGTGTTGAGACAGGTAAATTCCCCCGCATGACGTATGATGAGGCGATGAAAAAGTATGGTAATGACAAGCCGGATATCCGTTTCGGGATGGAATTCGGTGAACTAAATGAAGTGGCACAGCATAAAGACTTTGCAGTATTTAACAATTCAGAGCTGGTTGTTGGTATTGCAGTGCCTGGTGCAGCTTCATACACACGTAAACAAATAGATGAGCTTATAGAATGGGTTAAACGTCCGCAGGTAGGCGCAACAGGCATGGTATATGCCAAATATGAAACCGATGGCTCAATAAAATCATCTGTAGATAAATTCTACGACCAGGCTGATTTACAGAAATGGGCTGAAATTACCGGTGCTAAACCAGGCGATCTTATATTGGTACTTTCAGGTGAAGCACACAAAACCCGGACACGCCTTAGCGCCCTGCGTATGGAACTGGCAACACGCCTTGGCCTGCGTAATCCGCAAGAATTCGCTCCGCTTTGGGTGCTCGATTTCCCACTGCTTGAGTGGGATGAAGAGTCTGAACGCTTCCACGCCATGCACCATCCGTTCACATCACCAAAACCGGAAGATATCGCACTATTGGAAACAAACCCGGGTGCAGTTCGCGCCAATGCCTATGACCTTGTGCTGAATGGTAACGAGATAGGCGGGGGTTCCATCAGGATACATGATAAAGCCACACAACAGCTTATGTTTAAATACCTTGGATTTAGCGAAGAGCAGGCCAAAGAGCAATTCGGCTTCCTTATGGATGCGTTCCAGTACGGTGCACCGCCACATGGCGGGCTTGCCTTTGGTTTTGACAGGCTTGTTGCCATACTGGGCGGACAGGAAACTATCCGAGACTTTATAGCCTTCCCTAAAAACAACAGCGGCCGCGATGTGATGATTGATGCCCCATCGGCTATTGAAGATGCACAATTACAAGAGCTGCATATAAAATTGAGAAGTTAAATTATTTATTAGGTTTTAAAAATCTTTGACAAAATTTAAAACTTTTTTAACAAGAAAGTTGTAAGCGTCATAATAAATTTTATCTTTACGCATTATTAATATTTTTTTATTACAGAATGCGAACAGGCAAAATTAAGTTTTACATTGAATCTAAAGGATATGGGTTCATAACTGATGACGAAACAGGACAAGATATTTTCGTTCACGCTACAGGCGTTAAGGCACAAAACCTTCGCGAAGGTGATGCAGTAAGCTATCAGGAAGAAGAAGGAAGAAAAGGTAAAGTAGCTGCTCAGGTAGAAGCTATAAGCTAATAGTACAATTGTACAGTATAAATTATACCGTTCTCTCACAGGAACGGTTTTTTTATGTTTTACCCCTTTTTACTACCATATTGTCATGTATTTTTAACAAATATTTAAAATAAATCATTCAAATTATCAAAAGGAAAAATTATTCTGAATCACTTGTTATTTAGAATAATTAAAAATTAAGTTAAGGACACGCTACATCGCATCATAGCTCAATTTTGCCATGTATATTTGTGAATTATTATAAAAAATTAAACTATCATGCAGACAAACCAGGTAGATTATTTCCCTATTTTCATGCAGCTTATATTGGCTGTAGGGTTTGTAGCAGGCACCATTGCAGTATCAAACATGCTTGGGCCTAAACGCAGCTCTCTTAATAAAGACAAGAACTTTGAGTGCGGTATAGAATCTGTTGGTAATGCCCGGATTCCGTTCTCAGTGAAGTATTTTCTTGTAGCCATCCTTTTTGTGCTTTTTGATGTTGAAGTAATATTTATGTACCCATGGGCGGTTAATTTCCGTGATATGGGGTTTGAAGGACTGCTGAAGATGGGCATTTTTATGTTGCTGCTTGTAGTAGGCTTTTTCTATGTAATGAAGAAAAAAGGCCTTGAGTGGGAATAAAGCATTGTTGGGTATGCTTTTTGCATTATATACCTGATAATCAAACTAAATTACAAAATGAGCGATAAATCTGATATTAAAATGGCTGATACCCCCGAAGGTTTTGAGGGTAATGGCTTTTTTGCAACAAAACTTGATACCGTAGTGGGTTTGGCGCGTGCCAACTCGCTATGGCCTTTGCCGTTTGCAACATCATGCTGCGGTATTGAATTTATGGCTACCATGGCATCGCATTATGATGTGGCGCGTTTCGGTTCAGAGCGTATGAGTTTCTCACCCCGCCAGGCTGATATGCTTTTGGTTATGGGCACGATTGCCAAGAAAATGGCGCCTATCCTCCGCCAGGTGTATGAGCAGATGAGTGAGCCGCGTTGGGTTATCGCCGTTGGAGCGTGTGCATCATCAGGCGGTATATTTGATACCTATTCTGTACTTCAGGGTATTGATAAGGTAATTCCGGTAGACGTTTACGTACCGGGGTGCCCGCCAAGGCCCGAGCAGATACTTGACGGCATCATGAGGCTTCAGGAAATGGTAAAAACAGAATCTGTAAGGAGAAGGAGCTCACCTGAATACCAGGAACTTCTTGCTTCATATAATATTTCTTAAATCAAGACATGGCTTTAGACACGGCTATAATCCAGGAAAAACTTTCAGACAAATTTGGTGATAAAGTAACCGGCTTCATTCAGCAAAAAGATATTTTTTCTTTTGAAGTTGATGCTGAAATCTCCAATGATGCAATGCGCTTCCTAAAAGAGGACCCGGTACTGCGCTTCAACTTTCTTACTGATGTTTGCGGAATACATTACCCAGACAATGAAAAAGAAAGGCAGTTTGCAGTAGTATACCACATGCATAACTGGTTTGATAATATCCGCATCAAATTCAAGTGTTTCCTAAACGGGGATAATCCTGAGATTGAATCGGCTACCAACCTTTTCCTTGGGGCTAACTGGCAGGAGCGTGAAACATATGATTTTTACGGAATAGTGTTTAAAAACCATCCGCAGCTGAAGAGGATACTGAATATGGATGAGATGACGGTGTTCCCGATGCGTAAGGAATACCCCCTTGAAGACGGCGGGCGTACGGATAAAGACGACAGGTTCTTTGGCCGCGTAACCGATAATGCAACTAATTAAACGTAATAATAAAGATATATAATGTCAGACCTGTTATTACCACCGGAGCACCGCTACGCCAAAATGATTGAGGCGAAGAAGAATGATGACGGCAGCGAGCTCTCTATACTGAACCTTGGCCCTACCCACCCTGCCACACATGGTATCTTCCAGAACATCCTCCTTATGGATGGCGAGAGAATACTTGACGGCGAAGGCACCGTAGGCTACATACACCGCGCTTTTGAGAAAATTGCCGAAAACAGGCCGTTTTACCAGATAACACCGCTTACCGACAGGATGAACTACTGTTCATCTCCTATCAATAACATGGGCTGGTGGATGACCCTTGAAAAAGCCCTTGATATTGAGGTGCCGAAAAGGGTGCAGTACATGCGTGTGATTATTATGGAACTAGCACGTATAGCCGACCATATCATCTGCAACTCAGTACTGGGTGTTGATACAGGAGCGCTTACGGGCTTCCTTTACGTTTTCCAGTACAGGGAAAAAATATACGAGATATACGAAGAAATATGCGGCGCGCGTTTAACAACGAACATGGGCCGTATTGGCGGTTTCGAAAGGGACTGGAGCCCTGCTGCATTCAAAAAGATACACGACTTTCTTGAGGAGTTCCCATCAATCTGGACGGAGTTTGAAAGCCTGCTTACCCGTAACAGGATTTTTATGGACCGTACCATTGATGTAGGCCCTATCTCTGCTGAGAAAGCTATGAGCTATGGCTTTACAGGCCCTAATCTTCGTGCTGCCGGTATAGATTATGACGTACGCGTGATGTCGCCGTACAGCTCATACGAAGATTTTGAATTTGACGTGCCGGTAGGTAAGTCAGGCGATACATATGACCGTTTTTGCGTGCGTAATGCAGAAGTTTGGGAAAGTTTGAAGATAATCCGCCAGGCAATTGACAAAATGCCTGAAGGGCCTTTCCACGCGAATGTACCGGACTATTATCTTCCTCCGAAAGAAGAGGTTTATAACAATATGGAAGCGCTTATCTATCACTTTAAGATAGTGATGGGTGAAGTGCCTGTACCAAAAACTGAAGTATACCATGCTGTAGAAGGCGGTAACGGCGAGCTTGGCTTTTACCTGATTACCGACGGTAGCCGCACGCCATACAGGCTGCACTTCCGCAGGCCGTGCTTCATTTACTACCAGGCGTTTAATGATATGGTTCGCGGCCAGATGCTTAGTGACGCTATTGCAACATTATCAAGCCTCAACGTGATTGCAGGCGAATTGGACGCGTAAGAGTTATTTTAAATTATAAATTTTGAATTTTGAATTGTTTGCAAACACTTTAAGTTCAATAGTAGGTATTTTCAGAATGAGTTTGATTCCGGGTTTTACATTTAAAATTTAGAATTCAAAATTCAAAATAGAAAAAAATGGAGATAAGTAACGTACATCAGGAAATAAATTTTACAGAAGCTTTGCTTAACCGCATTGCCGAGCTGATAAGCCATTATCCTGAAGATAAAAGAAAAGCGGCATTGCTTCCGGTGCTTCACGAAGTGCAGGATGCTCACAACAACTGGCTGAGCATTCCGTTGCAGGACAAAGTTGCTGAAATGCTGGAAATACAGCCGATCGAGGTTTATGAGGTAGTGTCTTTCTACACTATGTTCAATCAAAAGCCTATAGGCAAATATATGTTTGAATTTTGCAGGACATCATGCTGTGCAGTCCGCGGTGCTGAAGACCTTATGGATTATACCTGCAATAAGCTTGGCGTGCAGGAAGGCGAAGTTACGCCGGACGGTATGTTCCAGGTGGTAGGCGTTGAATGCCTAGGCGCATGCGGCTATGCACCAATGATGCAGCTTGGTGACTATTATAAAGAGCACCTGACTAAAGAAAAGGTTGATGCTATTATAGATGACTGCCGCGCCGGAAAAATAGATTTACACAAACAGGCCATTACTGAATAACAATGGGACAAAAGATATTATTAGAGAAAGCGCATGTGCCGGGAATCCGCACCTACGAAGTGTATCGCCGTGAAGGCGGCTACCGCTCTGTAGAGAAAGCGCTGAAAAGCATGACGCCTGATGAAGTGGTGGAAGAAGTAAAAACCTCAGGGCTTCGCGGCCGTGGCGGTGCAGGCTTCCCTACCGGAATGAAGTGGAGCTTTATCGATAAAAAATCAGGCAAGCCAAGGCACCTGGTTTGTAACGCCGATGAGTCAGAGCCGGGAACATTCAAAGACCGCTACCTCATGGAGTTCATCCCGCACATCCTCATCGAGGGGATGATCACATCGAGCTATGCACTGGGCTGTAACCTGTCATATATCTACATCCGTGGCGAATATATGTGGGTTTTCCGCATACTTGAAAATGCGATTAAAGAAGCCTATGCAGCCGGTTGGCTGGGTAAAAACATATTGGGTACAGGCTATGACCTTGACCTGCACGTACACTGCGGCGCCGGTGCGTATATTTGTGGTGAAGAGACTGCGCTTATCGAGTCGCTTGAAGGCAAAAGGGGTAACCCGCGCATTAAGCCGCCATTCCCGGCGGTGAGCGGGCTTTGGGCTAATCCTACGGTTGTAAACAACGTTGAGTCTATTGCAGCTGTGCCGTGGATTGTGAACAATACCGGCGCAGAATATGCTAAAATAGGCATCGGCCGCTCTACAGGAACTAAACTTATATCAGCATCAGGGCATTGCAAAAACCCGGGCGTGTATGAAATAGACCTTGGCCTTAGTGTTGACGAGTTCATGAACTCTGACGAATACTTAGGCGGAATGATGGATGACAGGCCGTTGAAGGCATTGGTACCGGGCGGTTCGTCTGTGCCTATCCTTCCTGCCAATCTTATATTTAAGACAGCAGAAGGCAACGACAGGCTTATGACATATGAGTCACTTTCTGAAGGCGGTTTTGCATCAGGCTCAATGCTTGGTTCAGGCGGGTTCATCGTATATAACGACACCACGTGTATCGTACGTAATACCTGGAACTTCTCGAGGTTTTACCATCATGAAAGCTGTGGGCAGTGCTCACCGTGCCGCGAAGGTACCGGCTGGATGGAGAAAGTGCTTCACCGTATAGAACACGGGCATGGCCGCGAAGAAGACATTGAATTGCTTTGGGATATACAGCGCAAGATTGAGGGTAACACTATATGTCCATTAGGTGATGCGGCAGCATGGCCGGTGGCGGCAGCTATACGCCATTTCAGGGACGAGTTTGAATTCCACGTAAGATACCCTGAAAAAATTAAAAACAGAGACCACTTTGTGGCCGAGCCTTGGGAAAAGGTGAAGCACATGGTAGCTAAGGAAGTAGTATAATTTAAGTTATAAAGTTAGAATGTTGAAAGTTTGAAAGTTCTATCGAACCGGATGCTTTCCTCATAAATAAAATTGAAATTGAGTTTACGTTGTTGAGTAGGAACTTTGCAACTTTTAAACTTTAAACTTTCAAACTCAATAAAAATGAAAGTAACAATAGACGGCCAGGAAATAGACGTAGAACCGGGGACCACCATCCTGCAGGCTGCGCGTATGATTGGCGGGGAATCTGTCCCGCCGGCAATGTGCTATTACTCAAAACTTAAAGGGAGCGGTGGCAAATGCCGTTGCTGCCTGGTAGAGGTAACAAAAGGCAGTGAGGCCAACCCTACCCCTATGCCGAAGCTTATGGCTTCATGCGTAACGGGCGTGATGGATGGAATGGAAGTGAAAAGCATCACTTCTGAAAGGGTTGTAGATGCAAGGAAATCGGTTACGGAATTCCTGCTGATAAACCACCCGCTGGATTGCCCTGTGTGTGACCAGGCCGGTGAATGCGACCTGCAGAACCTGAGCTTTAAGCACGGTGCAGCCAAGACACGTTTTATTGAAGAGAAACGCACATTCGAGCCTGAAAATATTGGCCCGAACATCCAGTTGCACATGAACCGTTGCATACTCTGCTACCGCTGCGTTATGGTGGCCGACCAGCTTACCGACAGCCGTGTGCATGGCGTTGTAAACCGTGGCGACCATTCGCAGATATCAACCTGTATTTCTAAAGCAGTGACCAATGAATTCTCAGGAAACATGATTGATGTGTGCCCTGTGGGTGCATTGACAGATAAAACCTTCCGCTTTAAGCAAAGGGTATGGTTTAACAAGCCGTACAACGCACATCGTGACTGCGATAAGTGTTGCGGTAAGACCACGCTTTGGATGTTTGGCGAAGAAATTCAGCGTGTTACGGCCCGTAAGGATGAGTACCACGAAGTGGAAGAATTCATCTGCAATGAGTGCCGCTTTGAGCATAAAGACCCTAAAGACTGGGTGATTGAAGGCCCGCGCAAGTTTGAGAAAGATTCGGTTATCAATGCGAACAACTATACCCGCAAGATTGAGCCGGTAGTGATAGAAACAGAAAAAAACATACTTCTTGGCCGCGACCGCGACAGGAAGAAAATAAGTATGCCGGCAATTCCGCTGAAACCGGAAGAGCGTGAGGTATTTAAAGAAGGAAACGTATAATGGATCAGGCATTAATCATTGAAAAGAGCGTCTTTATCGTGGCAGTTTTTGCCATTACGATGCTCATGGCCATGTACTCAACACTGGCCGAACGTAAAATCGCTGCATGGCTTCAGGACCGCGTAGGGCCAAACCGTGCAGGTAAAGGCGGTATATTACAGCCTTTGGCCGATGGTTTGAAACTCTTCTCTAAAGAAGAATTCTTCCCGAACACACCAAACAGGTTTCTGTTCATCGTAGGCCCTGCCATATCAATGACTATGGCGCTTATGACCAGCGCTGTAATACCGTGGGGCGACAAACTTGAAGTATTCGGCCGTACTGTTGTGCTTCAGGCAACCGATATTGACGTGGCACTGCTATACGTATTCGGAGTACTGTCTGTTGGTGTTTACGGCATTATGATTGGCGGATGGGCATCAAATAACAAATTCTCACTGATGAGCGCCATGCGTGCTTCATCACAAATGATATCATACGAAGTAGCAATGGGCCTTTCTATCATTGCTTTGATTATGATGACAGGTACACTCAGCCTTGGTGAAATCGCGGCACAACAGCACGGCATGAACTGGAACGTTTTCTACCAGCCGGTAGGCTTCCTGATATTCCTGGTATGTTCATTTGCTGAAACTAACCGCACCCCGTTTGACCTTGCCGAGTGTGAGGCTGAGCTTATCGGCGGTTACCATACCGAGTATTCTTCAATGAAAATGGGCTTTTACCTGTTTGCGGAATATGCCAGTATGTTCATCTCATCAACTATCCTTGCAGTACTTTACTTTGGCGGCTACAACTATCCGGGTATGGACTGGGTAAGAGAAGCGGCAGGCGTAAACGTAGCCAGCATTATAGGCATCATGGTATTATTTGCTAAGCTTTGCTTCTTCATATTCTTCTATATGTGGGTAAGGTGGACGGTGCCAAGGTTCCGTTATGACCAGCTGATGCGCCTGGGATGGAAAATGCTTATACCGCTGTCTATCGCCAATATTATAGTAACGGGCGTTGTAATGCTGCTTGCTGAATAACAAAAATTAAAACGCTGCGGAATTTTCCAACGCAAATCAAGATAAAGAAATGTCAATAGAAACCATATCATTATCGGGCAGGAAGAAAGAGGTTTCCAACAAAAAAATGAATTTTTGGGAAAGCCTTTACCTTGTTGCCATCTTTAAGGGACTGGGTATCACCATACGGCACTTATTCACCCGCAAGGTGACTATTAAATACCCTGAGCAAACCCGTGAGTTGAGCCCTGTGTATCGTGGCCAGCACATGCTTATGCGTGATGAGGAAGGCCGCGAGCGCTGTACTGCCTGCGGGCTCTGTGCATTGTCATGCCCTGCCGAGGCTATCACCATGAAGGCTGAAGAACGCAAGCCTGATGAAATGCACCTGTACCGTGAGGAAAAATACGCATCTATCTACGAGATAAACATGCTGCGCTGCATTTTCTGCGGGCTGTGTGAAGAGGCGTGCCCCAAACAGGCAATTTACCTTACAAAATCACGCGTGATGGTAAAATCAAACAGTGACCGTGAAGATTTTATCTTCGGGAAAGACAAGCTTGTAATGCCTCTTGAAATGGCTATTAATAACACTAAACCACAAATGGCGAAATAGTATGATAACAACTTTATTTTACATCCTTTCGGCCATCACGCTTGCTACCGCATTCCTTACCATTTTCAGCAAGAACCCTATTCACAGCGCTATTTACCTTGTGCTTTGCTTCTTCTCAGTTGCAGGGCATTATCTTATGTTCAATGCGCAGTTCCTTGCCATCGTACACGTAATCGTTTACTCGGGGGCCATTATGATACTGATGCTCTTCACGATAATGCTCATGAACCTCAATAAAGAAGACGAGCGTAATAAATCATTGCTTTCGCGCCTTGCTGCGGTGGGCTCGTTCTGCCTTGTGGCGCTTGTGCTTTTAGCGGCATTTATTAAAGGGCAGAGACAGCATGAGTACCAGGTATCGGGTGAAGATTTCCAGTCGATCAAAGTATTGGGTCAGGTACTCCTTAATGATTACATGGTACCGTTTGAATTCGCTTCAGTATTGCTGCTTGTATCAATGATAGGCGCGGTATTGCTTTCTAAAAAAGAACATATTAATAATTAGTATGGAAAATATATTACAGGAAATAGGTATTGACAACTACATTTACCTGAGCACTCTGCTATTTTGCGTGGGTGCGTTCGGGGTACTGTACCGCCGCAATGCCATTGTTATGTTCATGTCTATCGAGATAATGCTCAACGCGGTAAACCTGCTGCTTGTAGCATTCTCAACGTATCACCAGGATGCTGCCGGGCAGGTTTTCGTATTCTTCTCTATGGCTGTTGCCGCTGCAGAAGTTGCTGTAGGCCTTGCTATACTTGTAGCCATTTACAGGAACTTGGGCAATATTGATATTGACAATTTAAAGAAACTAAAAGGATAACCCCTGATGGAGATAAATTTGGCTTTACTGTTACTTTTCGCCCCGTTTGCCGGGTTTTTACTTAATGTATTTTTCGGGAAAAAGCTTGGCCATGGCGCTGCCGGATGGCTTGGCACTGCTGCCGTAGCAACATCATTTGCTGTTACGCTGTATTTTTTCCTTCAGGTGCTTGACACAAAAACAGGTATAGATATTACGCTTTTTGAGTGGATGCGCCTGGCTAACTTCCAGGTTGATTTCGGTTTCCAGCTTGACCAGCTTTCACTGTTGTGGCTAATGTTTGTTACCGGCATCGGTACGCTTATACACATCTACTCTATCAGCTATATGCACGATGATGAGAACATGCACAAGTTCTTTGCTTACCTTAACCTGTTTGTTTTCTTTATGATCACGCTGGTAATGGGCAGCAACCTGCTTATTATGTTCATAGGCTGGGAAGGTGTTGGGCTATGCTCATACCTGCTTATCGGGTTCTGGTATAAAAACCAGGATTACAATGATGCTGCCAAGAAAGCCTTCATTATGAACCGTATTGGTGACCTCGGTTTCCTTATCGGGATATTCATCCTTGGCTACCTTTTTCAACAGCGTTGATTACACAACGATAAGAACCGCCATTGAAAGCGGACAACAAATTGATATGATGTGGCTGAGCGCCGCTGCACTATGCCTTTTCATAGGCGCGTGTGGTAAGAGTGCACAGCTTCCGCTCTATACATGGCTGCCAGATGCGATGGCCGGCCCTACTCCTGTATCGGCGCTTATTCACGCGGCAACGATGGTAACAGCGGGTATCTTCATGATTACGAGGATGAACTCTTTGTTTGACCTTGCACCTGATGTACAAAATGTAATAGCCATTGTAGGTGCAATCACATCACTAGTGGCTGCCGCAATCGGGCTTGTACAAAACGACATCAAGAAAGTACTTGCCTACTCTACCGTATCACAGCTTGGGCTTATGTTCCTTGCGCTTGGACTTGGCGCTTATGAGATAGCGGTTTTCCACGTTATCACACATGCGTTCTTTAAAGCATGTTTATTCCTTGGTTCTGGTTCAGTTATACACGCGCTTCATGGCGAGCAGGACATGCGCAACATGGGCGGGCTGAAAGGCTGGATGAAAATTACATTCATCACGTTCCTTATATCAACCCTTGCTATTTCAGGATTACCTCCGTTTTCAGGATTCTTTTCTAAAGATGAAATTTTGATGACGGCATTCCATCATAATAAGGCATTATGGGTGATAGCATCATTGGCATCGATAATGACGGCTTTCTATATGTTCAGGCTGCTGTACCTAACTTTCTTTAAAAGTTTCCGCGGAACTGAAGAGCTGAAACACCACCTGCATGAGTCTCCCACATTAATTACATTCCCGCTTATTATTTTAGCAATACTTGCACTTGTAGGAGGGGCTATAAGCCTGCCGGGCAGCAGCTGGCTTAACCACTACCTGGCTCCCGTAATTGCAAAACCTGCAGTACATCACCATCTTGACACAACAGCCTATATGCTTATGGGTATTGCTGTAGTGGGCGCGCTTATCGGTATCGGCATCGCTTACATGAAATACATCAAAAAAGGCGAAGTGCCGCCACAGGACAGCGAAATTGAAGGCGTACACAAAGTGCTTTACAATAAATTCTATGTTGATGAATTTTACATGGCAGTTATCGTGAAGCCAATTTATGCTATAGCATCTTTTGGTAAAAACGTGGTTGAAAGAGGTATTTCGGGGCTGGTGTTTGGCACCGGTAAGCTGGCAAACATGTTTGGCGACGAAGGCCGCACCATCCAGAACGGCAGCGTTGGCTTGTATCTTTTTGTATTTGTATTTGGCATTTGCTCTGTAGTGGCTTATGTGTTCTTAAAATAATTTATACCTGATGAACGTATCTATACTACTCATTATCTTATTAACGGGAGCTGTTGCAACGTATCTTGCAGGCAATAAATGGGCATCAAAAGTAGCCCTTCTTTTCAGCGTTGGTGCCTTTGCGGCAACCATAGCCACTACTTTAAGCTTTGTAAACGGTGAAGCAGTAAGCTATATCGCACTCTGGATGAAAACCCCCAAAATTTACCTGGCTTTCCAGGCAGACGGGCTGTCACTCGCCATGGCTTTGCTTACTACAGCATTAACACCGCTTATCATTCTTTCAACCTTCAGGAATAATTTTGAGAACCAACGCTCGCTTTACGCACTTATACTGTTTATGGCATTTGCTATGGCCGGTACATTCCTTAGTGTTGACGGTTTTGTGTACTACATTTTCTGGGAACTTGCGCTTATACCAATATACTTCATAGCATTAATATGGGGCAACGGCAATGCGGAAGACAGAAAGAGAGCTATCGTGAAGTTCTTTATCTACACGTTTGCGGGTTCACTGTTCATGCTTGTATCTTTCATCTATCTATATACTCGCACAGGATCATTCTTAAATATAAGCCTGTACAGGGCATTCTTAACGCCTAACCAGCAGCTTTGGGTATTCCTGGGTTTCTTTGCGGCATACGCCATCAAGATTCCGCTCATACCATTCCATACATGGCAGGCCAATACCTACCAAAAGGCTCCGGCTGTGGGTACCATGCTGCTATCGGGCATCATGCTGAAAATGGCGCTTTACAGCATTGTGCGCTGGCAGCTGCCTATAGCGCCGCTGGCCGCTAAAAACTATATGTACATTTTTGTAGGCCTTTCGATTGCAGGCGTGGTTTACGGTTCAATTGTGGCATTAAAGCAAAACAATATAAAAAAGCTTTTAGCCTATTCATCACTGGCACACGTTGGCCTTATTGCGGCTGGTATTTATACGCTTACTATTGACGGTATGCGGGGCGCTTTCCTACAGATGATTGCACACGGGTTTGTGGTTGTAGGCTTGTTTTATGTGGCTGATATCATTGAGCGCAGGTATAACACTCAGTCTATAGACGAGATGGGTGGCATCAGGAGCCAGTCGCCAAAGTTCACTTCGATGTTCATGATACTGGTGCTGGCATCGGTAGCGCTGCCGGGAACTTTCAACTTTATCGGTGAATTTGAACTGCTTTACAGCCTTGCACAAGCCAACATCTGGCTGGCCGTGATAGGAGGTACAACAATAATACTGGGAGCGTTCTACATGCTGAGGATGTTCCAGAGAGTGATGCTTGGCGAAACCAATGCAAGGATTTTTGCCGATGTTACGTTTGGTGAAGGCTTTGTGCTGGTAGCCATAATTGCGGTACTACTCGTTTTCGGACTTTACCCTAAGCCGATATACGATTTTGTGACGCCGGAACTCGTGCGCCTTTCAGAATATGTAAACCGATTTAATTAAGCCCTAAGATATAGAAATGAATACATTAATAGCTATTGCAGGATTAGGCCTTATATGCCTTATAGCTGAAATCTTCAACTTAAGGAAAGCAATTGTACCGGTTACCATAATCGGGCTGCTTGCCGTTCTGGGCTTACCTTATATGAACATACCTGATGCAGGTACATTCAATAATATGATAATACAGGACAGTTACGGTAAAGCATTCTCCATGCTTTTTATTGTGCTGGCCATTTTCCTTATCGCATTGAGCCCTGATTTCCATAAAGAGCATAAACCAAAGATATCTGACTTTGTTGCCATAAAACTGTTCCTGCTTGCAGGCGCGGTGGCAATGGTTACTTTTGGCAACCTGGCCATGTTCTTTTTAGGGATAGAAGTGCTTTCAATTTCATTATATGTACTTGCAGCGAGCGAGCCGAAGAACATCCGCAGTAACGAAGCGGGTATGAAATATTTCCTTATGGGAGCGTTTGCTTCGGGAATCATTCTTTTCGGCATCGCATTGATTTACGGTGCAACGGGTTCATTTGACACGACTGAAATACTTAACTCTGCAGGAGCAAATAACTTCGGGATGCGTGAAAACATGCCAAACTGGTTCTTTATCGGCATGGTGCTGCTTACCATCGGCCTGCTATTTAAAATAGCTGCTGTGCCATTCCATTTCTGGGCGCCCGATGTATATGAAGGATCGCCTGCACTTACTACAGCTACCATGAGTACACTGGCTAAGATTGCTGCCATGGCCGCCTTCTTCAAGCTGATGCGCAGCATGAATATTACCGTACCGGGAGCGTATATGACTATTATAAGCGTTATTTCAATATTGTCTATGACCATAGGTAACCTTATGGCGCTGGTACAGGTGAATGTAAAGCGTATGCTGGCATTTTCAGGTATATCTCATGCGGGTTTTATGCTTATGGTATTCTTTAACCCTCCGGCTATGGCATCAACGCTGTTTTACTATGCGGCTGCCTATGCGCTTGCAGGTATTGCCGCCTTCTCTGTAGTGCTTTATGTCTCATCAAACACTAAAGATGAGAACATCTATAGCTTTAACGGCCTTGGAAAGACAAAACCCTTCATGGCTGCTGTACTTACACTGGCTATGCTGTCAATGGGTGGTATACCGATACTTTCAGGCTTCTTCGCGAAATTCTTTCTGTTTACACATGTGCTGCGAACAGAACATATAGGGATTGTTATTGTAGCAGTGGTAAACTCTATCATAAGCATTGGCTATTACTTTAAGCTGATACTGGCCATGTATGGCAAAGAGCCTACAACCGAAATGCAAAAAGTACCGGTGGCCTATGGTGTTGTAGCAGCACTTTCAATTCTGCTGGTAATTGCATTGGGGCTTTACCCTTCTTACCTGCTGGATATGTTATAAAACTAAACTTACAAATAATAGCCCACCGCACAAACGGTGGGTTTTTTATATACTTTAACTAGCATGGTATTAATCTCAAAGCATGCTTTTTACTTAAATTTGTACTATGTATGCGCTGATTGACTGCAACAACTTCTATGTATCCTGTGAGCGGGTTTTCCAGCCGAAATGGCAGGGTAAACCTGTTGTGGTACTGTCTAATAATGACGGCTGCATTATCTCGCGAAGCGAAGAAGCCAAAGCATTAGGCATAGGTATGGCAGTACCCGAATTTAAGATACGGCCATTGCTTAAGGAAAAAGGTGTCGGCGTGTTTTCATCAAACTATGCCCTGTACGGTGACCTTAGCAACCGCCTTATGAAAACCATGGAATACTTTACACCTAATGTAGAAGTGTACAGCATAGACGAAGCATTTCTTGATTTTAACGGTATTACAGTTGAAAATTTTCATGACTACGGTTTGCAGATGCGTACACGTGCCCAAAAGTGGCTGAGCCTGCCTATTTGCGTTGGCATCGCCCCTACCCGTGTACTTGCAAAGGCTGCCAACCGGATAGCTAAAAAGTTTCAGGATACAACAAAAGGTGTATATGTTATGGACACCGACGAAAAGCGCCTGAAAGCCCTTAAATGGATGAAGATTGATGATGTGTGGGGCATTGGCTGGCGCACTGCCCGCAGGCTTAAGGCAAAGAATATTCTCACTGCTTATGATTTTACCCAGCCATGGGCAGAAGCCATCGTAAAAAAAGAAATGGGTGTGGTGGGTACAAGATTAAAGTGTGAGCTGGAAGGCCAATCGGTACTTGGTCCCGACCCCATTGATATTGAAAAGAAAAGCATTGCTACAACAAGGAGTTTCCCTAAACAGCTTACAGATTATGACTTGTTGCGCGAGCGTGTATCGACCTTTGCCACAGTTACCGCAGAAAAACTGCGAAGGCAAAAATCGTGCTGCCAGACAGTTATAGTGATGATGGTGGCCGACAAGCATAATATTGATATACCGAAATATCATTATTCGCAGGCGATGGCGCTGCCCTTCCCTACCAATTCAGCCCTCACGATAAGCAATGCTGCCATAAAACTGATGAAAGATATCATGGACGACACTGATACAGTAAAATTTAAAAAAGCAGGCGTTATAGTAAGCGACCTGATACCAGAAAACACTAGGCAATTCAATCTTTTTACAGATGAAGACCCACGGCACCTGGCTATTATGAAAGCTATGGACAAAGTTAATGGAAAGATGGGTGACAGGGTTGTACGTTTGGGCGCACAGGCCAGAACAACCTGGGACATGAAGCAAGAGAAGCTTTCGCCGAGATACACTACGAGGTTTGACCAAATTCTAACAGTGCAATGCCGCTAGATAAAGGAGATAAGCCAAAAATTACCTTCCTGCTGCCAGACTACGATAACGGGAAGCCCCAGCCTTTTATCACTGCCGGGATATCAGCCGGATTTGCATCGCCTGCGCAGGATTTTATGGAAGTGCGCATTGACCTTAATCAAGTGCTTACAGATAATAAGCTCACTACTTTTTATATACGCGTTTCAGGTAATTCAATGACAGATGCCGGTATAGATAACGACGATATACTTGTTGTTGACCGAAGCCTCGAACCCCACGACGGCAAAATAGCCATATACCTGATTGATGGTGACTTTACCGTAAAGCGCCTGAAAGTTGAGAAAGACTGCATGTACCTTATCCCGGAGAACAAGAATTATCAGCCCATAAAAGTAACTGAAGACAACCAATTTGTGATATGGGGAATTGTTACATACGTAATCAAAAAGATATAATTACAGCCATATAGCATGCCGAGAAAAAATACTGCACAGCTTACTTTATTTCCCGAGACTAAATATGAATACCACGTATTTGTTTCTCCGCCAAAAAATGTCATTGAAGATGTAGCAGGCTTAAAAAATAAGCTGAAGAGCATGATTGGGATGGCGCCATACAATGAAACCCCGGCGCATATAACCCTTGCCGCATTTGATGCATACGAATCGGCCGATGTAAAAGAAAATATCCGGAATGCAGTATCGGGTTTAAAAAGCTTTCCTATAAAGATTGAAGGATATGATACCTTTGCAAACAGCAACACTCTTCACCTTAAGGTAATTAACCCTGAAACTCTTGACGATATTGCTTTCAGCATAAAGTCACAAAAAAGGTTAGGAAACAGGCACGGCAAACCAGCATACTCGACCCTAAACGGCAAGTAAAGAGGCAACCGGTAATAACACCTCATATAACCATAGCGCGAAACATTCCCAATGATGATTACGGGCGTATAGGCGATTTTTCAGCTTTTGAGTATACTACGGAATGGCTTTGTGATAAAATCACTGTGAGGAGAAGAATTTGTGGCACTGAAAACAATTTCAAAGCTTACGCCGAAATCAAGCTGACATAAAAAAAGCAGCTTATCAGCTGCTTCAGTTCTATACTAAATCTCTACGGGCCCATTATTGTGTCAGGGTTTACCGTTGTAGTGTCCATTTGAGTTGATACAGATGTAGTATCAACTACGGTTGTATCTGTGTCAGGGCTCATTGCGTCTGTATTTTCCGCCTCTTTACTTTTGCAGGATGCAAGGCTTACAAGTAAAAATGCGCCTGCAAGTAGTCCGCTCTTTAAAAATGCTGCTTTCATATTGTACAATTTTAAGGTACCTGGGTACCTGTGCTCATATTTTTGTCATCACGGTTGGTTTGGGTAACCGTGTCAGTTGCGGTCACTACAGTATCGCCTTCTTCAGGATCAGTACTGTTTTCATAGGTTTCTGATGTATCAGTCGTTTCTGTAGTTGTAGTTTCCGCATCTTTATTATCCTTGCAAGATGTCATAACCATTCCGCCAAGGAATAGCACAACAATGAAGATATTTTTTAAAACTGTCTTTTTCATAACATTGTGGTTTAGTATTTACCTCAAAGTTAAGCCATTAAATGTTGGTGTTTTCCTATAGCTTTATTAAAGTTATGGTAATTGTAGTTACGGCTTAAAATAATCGTACAAATTATTGCATGGCATTAAAAATTATGGTAATATTGCAACCTCAAAACCGGTCCTATAGCTCAGTTGGTTAGAGCACCTGACTCATAATCAGGTGGTCCCTGGTTCGAGCCCAGGTGGGACCACTGGTTTTACAAGCCTTCACATTGTGAAGGCTTTTTTTTATTCATTCCCTTTAACTTTGTGCAATAAAAAACAGAACCAACCCGAAAGTTGATTCTGTTTTGATTTGTATGAACCAGTAAGAGATATTACGCCATCTGTACTTTTATGGCTTCTTTTATCTTGTCTTCCAGTTCGTCTGCAAGTTCAGGGTTGTCTTTAATCAGGGCTTTTACCGCATCACGGCCCTGGCCAAGCTTGGTCTCGCCGTAGCTGAACCATGAGCCCGATTTCTTGATGATTTCAAACTCTACCGCAAGGTCAAGTATCTCACCTGTCTTGCTTACACCTTCACCATACATGATGTCGAACTCAGCCGTTTTGAACGGCGGCGCCACTTTGTTCTTCACTACCTTAACCTTGGTACGGTTGCCCAGTACATTCTCACCGTCTTTAATTTGAGAAGCACGGCGTATATCCAAGCGCACCGACGCATAGAACTTAAGCGCGTTACCACCTGTAGTAGTCTCCGGGTTACCGAACATCACGCCAATTTTCTCACGAAGCTGGTTGATGAAGAACACCGTACAATTGGTCTTGCTGATGGTAGCCGTCAGTTTTCGCAATGCCTGGCTCATAAGGCGGGCATGAAGTCCCATTTTTGAGTCGCCCATTTCACCCTCGATTTCACTCTTTGGCGTAAGCGCCGCAACCGAGTCAATCACCACAATATCAATAGCGCCAGAACGGATAAGGTTTTCAGCAATCTCTAGCGCCTGCTCACCATTGTCCGGCTGCGAGATGATAAGGTTCTCTACATCTACATTCAGTTTTTTCTGCATAGCTGCGGTCAAACGCGTGTTCCGCATCAATAAAGGCAGCGATACCGCCCTGCTTTTGCGCTTCGGCAATGGCGTGCAGTGTAAGCGTGGTTTTACCTGATGATTCAGGCCCGTATATTTCTATTATCCTGCCGCGCGGATAGCCGTTAACACCAAGGGCAAGGTCAACCCCAAGCGAGCCTGAAGGTATGGCTTCCACCTCTTCCACGGCTTTATCGCCCAGTTTCATCACGGTACCTTTACCGTATGATTTATCCAGTTTATCCAGCGTAAGCTGTAGTGCTTTTTAATTTTGCTTCTTTATCTGCGCTCATGTCTTTTCTATTTTGAGTAAAAGTATGATTTTGTTTTGATGAAGCAAATATAAGAAAATAATATTATAAAAGAAATATTTCTGAATTTTATTTTTTCCGTTATTATTATTTTTTATTATAATTGTACATCACCTTAAATTTTTAGAAATGGCTACAAAAGATGATTTATTAAAGGACTTGGAAATAAAAATGGATGCTATCAATCTTAGATATGAAGCTGCATTCCAAGAAGTCAAAGCAGAACCTGAAGATTTTTTTAATGCTAATTATACAAGTTATAGAAGTGAATTAGCGAAAACTGCGACTGATACATTACATAATTTAATAATGAGCGGATTAGGAAACGATGAGGACTTTGTGTTGTCAGTACAGAAATTAAATATTTCCTCAGTTTATAAGTTAATGCTTAGCTTAAAAAAAATTGATGATAATCGTAAAGCTTAATTTGTAGTAATTATATCCTATGCAAATCATTAGCAACAATATCGACCGAATCAAAAAACTCTGTGCCAGCCATAATGTTGACACCATGTATTTATTTGGTTCTGCTTTGCGAAATGATTTTAACAGATCTAGTGACATTGATTTTCTTGTAAAATTCAAGCCTGGTAACTTAGCTGGCTATTTTGATAATTACCTCAATTTAAAGCAAAGCTTAAAAAATTTACTTGGACGAGAGGTAGATTTGGTTGAAGAACAAACTTTGAGAAATCCTGTTCTCATCAACTCCATAAACAGAAATAAAGAACTTATTTATGGATGAAAGAATCCTGAAATGGCTTTATGATATTAAATTCGCTATTGACGAGATTGAGAGTTATTTTGAAAATCAGCCTAAAGATTTTTTCGCATACAAGAATAACCTGATGCTAAAACGTGCTGTTGAACGTGATTTGGAAATCATCGGCGAAGCTGTTAACCGCATCTTACAGCGTGACCTTCAGTTCGAAAATAAAATCAGCAATGCACGCGCTATAGTTGGACTCCGCAATCAGGTCATTCACGCTTACGATAACATTTCCGATGAAAATATCTGGTCTGTTCTCATCAATCACCTTCCAAAACTGAAAGTAGAAGTTGTCAGTCTTATCAGCCACGTTTAATAGAGCTAATTTTCCCATTTGAAAAAAACATTTACCTTTGCACACGGTTCCGCCAACAGGAGCCAAACGACATACTGAAAATCTCACTTAAAATTGTATAGCATGCAACTGTTCAACACTTTAAGCGCAGAAGAAAGGGCCGAACTCATAGACCAGAGCGGCAAGCAGCGCCTTACGCTGTCTTTCTACGCGTACGCACACATTGAAGACCCAAAGCAATTTCGCGACAGCCTTTTCCTGGCCTGGAACCCACTGGAGGTGTTAGGGCGCATATACGTAGCCACCGAAGGCATCAACGCACAGCTTTCGCTCCCGGCCGATAACTTTTACGCTTTTAAAGACCATCTTGATACGATTCCGTTTTTGAAGGACATCCGCCTGAATGTGGCGCATGAGCATGACGACCACTCATTCCTGAAGCTGACCATTAAAGTCCGCAGCAAGATTGTGGCCGACGGGCTTGACGATGCCAGTTTCGATGTAACGAACAAAGGGATTCACCTTGGGGCTAAGGATTTTAACCAGATGCTGGAAGATCCGAACACGATTGTAGTAGACTTCCGGAACCATTACGAAAGCGAGATTGGGCATTTCAAAAACGCGATAACGCCCGATGTAGATACCTTCCGCGAGTCGCTGCCAATCATTGAAGAGCAACTGGCCGACCATAAAGACGACAAAAACCTGCTGATGTACTGCACGGGCGGAATAAGATGTGAAAAGGCGTCGGCGTTCTTTAAGCATAAGGGTTATAAGAACGTGTACCAGCTTGAGGGCGGTATCATTGAGTATGCCCGCCAGGTAAAAGAAGAAGGCCTTGAGAGTAAATTTATAGGCAAGAACTTTGTGTTTGACCACAGGCTGGGCGAGCGCATCACCGACGATGTTATTGCGCAATGCCACCAGTGTGGAAAGCCGTGTGACAACCACACCAACTGCGCCAATGAGGCGTGCCACCTGCTGTTCATCCAGTGTGATGAGTGTAAAGATGCGATGCTGAATACCTGTTCACCTGAGTGCCTTGACATCATTCAGCTTCCTGAAGAAGAACAGAAGGCTTTGCGCCGGGGCATTATGAAAGGCAACCAGGTTTTCAAAAAGGCAAGAGCGAAAAGCTGGGCTTTAAGAAGTCGGGCGATGCGATACCTAACGAAGCTATTGCGAAAGTGAAACCTGCAATCAAGCGTGTAAAAAAGATTCTGATTGGCAAAGGCGAGCACTATTACCCGAAAGCCGGTGTGGGTCAGTTTTCATTGGAAAATGGCGAACTGAATATCGGTGACACCGTAATCATCACCGGGCCTACCACAGGCCAGCAGGAAGTATTGATTGAGCAGATGCGCGTAAACGGCGCCGAGGGCACAACTGCAAAAGTCGGCGACAGGGTAACGCTGCACGTACCTTTCAGGATACGGCTTTCGGATAAATTGTTTAAAATTCTGAAATAGAATTATTGTAACAAAAAAGCCGCTCAACTTGAGCGGCTTTTTTATGATAGGGAGAAGTTATCTCTGTCCGGGCGTTGCTGACCTTTCATCCAGTCTAACGAAAAAACTTTGCTTATCAGCTCTTTAAGATGCAAAAAGTTGGTTGGCTTGGTAATGAAGAGGTTAGCTCCCATCGCGTAAAGCCTGTCAATATCCTCCTGAAGGCTGCTTGTGGTAAAGATTACAACAACACTGTCTTTCAGGTTATCGTCCCTGCGTATTTCCTCAAGGCACTGGTAGCCGCTTTTCACGGGCATATTCAGGTCAAGGAATATAACATCAGGCTGTTGTACATCAGGATTTTGCAGAAGCTTCATAAGTTCCTGCCCGTCGCGGCTTTCGGTAAGCACAACGTCTTGTTTAACTTCTTTTAAGGCATCGGCAAAAAACTCACGGTCGTCAGCATCATCGTCAGCCAAAAAAATATTTTTCCAGTTTAAATTCATGTGGTCGGGTTACATCATTAAAAAATCATTCTCAAAAACACCTATCCAAAAACCCGTTTCAGATGCCGCCAAAAATAATAAATTTCCGGGAAGTGATGTTACAATATTTTACGTCCTGTTAAGAATATTTTTACAAGTATAAATTTATTAAAGAAATCTTAAAACCTGCACCCTGCAATACGGTGAGTGCAGGATAATCCGTTATATTAAAAATGTGTTATCTTTACGCACAAAATCTTATTTAGAAACGTAGCGGGCAAACCGCGATCTACATACAAAACAAACTTATGGCATGTACAAATTGTTCAACGGGCTCCAAAGACGGCACGCCCCGCGGATGTAAAAATAACGGCACCTGCGGTACCGACAGCTGCAACAAACTTACTGTATTTGACTGGCTTGCAAACATGAGCCTTCCCGGGGGACAAGCCCCTTTTGACTGTGTTGAAGTGCGCTTTAAAAACGGGCGAAAGGAATTTTACCGCAATACAGAAAAACTGACTTTAAGCATTGGCGACATCGTTGCTACCGAAGCTTCACCCGGCCACGACATTGGTATTGTGACACTTACGGGTGAACTGGTAAAAGTGCAGATGAAGAAAAAAGGCGTAAAAGATAACGCCGAGATACTGAAAATTTACCGCAAGGCTTCGCAGAAAGACATTGACATCTGGAGCAACGCCCGCAATAAAGAAGAGCCGATGAAGGTTGTGGCACGCGAAATTGCTATTCGCCTCAAACTTGAAATGAAAATAAGTGATATTGAATTTCAGGGAGATGGCTCTAAGGCTACCTTTTACTATACCGCTGAAGACAGGGTGGATTTCCGCCAGTTGATAAAGGATTTTGCGCGTGAATTTGGCACCAGGATAGAGATGAAACAAGTGGGTTTCCGCCAGGAAGCTTCACGTTTAGGCGGAATCGGGTCATGCGGACGCGAATTGTGCTGCTCTACCTGGCTTACAGATTTCCGCAGCGTAAATACAAGCGCGGCACGTTACCAGCAATTATCACTCAATCCGCAAAAGCTTGCAGGACAATGCGGTAAACTAAAGTGCTGCCTTAATTATGAACTTGATACGTACCTGGATGCACTGAAAGGGCTTCCGGATATGGATACCAAACTTTACACCGAAAAAGGTGATGCCATCTGCCAGAAAATTGACATTTTTAAAGGGCATATGTGGTTTGCCTATACCAATAATATGGCGCATTGGCACATGATAAAGGCCGACCAGGTGAAAGAGATAATGGCAGTAAACAAGCAAAAAGAGCGTGTTGCTGCACTTGAAGATTATGTAGAAGAGGTTGTAGTTGCCACAGAAGAGAAAACCTACCAGAATGTTGTAGGCCAGGACAGCCTAACGCGTTTTGACAAGCCAAAGCAGAAAAACAGGAAGAAGCCGAATAAAGGCGGTGACAGAAAAGAAGGCGGAAATACGCCTAACAACCGCGACAACAGGGAAAAACGCCCTGATAACCGTGAAAACAGGCCAAATCGTGAGAATCGTGAAAAGCGCGGTGACAGGCCAGGCAATGAACAAAACCGTGATGCTGCAGGTAACAATCAGCCTGGCCCGAATAAGCAGAGCATAAGTGCTGAAGGTGGCGAAAACCGTGAAAAGCGCAACAAAAACAGGAATAAAAACCGAAACAAAAATAATAAACCTACAGACCAGAAAGATGCGCCTAAAGAGTAGCTTCATTTTTTTAGCGGCTTTGCCAATGCTTATTTCCTGTGATGATAAGCAGGTTTTTGATGAGTATAAATCCATAAGCGGCGGCACATGGAACAAAGACAGCATTGTAGGTTTTGATGTTGAGATGACTGATACCGTTGCACGCTACAACCTGTTTGTGAACGTGCGCAACAACAACAGTTACCCATACAATAACCTTTACCTTATTGTAGAAATGATGCAGCCGGGCACAAATCTTGCTAAGGTTGATACGCTGCAGTACCAGATGGCGAACCCCGACGGTACGCTAATGGGCGAAGGCTTTACGGATATTAAAGAAAATAAGCTTTGGTACAAAGAAAATGTAACATTCCCAAAACCCGGCAAATATAGGTTTAACATACAGCAGGCGGTGCGACAGAGCGGTAAAATTGGCGGCGTGCAGGAGCTTGACGGCATTACAGACATAGGTTTCAGGATAGAAACGGCAAAATAAATATGGCAAATAATACAGCACACAATCAGGATTATTCACATTACGTCAGGAAATTCTGGAAGATTTTCATAGTAGGCTTCCTCTCAATTATCGTTTTCTTCCTTTTGGCTTCATGGGGCGTTTTCGGTAGAATGCCGAGCTTTGACCAGCTTGAAAATCCGGACAGCAATACTGCTACCGAAATCATCTCAAGCGATGGCGTTACCATAGGTAAGTTTTATCTCGAAAACCGCACACCGGTAAAGTATGCCGACCTGCCGAAACACCTTGTAGATGCACTGGTTGCTACTGAAGATGAGCGTTTTTATGACCATTCTGGCATCGACACAAAAGGTACGCTGAGGGCCGCATCAACATTGGGTAAGAGCGGCGGTGCAAGTACCATAACCCAGCAATTGGCCAAGAACCTTTTCCATGGCGAAGGCTCCAAGTTCTTTCTGTTTCGTATTGTGCAGAAAGCCAAGGAATGGATCATTGCCACGCGCCTTGAACGCCAATACACCAAGCAGGAAATCATTGCGATGTACCTCAACACGGTAGATTTTGTAAACAATGCAGTAGGTATTCGTTCGGCAGCTAAAACGTACTTCGGTAAAGAACCGAAAGAGCTTACTGTTGATGAGGCAGCCGTATTTGTAGGCATGCTGAAGAACCCGTACTATCTTAACCCGAAAACTTTCCCGAAAGATTCTAAAAACCGACGGAATACGGTACTGGGCCAGATGGAAAAGAACGGTTTTATTACTCAGGCGCAGAAGAAAGCGTTTGAAAGTAAGCCAATTGTACTGAAATTCTCTCCTGAAAGCCATAAAGAAGGTATCGCCACTTACTTCCGTGAATACCTGCGTGATTTCATGAAAAAATGGGTGAAAGAGAACCTTAAGGAAGATGGCTCTGAATATGACATCTACAGAGATGGCCTTAAAATATATGTAACAATAGATTCAAAAATGCAGCAATATGCTGAAGAAGCTGTTGATGCGCATCTTGCAAATCTTCAGGAAGAGTTTTTCATCCAGCAAAAGAAAAACAAAAACGCACCATTTATAAATATTTCTGATGCCGAAACCCAAAAAATACTTGCCCGCTCTATGAAAAATAGTGAGCGCTGGCGTATTATGAACGAGAAAGGTTTCAGTGAGGAAGATATAACAGCGTCTTTCAACAAAAAAACGAAAATGAGGGTATTTACCTGGAAAGGCGAAAAAGACACGCTTATGACACCTATGGATTCCATCAGGTATTACAAGCACTTCCTTCAAACGGGCGTAATGTCTATGGAACCGCAAACAGGCTACGTGAAAGCCTGGGTTGGCGGCATCAATTACAAGCATTTCCAGTATGATCACGTAGCGCAGGGCGCAAGGCAGGTAGGTTCAACATTTAAGCCGTTTGTATATGCAACCGCTATTGAGCAGCTGCATATGTCGCCATGCGATTCGATTATTGACGGGCCTTTCTCTATGCCAAAAGGCAAATACGGTATAGATGCCGACTGGCACCCGCAAAACAGCAACGGGCAGTTCCGCGGCATGGTAACGCTTAAATCGGCCCTTGCCCACTCCATTAACACTGTTTCAGCCAAACTGATTGATAAAGTTGGCCCCAAAGCGGTGGTTGACATGACAAAAAACCTTGGTGTTAATTCAAATATACCTGAACAGCCGGCCATTGCACTGGGCGCGGTTGAAATTACCGTAAGCGACATGGTTGCTGCATACAGCACCTTTGCCAACCAGGGAATGTATGTAAAACCTGTGGTTATTAAAAAAATTGAAGATAAAAAAGGTACAACACTGTACCAGAATGTGCCTGAAACAAAAGAAGTACTGAGCAAAGACATTGCATACGCTGTAATAAAGCTTCTTGAAGGCGTTACCGAAAGCGGTAGCGGCGCGCGCCTTAAGTGGGGCGGCGGAGGCGGCTCTGGCTACAACCGTATGACAGGTTATCCTTATGCCATAACCAATCCTATTGCAGGTAAAACAGGTACTACGCAAAACCAGAGCGACGGCTGGTTTGTGGGTATGGTTCCCAATCTTGCAACCGGCGTCTGGGTAGGTAATGAAGACCGCTCGGCACACTTTAAGAGCCTGCTGTATGGCCAGGGGGCTACAATGGCTTTGCCGATATGGGGCATTTATATGCGTAAGATTTATGATGATGATACTATGGTGTATAAGGTTTCGGAGAAGCCATTTGAGCGCCCGGCAAACCTGTCTATAAAAGTAGATTGCTGGAAGCCGCCTGTGGTAAAAGACTCAACTGCTGTGGATAGTACCGCCATTGACGACGAATTTGATTTTTAATAGGAGACGCCCTTACAAGAGGGCGTTTTTTTATATATTTATGCGCAGAAATTAAAATAATTTGTATGATTAATAAAAAAGTACAAAATGTGCAGGAAGCGCTGCACGATATAAAAGATGGCATGACCATTATGCTTGGCGGTTTCGGGCTTTGCGGAATACCTGAGAATAGTATTGCCGAGCTTGTAAATATGGGCGTGACTGATCTTACCTGTATCTCTAACAATGCAGGTGTTGATGACTTCGGGCTTGGGCTGCTGTTGCAGAAAAAGCAGATAAAAAAGATGATATCATCATATGTTGGAGAGAATGCCGAGTTTGAACGCCAGATGCTAAGCGGCGAACTGGAGGTAGAACTTACACCACAGGGTACGCTGGCAGAAAAATGCCGCGCTGCACAGGCGGGTATCCCTGCATTTTACACTCCGGCAGGTTATGGAACCGAAGTGGCTGAAGGTAAGGAAGCACGTGAGTTTAATGGCAAAATGCACATTATGGAAGAAGCCTATAAGGCGGACTTCGCCATAGTAAAAGCATGGAAAGGCGATGAGGCGGGCAACCTGATATTTAAGGGTACGGCACGTAATTTCAACTCATGCATGGCCGGTGCAGCAAAAATTACTATTGCAGAGGTTGAAGAGCTTGTACCTGCAGGTACGCTAGACCCGAACCAGATACATATCCCAGGGATATTTGTGAAGCGCATTTTCCAAGGCGCTACCTACGAAAAGCGCATAGAGCAACGTACAACCAGAAAACGTAACTAAGATGTTAGGAAAAGAAGATATAGCGAAAAGAATCGCAAAAGAAGTTCAGGACGGGTACTTTGTAAACCTGGGCATTGGCATACCAACGCTTGTAGCTAACTATGTACGTGAAGATATTTCAGTTGAATTCCAGAGTGAGAATGGCGTGTTGGGCATGGGTCCGTTTCCGTTTGAAGGCGAGGAAGATGCTGATGTTATCAATGCCGGTAAGCAGACCATCACGACATTACCCGGTGCATCATTCTTTGATTCGGCTACCAGTTTCGGGATGATACGCGGGCAGCATGTTGACCTTACCATACTCGGTGCGATGGAAGTTGCCGAGAACGGCGACATCGCCAACTGGAAAATCCCTGGTAAAATGGTAAAAGGCATGGGCGGCGCCATGGATTTAGTAGCTTCGGCCGAAAATATAATCGTAGCAATGATGCACGTAAACAAAGCCAGCGAATCAAAACTGCTTAAAAGATGCTCTCTGCCCCTTACAGGCGTTGGCTGCGTGAAAAAGGTAGTTACAGAGCTTGCCGTGCTTGAAATCGTGCCAGAGGGCTTTAAATTGCTTGAACGTGCACCGGGCGTTACCGTTGAAGACATCAAAAATGCCACTGAAGGCAACCTTATTATTGAGGGCGATATACCGGAGATGGTGATTGACTAGTTTTTTTTAAGTCGCAGTCGCAGTTTTAAGTTAAGAAGTGTATACAACCTGCAAGGTTTCCAAAACCTTGTAGGTTTTTTATTTATGAAAGAAGAGGACTTTACCTGCGCTTCGACAAGCTCAGCGCGACTGAAACTGACAACTGTGACTGCGACTAAATACTACTACTCGGTATCGCTGCAATCAGCTTCTTCGTGTAGTCTTTCTGCGGACGCTCATATAAGGCATCAGCCTCATTCATTTCTTCAATTTTACCTTTGTTCATTACCAGCACCTGGTCGCTCATATATTTTACTACAGCGAGGTCATGCGAAATGAAAATATAAGTAAAACCGAAATTTTCCTTTAGTTCATTAAGTAAGTTCAACACCTGCGCCTGTACAGAAATATCCAAGGCAGAAACCGACTCGTCACACACTATGAGCTTTGGCTGAAGGGCAATAGTGCGCGCAATGCCGATACGCTGACGCTGCCCACCGGAAAACTCATGCGGGTAGCGGTTAAAGTGCTCCTCTCCCAGCCCAACACGGTTGAGTATCTCAATGACTTTCTCGCGGCGTTCTTTATCGTTTTTGTAAAGCCCATGTACCTGCATAGGTTCCATAATGGCTTTGCCTACAGTAATGCGTGGGTTTAGCGATGAATATGGATCCTGAAAGATTATTTGAATTTCTTTTCGGAGTTCACGTATTTCTCCTGATGAAAGTTTAGTAAGGTCTGTTCCCCTGTAGAGGATTTTTCCGGCAGTCGGCTTATCGAGTTGAAGGATGGTATTCCCAAGTGTCGACTTACCGCAGCCCGACTCACCCACCAGCCCAAGCGTTTCACCCTCATATATCTTGAAACTAACATCGTCAACCGCCTTAAAATTTACGTTTTTGCCAAATAACCCGGCTGATGAAACGTATTCTTTCTCTACATTAATTACTTCCAGCAATGGGGGTTTTGAATAGATATCATTGTGCTCCTGCCGGCGCTGTGATGATGTAATTTCTTCAGGATTGACCGTGTTGTTGAGATAATCACCAATAGTAGGCAAACGCTTTAACCGAACATCGAGAGAAGGCCTTGAGCTAATCAGGGCTTTAGTATAAAGATGCTTAGGATTATTGAAAATCTCATTAGCATCGCCTTGCTCCACAATCTCGCCACGATACATCACCAGTACCCTGTTAGCAATGTCACTTACTAATGACAAGTCATGAGAAATGAAGATAATGCTCATGCCGGTTTCCTGCTGGAGTTCTTTCAGTAACAAGATTATTTCTTTCTGTACCGTAACGTCAAGAGCAGTAGTAGGCTCATCGGCAATCAATATTTTGGGCTTGCAGGCAATCGCCATAGCGATCATTACACGCTGTTTCTGTCCGCCCGAAATCTCGTGGGGGTAGCGGTTGTAAATTTTGTCGGGGTTGGGCAGCTTCACTTTTTCAAACAGTAAAATCACCTTTGCTTTTATTTCTCTATCAGAAAGTGAAGTATGTTCTTTCAGTATCTCGGCAACCTGGTAGCCGCATTTTAGTGATGGGTTGAGCGAGCTCATAGGTTCCTGGAAAATCATGCTGATGTCATTGCCCCGCATTTTACGCAGCTCTTTTTCAGTCATGGCTGACACGTCCTTACCCTCAAAACTGATGTTGCCTTCGGTAATCTGCAAAATGCCTTTCGGCAGAAGCCCCATCACGGCAAGCGAGGTAACCGACTTACCCGAACCCGATTCTCCTACAATACCCAGTATCTCATTTTGATTGAGCACAAAAGCACTGTTTTTTACAATGGGTGTCCATTGCTTGTCTTTTCTTGCTGAAATTGTAACGTTGTTGATATGGAGAAGCGGGGTGTTCATAGCGCTAAGATATTAAAAGTTTGCTGTCAGCCTGAGCCTGTCAAAGGCACGTTATTGATAGCGCTTCGACAGGCTCAGCGTGACTGAGAACTGTGACTGCGACTAAAAAAGTTAATTACACATGCACCACCTCATCATCAACCAGTAAATCTTCACGGCGGAAGCGTAGGAATACCTGTGCTGTCGCTACCACATCTTTTTCACAGTATGTTACAATACGGTCAATGTCTTTCTCCACATGGTACACATACCCTACCTGGCTGCCATCTATATCGCCTTTGGGTGAGGGTATACCCAATATTTTGGTGAGTAGTTTTAGCGAAGTAAAGCTTTTATAGTCGCCGAATTTCCACATTTCCATGGTGTCGAGATGAGGGACTTCCCAAGGCTTTTTGCCGAAGAGGTTGAGTTTGTTGGGTATTGGAAGATTGTTGATGATCATCCGTCGTGCAATGAACGGGAAATCAAATTCTTTAGCATTATGCCCGCACATTATATGCTGCGGCTGGCTGAAATGATTATTCAGGAGGTTGGAAAAATCTTTTAGAATCTGCTTTTCCTCTCCACAAAAAGAGGTCACACGGAAATGGCGTATGTCTCCTCGAAACGTAAAATATCCCGCAGAGAGGCACACTATCTTACCAAACTCAGCCCAGATGCCGGCACGCTCATAAAACTCTTCAGGCGACTGGCCGTCTTTGCGCTGGTACTGTGTTTTTGTGTCATACAGCTGCTGCATTTCCTCATCACAGAGGTCAAAGCTGGCGTGTTCTGGTGCTGTTTCTATATCAAGGAAAAGTATGTTTTCGAGCTTTATCTTTTCAATCATTTCTTTGCCATCTCATTTACTTTAGCTTCCTCTTTTGTCAAAGGCAGCTTATCACCCTTACCTTCACCCGGTTTCATCATCCCCATCATCTTATAGGCTTCATCAACATATACATAAAAGTCGTTACTGTGGGGGTCGGTTGTCGTTTGTAACCCTTTAGTATGTCCCAGCCTCACAATTATAATCTTATCTTCAGGGATAACTATTGTGAACTGCCCTAGATGCCCACGCATGTAGTATATCTTTTTACCCAAATAGTCATTAAGCCACCAGCCATAACCATATTGCGGAGCATCAGGGAAACGTGGCGTTATCATTCGTCGAACAGCCGCACTATCAAGCAGGCGCTTGCCGTTCCACTCACCATTGTGCAGAAAGAGTTTCCCGAAACGTGCAAAATCACGCGCATTGCTTGCAAAACAGCAATACGCTTTTTCAATACCGCCTTCATGGTCAAGCTGCCACAGCGCATCATGTTCTGCTCCCATCGGTTTCCAGAATTTCTCTGACACATAATCCGACAATTTCATGCCGGTTGCTTTAGTTATTACCATCGCCAGCAATTGCGTAGCACCGCTTACGTATTCAAATCTGGTTCCCGGCTCATAAACCACAGGAACGTTTAGCATCGTTTCTTCCAGGTGGTCTCCAAAATAAGCGCGTGTAGTGATCGAGAAAGCACTGCTGTATTGCTCGCCCCAATCCAGTCCTGTTGCCATTGATGATAAGTCACCCACGGTGAGTTTTGAAGCCATCCCTTTGCTGAATTCCGGGAAAAAGTCTCCCACTTTCTGGTCGAGGCTCTTTATACTTCCCTCCTCAATTGCTTTAAATAGTGCTGCTGATACAATACTCTTGGCCATTGAGAACGAGTTGGAATGCGAGTCAGAACCATAACCGTCATAATAGCTTTCATGCCATATGCTGTCATTCTTTATGATGAGGTAAGCCACGGTACCCAGTTCTTTATGGGTTTGCTCAAGTCTTTCGGTTGCTTTTACTTTGTTGTATTCTGCATGGTTGGCCCACGGTTGCGCCGTACCTGCCTTTACAGTACGATTGTCAAAATGCGTATAATCGTCAAGGTAAGCTGTAGTTTTGCCGTGTAGGTACACCACACGTACTGCCTTCAGCAGGTAATCAACATCAAAAAGGTAAAGGAGGATGACAATGCCTGCAATGACAATTACAAGCCACACCAGTATTTTGCGGATGATTTTCATAAAGTGCTCTCTTTAGCACGAATGTAAGTAAAAAATGAGTTTCGGCAATAACTGGCTCAGAAAAGGCTTTGCTGAATAGGCGGTGTCTCGTGCTCCAGCAGCCATTTTTTGCGCCACAATCCGCCCGCATAGCCTGTAAGAGACCCGTCACTGCCTATTACCCTGTGGCATGGTACGGCTACCCAAAGCGGGTTTTTGCCATTGGCCGATGCCACGGCACGTATGGCGTTAATATCGCCCAGCTTTATGGCAAGCTGGTTGTAGGACATGGTTTTGCCAAATGGGATTTCCAAAAGTGCATTCCAAACCTTCTTTTGAAAATCTGTTCCTGAAGGATTCATTTTGAACGTGAATTCTGTCCTCTTTCCTGAAAAGTATTCCTCAAGCTCTGCTACTGCTTGTGAAAGTTCGTGAGGAATGGTTTCCGATTGCTGCACCTCATCATCAAGCACCCATATTTTGGTTACGCCGTGTTCATCGCCTTCAATAAGGCAGGTGCCGACAGGGGTTTTGATGTAAGCCTTTTCCATGTCGCAAATTTACAGATTAATCTTCTGCTTCGAGCTCAAATATTTCATTTACGGGTTTATTGAAGAGGCGTGAAAGTTTAAGAGCCAGTACCGTTGATGGCACATACTTGCCTGCTTCAAGTGCATTGATTGTCTGCCGGCTTACACCTATTTTCCAGGCAAGGTCCTGCTGTGTGAAATTGTGTATGGCACGCTGTACTTTGATGTTATTCTTCATACCCGGCAGATTTTCTGAAACGGAACATTTTGTAGCGAAGCAAAGTAATGAAAATAATCAGCTGTGAGAATAATGTTGCCATCATAACATTAAGGAACGGAAATCCGTAAATGAACATATATAAAAAGAGGATGATACCGTAATTGGCAATTGTGGCCCATGCAAGAGCGTTGAGCCTTATTGCTGCCACCATTTCGTCTTCATGTTTTTCTTTTGAAAATGCATAAACAATACCTGACGGAATAATTATAAGCATTAAAATTTCGTCTAATATATAGTTTTTAATTAGGCCAAAGCTAACTGTTGGGGTCATTAAGCCATTATCTCCCATAATTGCAATTACTTTCACCTTCAAGTCTAAATTTAATGTTGTATCAAATAAGTAATAACCCAAATAACAAAAAAATGACACAACAAAAAGAATTCCGCTAATCATCCTTAGCCTGTTTGGAAATAGGTAGGTTGTTTTCATAATAATAGTTTTAAGTTCAGTCAAATGTAAAATAAAATTTCCAATAAGTAAAACAAACTTTACATTTATAAAAATAAAAAAGCCACTGAAAATTCAGTGGCTTCTAATAACTCAAATTATTTACTTATGATTTTGTTGCAGGAGCAGCAGCATCATCTTTAACCACGCCTTTGATGGTAAGTATTTTGTTTACTTCGCTGTCATTTGTTGTCACAGTAACAGTTTTTGTAAAGCTGCCAGGGCTTGCTGCATTATAAGTAGCAGTTACGCTTCCTGTTTCTCCCGGTTTGATAGGAGTTTTAGTATAGTTGGTAGCAGTACATCCGCAAGATGCTTTTACATTTGTAATAAGAATTGTCTGCTTAGTAGTGTTTTTGAAAGTAAAGTCATAAGATACAGGCTTGCCTTTTTCAATCGTGCCAAAATCGTGTACGTCTTTAGCCCAGCTAATCTCTGATGCTTTTGTGGCAACCGGTTTAACCTCGCTAGGTGCAGGAGCCGGAGTAGCTTTTTTAGCAGCTGTCTGTGCAGAAGCGCCGAAAGAAAGCATAAGAGCACCCGCTACGGCAAGAAGAGAAAATTTCAATGATTTCATAATTAGTTAATTTATTAATTGTTATTATTTAATTCTTTTGAACATCACAAATATATTTACTTCTGACGAAATTTGTGTTAACAGAAATAATTAGCTTGTTAATGAGTTGTTAATGCATTGTATTGCGCTATTTTTTATAGTAATGTTGTTGCTTAAGCAAAACGTGTTCCAAAATTTGAAATTCAGTAAATTAAATATTGTTGTATCTGTAGGGCTGGTAGCTATTATCGGCGTACTCACTATGCAGTTGCTCATGCTGAACCAGGCCTATACATTTGAAAAAAAAGAAATAGGTGAGAAAATCCATTTTGCCCTGCAGGATGTTGTGGCTAAAATATATCGTGATAACAGCAATGAACCGCCCCAGACTTCCCCTATCCGCAAAGTTGCTGAAGATTACTATGTTGTAAATGTAAATGATGCTTTTGAGGCAGAAATACTTGACTACTACCTGAAAGCCGAATTCCAGAAAGTTAAACTTGATATGGACTATGAATATGCCATTTATGACTGCGGAAGCGATGAAATGGTGTATGGAGAATATGTAGTGGCACACGGGCCAAAATCTCCTGAAGACAAAGCAAAGTGTGAAAACTGCTTTACTAAGCGTGCCGGGCTGGTGTACTATTTTGCGGTACGTTTCCCCAACCTTAAGTACAATTATATCACCTCATTACAGCAGTACTGGATTTATACCGGCGTGCTCTTCCTTGTATTGGTCATATATGTATATAGCGTAATACTTATGCTGAAGCAAAAGCGGTACAGCGAACTGCAGAAAGATTTTATTAATAATATGACACATGAGTTCAAGACTCCGCTTTCATCAATTCTTATAGCTTCAAACTTTGCTGCAGGCCAGGGTGAAATTGAAAGCCACCCGAAACTCAAAAAATATCTTGCCATTATCATAGAGCAGAGCAACAAGCTGAACCAGCATATTGAACGCATCCTGAATGTTGCCAAAGCAGATGCAAACCTTACAGGCCTGGAGAAAAAAGAAATTAATGCTGTGGAGACGCTGTCTCTCGTTCAGGAAAATGCATCTCTAAAGTATCCATTAGCTGAAATTAGCCTGGAGACAGATAGTAAGGCTTATTTTATTAAGGCAGATGAATTTCACTTTTATAATATTGCCTACAACATTGTAGAAAATGCCATAAAGTATGGAGGTACATCGCCTCGTATCATCATAAAAATGGCACAGGATGCCAGTGGGCTTATAATATCATTTGCTGACAATGGCCGGGGTATACCATCACAGCATATTGATTATGTGTTTGATAAATTTTACCGTGTGCCGCGTGAGAACAAGAAAGAAGTGGGCGGATTTGGTATTGGGCTTTTTTATGTAAAAAAGATTTGCGAACTTCATAAATGGAAGATTAGCCTGAAAAATAATCCCGGTGGCGGACTTACAGTCATTATCTCTATTCCAAAAAGCAGCATTGTATGAAAAAGAAAATACTGTATGCAGAAGATGATGCTACACTTGCTTTTCTCACCGCAGATAGCCTTGAGCAGTATTATGATGTTACGCATGTAACTAATGGCAAAGAAGCATTTGAAGCATTTAAAACGGGTGATTATGACCTGTGTGTGCTTGATATCATGATGCCTGAAATGGATGGTTTTGACCTTGCCGAAGCCATACGCCGGCGTGATGTTGAGGTGCCTATTATTTTCCTTTCGGCAAAAACACTGAAAGAAGATCGTATAAAAGGCCTGCGCCTGGGGGCTGATGATTACCTGGTGAAGCCTTACAGTATGGAAGAGCTGATCCTTAAGATTGAAGTGTTCCTGCAGCGCAGCCAAAAACAACCGGCTGTAAAAAATACACTATGCAATATAGGCGATTTTACATTTGATCCGGCCAATTATACCGTTGCCAAAGGCGCTGAAATCATACAGCTTACCGAACGTGAGTCGGCATTATTGAAGCTTTTCATAGATAATAAAAACACAATACTTAAACGGGAGCGTATCCTTACAGAGCTTTGGGGTACCGATGATTATTTCCTTGGGCGTAGTATGGATGTTTTCATATCACGCCTACGCAAAATTTTTAAGGATGATGAGACTATAAGGATAGAAAACATCCCAAGAGTAGGATTTAAGCTGGTAGCGCCGTAGCGAGCCCCCCAGCCCCCGAAGGGGGAGCCTAGCTTTACTCTAATGATAAGAATCCAACGATATTATTGGGTTGTTTAATCGAAGCAAATACGTTCTGCAAAGTTCTCCCTTCGGGGGTTAGGGGGCTTGAAAATTATAAATATAATCCTCCAGCCCTTTCAGTTCTTCATCAGAAAGATTTTTGGTGATTGAGAAGTTGGTTTTCATCACTTCATATTGAGATGGGTCTACAATAGGTTCACCCTTACCTTTCAGGAATTCTACAATATTGCCATTCTTCTCTTTGTAGATTTTGGCGATTTCAGCAATGCTCGGCCCGATTATCTTTTGGTCGGGTTTATGGCAGGCAAAGCAGTTTCCCTTACCATCAAAAATTTCTTTACCAAGATTTGCAGATGGCGACAACTCTGCTGCAGTGCCTTCAGCGGTATCAGCAGGAGCGGTGTAAAGGCTTTCTTTTTTTTCTTCTGATTTGCAACCAAGAAGAACGAGTACCACTAAAACAGTAATTAAACTTTTCATTCTTACCTGTTCAAGATTATTGCCGCTTCCTTAGCAAAATAGGTTGATATAAGGTCGGCTCCTGCGCGTTTTATACAGTGCAACTGCTCAATCATCACCTTGTCATGATCAAGCCATCCGCGTTCGCTGGCTGCTTTAACCATAGCATATTCCCCTGAAACCTGGTAAACAGAAACAGGAACGTTTACGGCGTTCTTAACTTCACGTACAATATCCAGGTAGGCAATGCCCGGCTTTACCATCACAATATCTGCGCCTTCTTCCACATCGTGCAGCGCCTCTTTAATGGCCTCAATCCGGTTGGCATAATCCATCTGGTACGTCTTTTTGTCTTTAGGCACCTCAATGCCTGCCTCTTTTGGTGCACTGTCCAATGCATCACGGAATGGGCCGTAAAAAGACGATGCATACTTGGCGCTGTAACTCATAATTCCTACATTTTGGAAACCAGCACTATCCAAACCTTCACGCAGGCGCAGCACACGGCCGTCCATCATATCGCTTGGTGCAACAAAGTCGGCTCCAGCTTCAGCATGAGAAATTGCCATTTTCACCAGAGCTTCAACCGTTTCATCATTAGCGATGTCGCCGTTGTTAATGATGCCGTCATGTCCGTAAATAGAATAAGGGTCGAGTGCTACATCGGGCATCACAATCATCCCGGGGACAGCATCTTTAATAGCTTTAATGGCCTGCTGCATAAGGCCAGTGGCATTCCAGGCTTCTTTACCGGTGTTATCTTTAAGGTTGTCGTTAACCTTCACGTAGATATTCACAGCCTTAATGCCCAAGCTCCACAGTTCTTTCACTTCTTTAACCGTAAGGTCTATCGAACGGCGGAAAATTCCCGGCATAGAGGGTATTGGCACTTCAACATTCGTGCCTTCAGTTATAAACATCGGGAACATAAAATTGTTGGGTGTAAGTATAGTTTCGCGAACAAGTGAACGGATTGATTCATTCACGCGCAGCCTTCTGTTTCTATGGATTGGATACATATTATTTAAGCTTTTTGTATAATTTTTCTTTTTCGCGGGCAATAAAACCCGGCGGGTCAAACCTATATCCGGCAAAGGCCGTGGCGTATGATATGGCATTGCTCATCACTACATCCTGCTCTGCTTCATGGCTAAAAAAATTCGCCCGGAGGTTCACCCCGCAAAACAGGCGTTCGCTATTGTAGCCCATGGCAATTTGCAGCGCCCCGGCAATCAAAAGTTCGGTTGTTGTGTCGTTATCAACCGTTGTTGTCATACCTGCCCCGAACGATGCTCCGCCCGAAACCAGGAAATCCTTCGCGATGACCCAGTTGTAATAATAACCCGGACACAAAGCTACATCTATAAAATATGATTTATCGCCCAACAACGGCTCTTCTTTGCCGTTCAATTCAGTGTAATAATAAGTAAGCGATGGCGAAAAGCTGCCAGCACTTTTCAGTTGTTTTTCACTTTGGAAAGCGGTTGCCCTGTACGAAAAATTACTGTTGAAAAAATAAGAGGTGTTGCCACCAATCTTTAGCGATTTCAACCGCGGCAGGTAAAGGTCTGTCCCTGAAACTGCAAGGCTCATTCCACGCTGATAATAAAGATCAAAATGCTGCATAAACCGTCTGGGGAAGAAGTTCAGGGCGTAAGATGTCATCCGTGAACCGCCGTTATCACGATTATTGGCAAATATCTTCGGGGCAAAACCTATGCTGAAGGATATAATGTCATACTGCACCGCAATGCCCAATGTGGTCTTTTGGTTAGGGATAATATCTACTATGAGGTTATCCTGCACATAATTTATCGAAAAATTATTTGATGTATTCAGTGCGAATGCCTGTACGGCAAGGCTGTTCTCAAATTTTTTATAGTACGGATTAATGGTGTCCGCCTGTGCCTGAGCAAACGCCGGAGTTAGTAAAAGGGCTGATATGGCAAGCTTTATATCCATTCAACCGGGGTTTTCAGGATGTTAACCAATCGCTCCTCCTCACTTCCGGGTTCAGGATGATGGTCATACACCCACTGTACATGCGACGGAAGGCTCATCAATATACTTTCAATGCGGCCATTGGTCTTTAGCCCGAACAGCGTGCCTTTATCATGCACAAGGTTGAATTCCACATATCGCCCACGGCGAATTTCCTGCCAGGTGCGGTTTTCATTAGAATATTGAATGTCTTTTTCTTCTTTCTACAATCGGTACATAGGCTTCAAGAAAACTGTTGCCGACTTCAGTCACGAAATTATACCATTGCTCCATGGTAAAATCCGGTGTCGCTTTGCAATGGTCAAAGAACAATCCGCCCACACCACGGGCTTCATTGCGGTGCGTATTCCAAAAGTACTCATCACACTGCTTTTTGAACTTAGGGTAAAATTCTGAATTGTGTTTATCACACGCAGTTTTGCAGGTCTGGTGAAAGTGCTTTGCATCTTCATCAAACAGGTAATACGGTGTAAGGTCCTGCCCGCCACCGAACCAGCTGTCAACAATATTCCCGGCTTTATCATACATCTCAAAATATCTCCAGTTGGCGTGAACTGTCGGGACAAACGGATTGCGGGAATGGATAACAAGGCTTAAGCCACAGGCAAAGAAATCGACGTCACCTACGTTGAAATAGCTTTGCATAGCAGCAGGCAACGAACCGTGTACTGCAGAGATGTTCACGCCGCCTTTCTCGATAACGTTGCCATTTTCAATAATACGTGTGCGCCCGCCGCCGCCTTCAGGGCGCTCCCATATATCCTGTCGAAACTTTGCCTTACCGTCAACCTCCTCCAATTTTGAAGTGATGGTGTCCTGCAAGTTTTGTATGTATTGGTAAAATTTATCTTTCATTCTAATTTATTGTCACACAAACACCAATATGATCACTTAATTTTTTATCGTGATTCCATGTCTCAATGCTGATGTTTCTTCCTTCGATAAAACTTTTGCTTAGAGCAATATGGTTTACACTATTTTCGATTTCACAAGTTAGACAAACAAGATTTTTTTGCTTAAACAATTCATTAAGAGCGTTACGCCCTTCACTGCTTGGATATGTCCATCCTGAAAACGTTGTGTTCAAGTCTCCGGCGATACATAATTGTTCAGGCAGTTTCATTACATCATCAGTATTCCGCAAATCACTTTTATATCTTTCAGAGGCTTTCCCGTTTCCGCCAAAAACCCCGATGATTATTCCATAAACGGTCAGCTTACCAAAAGGAGTTCCAACTTCAACACAAATACTTGTGTAATCATCATAGGTTTGTACCATTCTGTCAATCTTATATTTAGACCAAATAGTAGTACGGTTCTCGCCGGCTTTGTAATCAATACCGTCATAGCCTTTGTATAGTTCAGTTGTCGCTATGCTTTCAGGCAATCCCGGATCAATATCTTTTGTTGTTTCTGTCAGTATGATAATGTCTGCATTATACTGGCGAGTCGTTTCCGCTAAAACAGCAGCACCTCTTTTACCACGCTCAACATTCCACGCCAGGATTTTCACTTCACATCAACGAATTAACGAATAATCAAATTACCTTCCTTTATACTCCTTCACCGCATCAATAAACGCTCTAGCATGGTCAACCGGGATATTTGGCAATATGCCATGGCCAAGGTTTACAATGTAATTGTCTTTGCCAAACTCATCAATCATCTGGTGCACCATCTTTTTGATTACAGGTATTGGCGATAGCAGCCTGCTCGGGTCAAAATTACCCTGGAGCGTTATCCTTCCGCCCGACAAGTAACGTGCGTTTTGAGCAGAACACGTCCAGTCCACTCCCAGGGCCGATGCTTTGCTGCGTCCCATTTCGCCCAACGCAAACCAACAGCCTTTACCAAACACTATTACATGTGTCTCCGGTGCAAGCGCTTCAACGATCTGGTTGATGTACTTCCATGAAAATTCCTGGTAATCAACAGGAGAAAGCATTCCGCCCCAGCTGTCAAATATCTGTACGGCATCAACACCGGCCTTTACTTTTTCTTTAAGGTAAGCGATAGTTGTGTCGGTAATTTTCTGCAATAAAGCGTGGGCTGCTTCAGGCTGCGAGAAGCAGAAACCTTTAGCCGTATCAAAGCTTTTAGAACCTTTGCCCTCAACGGCATAGCAGAATATCGTCCACGGAGAACCGGCAAAGCCTATCAGCGGCACTTCGCCATTCAACATTTCTTTCGTCAGCTTAATGGCGTCCATCACATAGCCTAGTGTTTCCTGAACATCCGGCACAAAAACCTTCTCAACATCCTGAGCAGAGCGGATAGGGTTCGGCAAAAACGGACCCACATTCTCCTTCATCAGCACCTCAATACCCATCGCCTGCGGCACCACAAGTATGTCGCTGAACAATATCGCGGCATCAGGCTGCACGATGCGGATAGGCTGTACTGTAATTTCAGCAGCAAGTTCCGGAGTGCGGCAGCGTGTAAAGAAATCATATTTATCACGTATTGCACGGAATTCCGGCAGGTATCTGCCTGCCTGGCGCATCATCCATACCGGTGGGCGCTCTACGGTCTCGTTGCGTAATGCTTTTAAGAAAAGGTCGTTTTTTAGGCTCATGTTTGTTGTCATTGCGAGCGAAGTGCAGCGTAGCGCGGCAATCTCTCAATATTATTTTATTTATAATAATTCCTTACCTGTACAATCACATTCTCAATGCTTGGCTTCGTGGCTATAATTACCCTATCTGAAATACCTTTTAAAACCGCAGCTGTAGTGTTACCTATGCAAAAGCAAACTTCATCGGTAATGCTGTTTTCCTTCAGGTAACTTTCAATCCCTGATGGACTGTAAAACAAAATCCCGTCAAGCGGTGCCGTTATCTTATGGGGCGTAAGTACTGTCTCGTACACCCGCATTTCATTAAAATCGATACCTGCAGCTTTCATGGCATCGGGCAAAATATCCCGCCTCAGGCTCCCCGAAAAGAATGTAAAGCTTTTGTCGGTATGTTCACCCACAATGATTTCTGACAGCGCCTTTCCATCATCTGCTGAAGCAATCACATTGAAGCCATATCGCTCAATTAGCGTTGCCGTGACGCTGCCAACACAGAAGACATTACTACCCGTGTACACTCCGCTCATCTTATTGGCCAGAAACCCCAAAAACCCGTTACGGCTTGTAAAGATGAGGTTCTCTTTTGTTTGGTTGATGTCAAACGGAATATAGCTCACATCTATAAAATCTGCTGCCAGTACGGAGATACCGCCATTCAGCAGGTATTGCCGCTGGTTGGGCTCAAGGCGTTTGGTTGACAGCACCCGTATCATTATTTCTTCAGGGTTTTCCTGATGTTATCCATCAATTCGGCACCCCCGTTCTTCAATATGTAATCGGCGCAATCCCTCCCAAAATTTGTGTAATCTTCGCCTTCCGGCAGAACCCTCTCAATATGCAGCCGCTCCTTGCCATCAATCGAAAGCAGTACGCCCTCAAAACGGATATTACTGTCAATAAACGTAGCTAATGCGCCAATTGGCGCTGTACACCCACCTTCAAGCGTTTTCAGGAACTGGCGCTCAATATGTGTTGTAATCTCGCTCTTCCGGTGATTCAGTTGCGTTAAAGCCTTAATGCAATAGCTGTCATTTTCCAGTGCCACCACAACCATAGCCCCCTGTGCGGGTGCAGGTATCATCCAGTCGAGTGGTATATGGTTTTCAGGCACAAGGTTGATTCGTTCCAGTCCCGCTTTTGCAAAAACAGCGCCGTTCCAATCACTTTCTTTCAGCTTCTGCAGGCGTGTATTAACATTGCCACGGAGATCCTCCACTGCATGGTTTGGGTAGCGGTTAAGCCATTGCGTCTGCCTGCGGAGGCTGCCGGTAGCGACTGTCCCTGCATCATAGAGAAAATCAAGGTTACCCTTGTGCACCAGTATATCTTTTTCATCGGCACGTTCCAATACAGCTGCCTGAACAATGCCTTTCGGCAGTGCTGTAGGCACATCTTTCATCGAATGCACAGCAATGTCAACCTCGCCCCGCAACATAGCAACATCAAGGGTTTTAGTGAAGATACCGGTAATGCCAAGCTCGTAAAGCGGCACATCAAGAATAAGGTCGCCGGTAGATTTTACAGCTACTATTTCGGTTTTATGGCCCAGCGCCTCGAGCTTCTGCTGCACGGTGTGTGCCTGCCATAGCGCAAGCTGGCTGTCTCGGGTGCCTATACGTATGGTTTTGCTCATTTTTGTGCGGCTTCAAGCCTGAAGACTTTCTCTATCCATTCAATGCTTTCGTCAACCATAGTGTCATTGTCCTTCAGGTGATTGGCAAAATGTGTGGTGATTTTCTGGATGATACGCTGGCTGATGATTTCCGCCTGCTCTTCATGAAAATCAGTAATTTTTTTACGCTGGAAATTCAGTTCTGTTTCTTTGATAGAATTCAGCTTTTCTTTCAGCGCATGTATGGTTGGGGCAAATTTACGGGCATTAACCCAGGTTGTAAACTCTTCTTTTATTTCGTTGATAATTGCTTCGGCAGCCGGGATATGCCGGCGTCGGTTTTCCAGCGTGTCATCCGTAATTTTCGACAAATCATCAAGATGCACCACTGTCACGCCTTCAACCTCCCGCACATTATCATGTACATTTTTCGGGATCGAAAGGTCAAGTATAAGCAGGTCTTTATCAAGACTGAGTATATCTTTATCTATAGTAGGCATTTCTGCACCGGTAGCTACAACCAGTACATCAGCTTTAGGTATCTCTAATGGTAATACATCATAGTCCTTCACCACTAAATTAAATTTCCCGGCAATCTTTTCAGCCTTGCCGCGGGTGCGGTTTATGAGTACAATATGGTCGTTCTTTGTGTGTTTCACCAGGTTTTCGCAGGTGTTACGGCCAATCTTCCCTGTGCCGAAAAGAAGAATGTTTTTGTTTGCGATGTCAGGCACATTATTCATAATATACTGTACCGACGCAAATGATACGGATGTAGCGCCGCTGCTCAGTTCTGTTTCATTTTTAATACGCTTGCTGGCCTGTATTACGCTGTTAACCAAGCGCTCGAGAAAAGCGTTTGCCAAACCGTGTGCTTTGCTTGCTATAAATCCCGACTTTATCTGGCTGATGATTTCAAAATCGCCAAGTATTTGGCTGTCAAGGCCCGTACCTACACGGAAGATATGGTTTATGGCTTCGTTATTTTTATAAATAAAGGCCACACGCTGAAAGTCTTCAACGCTCCCCTGGCTGTTATCACACAGTAATTTAATTAATTGAAAGGGGTGTTCGGCAAAACCGTAAAGCTCTGTGCGGTTGCAGGTTGACACAACAATAAGGCTGCTAATGCCTTCTTCGCGTGCCTGTTCCAGCAACTTTGTTTTGGCTTCCGGCCCTAAACTGAACTTTCCCCTGATCTCAGCATCAGCCTTGCGGTAACTCAACCCAACGGCATAAAAGTACTGGTGCTTTGACCCATTTTGGTTATTCATAACAACTTTCATAAAAGTTTCACAAAATTATACCGAACCTATTTTAAAAAATAACGCTGTAAGGTCTAATTATACCGCTTACGGATATTTTGGACCTCTAACGTTATTTTTTACAGAAATAATCTAACTTTGCAATAGTATCAATGCTTTACAAAATTCTTGTTTAGATTAATTCTAAATAAAAATAAAATGGAGACAGAAAAAGTATCACAAAAAAATATCGCTTCGGGGGGCTGGTGAAGAAATAAAAATTGAGGATGGCTTTTATGTATTGCGGTTCCAGAACGACAGCGATGAAACCCTGCATTTTGAAAGGGAAGTAGGCGCTGACCTCATACAATTCCACTTTGGAGTGAAGGGCGGCGGCAGGTTTATCTTCAATCAGGGTCGGTATGCATTAGATGTAAAAGAAGAGGTGTCACTTTTCCTATTTAACCCACAGAAAGAATTGCCTGTGCATCTGGAGATTGCGCCGCATAGCTGGGTGCTGACCGTGCTGATTTCAATCAAGAAATTTCATAGCTTTTTCTCAGAGGAGGCTGACTACATCCCGTTCCTAAGCGAGGAAAACAAAGATAAAAAGTATTATAAAGACGACAAGATAAACCCAAGTATGGCCATTGTTTTAAGCCAGCTGTTCCACTTTAACTTACATCCATCAATCAAGAAATTATATTTCAAAGGCAAGGTGTATGAGCTTCTGTCTCATTACTTTAACCGGGCTGAAGATCCGAACGCAGAGCAATGCCCGTTCTTAATTGATGAGGAAAACGTTATAAAAATACGCCGAGCGAAAGATATTGTCATCGCAAACATGGCCGAACCACCCGGATTACAAGATCTTGCCGACCAGGTAGGCATCAACCTAAAGAAACTGAAAATGGGCTTTCGCCAAATTTATGGTGACAGCGTCTATAGCTTTTTGTTTGACTATAAGATGGAATATGCCCGCAAACTGCTGGATTCAGGCTCCTACAACGTAAATGAGGTAGGGTTGCGCATTGGCTACAGCACCGCCAGCCACTTTATTTCGGCTTTCAAAAAGAAGTTTGGGACGACACCAAAAAAGTACCTGATGAGCATGAACGCAGCCGTGCAGTAATTAAGAAATATTTAACACGGTACTCTTTATAGAATTCAATCACTAAAATTAATTCTTAGATTTGAAATTAGAAGTATTAGATCAGAACTCAACTTACCACATTTATAATCGTGGTATAAATGGCTGCACGATTTTTGCGTCTGATGAAAATAAATCTTACTTTTTGAAACTTGTCGAAAAATATTTGGAAAACGTTGCTTCAATTCATGCTTATTGTCTCATGGATAATCATTTTCATTTTTTAATGACAATAAATGTTTCAAGTGATATTGCAACTCAAGCTTTTTCAAATCTTTTCAATTCTTATGCTAAAGCCTTTAATAAATCAACTGGCAGAACTGGAAGCCTGTTTGAAAAGCATTTCAAAAGAATAAGTATAGATAATGAGGATTATTTTAAAAGTTTGGTCGTCTACATTCACACAAATCCACAACATCATTTCAATGAGGATTTTACTGATTTCAGATTTTCTTCATATAAAGCATATTTGTCAACAAACCACAGTAAATTAGATAAATCGGAAAGCCTGCGCCTTTTTGGTGATATTGAAAATTTCTTCTTTGCACACAATCAAAAAATGGAATTGATTGAAGCATTGATGTTAGAGTGAAATCCTCCTGCAAGGTTTCTAAAACCTTGTAGGTGTAAAAAAAATAAAGCAAACTAAATTAAACCTACAAGGTATCGAAGACCTTGCAGGTTGTTGAAACAAACAAAAAAATGAAAGGAGTACTCCTCGTAAACCTGGGCTCGCCTGACAGCCCTGAACCAAAAGATGTAAAACCGTATCTGGACCAGTTCCTGATGGACAAATACGTCATCGACGTGCCATTTTTGCTGAGGGCGCTTTTAGTCCGCGGCATCATTTTGCGCAAAAGGCCGGAAGCATCATCTGAAGCGTATAAAAAAATTTGGTGGGAAGAAGGCTCGCCGCTTATCGTCCTCAACGAGCGGATGCATAAAAAAGTGAAAGCCAAAACTGAACTACCCGTGGCACTCGCCATGAGGTACGGAAAACCATCTATCGAGACCGGGCTGCAGGAATTGCATGATCAGGGTGTGACCGAAGTACTGCTTTTCCCGTTGTACCCTCAGTATGCCATGGCATCAACGTTGACAATACTGGTTCTGGCAGAAGAAATCCGTAAGAAAAAATTTCCGCACATGAAGTTTACCGATGTACCGGCATTTTACAATAAACCGGATTATATCAAAGTGCTGGCAAATTCCATCAAGCGCTCGCTGGAAGGCTTTGAGTACGACCACCTGCTGTTTTCATATCACGGCATCCCCGAAAGGCACATCCGTAAGACAAACGTAACCAAATCGCATTGCAAGATTAATGACACGTGCTGCGTAACGCAGTCTGCCGCGCATAAATTCTGCTACAGGCACCAGTGCTACGAGACCACTAGGCTTGTGGTAGAGCAATTGGGCATACCCGAAGATAAATACTCGCTCACGTTCCAGTCGAGGCTGGCCGGCGATAAGTGGCTGGAGCCGTACACTGATGTTGAAATCAACAAAATGCCAAACAAAGGTATAAAAAGCCTCGCGGTGGTAACTCCGGCGTTTGTGGCCGACTGCCTTGAAACCCTTGAAGAGATAGCCATGCGCGCCAAAGAAGATTTTGAGGAGCATGGCGGGAAAGATTTCCTGGCGGTACCGTGCCTGAACGATAACGACGAGTGGTGCAGCGTGATGGCCAACTGGATAAATGAATGGGCCACGGCTGAAATACCGGTAGCCTAAATGGGATTATCAGATGCCGACTTAGGACAGCAAAGCATCAGGAAACTCCTGATACGGCAGGCCATACCGGCGTCTGTAGGCATCCTGTTCATGACGGTAAACGTGCTTATTGATGCCATATTTGTCGGGCGGTGGATAGGCTCGCTGGCCATTGCCGCGCTGTCGGTAGTCATGCCGCTTACGTTCTTTATCTCTTCACTTGGAATGGCCATCGGCGTTGGGGGAAGTTCGGTGCTGTCGCGTGCGCTGGGCGCCGGGAATAAAGACAAGGCTATTAATGTATTCGCGCACCAGGTGGTCATGACGTTTGGGCTGTCATCGCTTTTTGTCATTGCCGGACTTATCTTTAGCGAAGAGATACTCTATGCTTTCGGGGCCAACGGCGACATTATGGAGCCTGCCCGCGAGTTCTTCACGCCCATACTCATCGCCGTGCCGTTCCAGGCGCTGTGCATGATGGGAAACAACGTTATCCGCGCCGAAGACAAGTCGAAACACGCCATGGCCGCCATGATCATTTCAGCAGTGGCAAATATCGTTCTCGACATTTTATTTATAAAAATATTCGGGTGGGGCATCTTCGGGGCATCACTTGCTACGGGGCTGTCGTTCTTCAGCTGCTTCCTGTATATCCTCTGGTTTTTCATCTACCGGAGCGAGTTGCTGCCGTCTTTCCGTCACTTCGCCTGGCATCGTAAGATAGCGGGAGAGATCACTTCGCTCAGCTTCGTCACCTTTGCGCGGCAGGGCGTTATCAGCATACTGGCGGTGCTGCTCAACCACACACTCTTCAGCTTCGGCGGCGAGCATGCCGTAACGGTCTATGGCATCATTAGCCGCATGCTCATGTTCATGCTGTTCCCGGTGCTGGGCATGACGCAGGGCTTCCTACCTGTGGCGGGCTACAACTACGGCGCGGAGAATTATGGCAGGGTACGCGAGTCTATCCGCCTGTCGATACTCTACGCAGGTGCGCTGGCCATTGTCATCTTTGCGGTGATACTCATCTTCGCTAAACCGATAACAGCCGTGTTTACCACCGATCCTGATGTCATCCGCGATACGCCGGGTGCATTGCGTTGGGTATTTGCTGCATCGCCAATTATCGCGGTGCAACTTATAGGTGCGGCATACTTCCAGGCAGCGGGTAAAGCTACCAAAGCACTGATGTTGACATTGAGTAAACAAGGGTTCTTCTTAATACCTCTTGTGCTAATACTCCCGCATTTCTGGGGATTATTTGGCGTTTGGATTGCATTCCCGATTGCCGATGTGTTGTCGACGATTGTGACAGGAGTGTTTTTGAAGAGGGAGATGAGCGGGGAGTTGAGGGGGGAGTGATTAAAATTGCTAAATTTGATTTTTTAATAATCGCGATATCCTTATAAATTATGGAAGAAAAAACTCCTATTGATAGAGTTAGAGAATCATCTGGATATTCTGATGTTGGAACAAATAAGGATGGGACAATAATTAATACGATGAAGATTGCGAATCGCCTTTTAGTTATAAAGGAACGTTCAATTTATGAAATGGTATTTGCCGATGAAGTTGATCCTGACAGAACCAATATAAATTTGCCTAGAACAATAAATAAACTGGTAATTAATCAAGGAACGGAATCTGAATTGGTAGCTAGAACATTTTTAATGGCTACTAAAATATTTAAACCAGAATATCTTAGAAAGGGAATTGATTGTGATGCCATACTAAATTTATGTATAGATTTATTATCTGAACTATCAGTTCTCAATGAGGAAATTATCAAGTATTTTGTAGAAGAAGAGAAAGTATCCGCAGAATATGAACAAAGAAAAAATGAAGGGAAAGGATTTCAAATTCCTTCAATCACAAATATTGAATCACGATGTAAAACTATTTTCCAAAAAGCCGATCATATCGAACAAACTTTAATGGAAATTGTAACGCATTTTTATCCAGGAAGTGGTTTAAAAAAACAGTCTCATTTTCCGAGATTTAGGGAAGTCCTAAGCAATGAACATGGAGAAAATTCTGGGTTTACAGAATTTATTGGCAGTACCATAACTTTTATGAGAACTATTAGAGAATTGAGAAATGGATTAGATCACCGACTTTCTAATTACAAATTGTCAAACTTTGAATTACAGAAAAGCGGCGATATCATTGCTCCAACTATTGAACTTAATCACAAAGAAGTGAAAATGGATAGAACTTCACTTGGCGACTTTCTTGAAGTGACTCTCAATAATTTAATTGAAATTACAGAAATGACATTCGTGTATCTTGCCGGATACGCAGCAAAGGAAACAGGAATGGCTTATCAAATGAAAAAAATCCCTGAAGACAGGAGACGACATGAATTTGTTAGATACAGTTTTTGGATGCCAATTGGAGAAGAAGGATTTTATTGTCAATAAATAAAACAATGTCAATTTGACAATAAGTTTATAACACATCTTTATATGACAACATTTACAATTATACTAACTTTATTAATAATCTGTTTAATTGGTTATTGGTCATTAAGGCAGATATATGCACGTCAAAAAAACTCATTAGAATTTGCAATTGAATTTAAAAATAGGTTTGTAACGCTTGCTAATAAATACTTCAAAAGTTATGATTCATGGTCAAGAGAAGGTGAAGTTGATTATGAACAGTATACATGGTTAACAAAAAATGTGGATCAAATGCAATATGATTTAGGTCGTATTGGAATTATAGATTATGTGGCTCCGTTCACTAGATATCATATTCCTAGATATCAGGTTTTGGTAAATACACTCCCAAAATTTAGAGAACGTTTACAAAATGTAGAAGTTAATATTGCGGATGATTGTTTGGCAAGACATATAGGTATTTCTGAGAGCATCATCTTAAAAAAGTAAAGAACAATTACAAAATCCAATTTACTGGTTTAAAAATGGGATTGATGTCATAGTTCTTTTACCGATTAAAATTTTAAATTGGTTTGGATTACTAAATAATAAATCTTTAAAGAAAGTTATTGGCAATTCTGTTTACCAAGTCTTTACAGGGATAATTGCGTTGATTACATTAATCAGTGGAATAGTTACTATAATTCAAGGCAAAGAAGAGACATTAAAATTTGTGAGAAATATCCTTGAAAAATAAATACATTTTATAAAAAATCCCCCCATGCCTAACCAACTCTCCCCCTCCCAAGCCCAGTCCCTTCTCAGCGTCCTCCAACAACGCTTTGAAAAAAACATGAACCGCCACAAAGGCATAAAGTGGGATGACGTACAGGCAAAGCTCGAAGCCAGTCCGGATAAGCTATACATACTTGATGCCATGGAAGAAACCGGCGGCGAACCCGATGTGGTGGGTTTTGATAAAAAAACCGGTGAATACATCTTCTTCGACTGTGCGCCTGAAAGCCCGAAAGGCCGCCGCAGTGTATGTTACGACCAACAGGCGCTTGATTCCCGCAAAGAACATAAGCCGAAAGACAGTGCGATTGGTATGGCAAAGGCTATGGGCATAGAGATACTTAATGAAGAGCACTACCGCGAACTGCAACAGCTGGGGGAGTTTGATACCAAGACCTCAAGCTGGGTTGCCACGCCTGAGAACATCCGTAAAAAAGGCGGGGCCCTGTTTGGCGATTTCCGTTATGGTACAGTGTTCTTTTACCACAATGGCGCTGAGTCCTATTATGCCGCAAGAGGTTTTAGAGGTTCATTGCGCGTTTAAATTTTACCTATGGCAGAATACTACAACTACATAAAATCACTGCACCTCATCTTCGTGATTACTTGGTTTGCCGGGCTGTTCTACATTGTGAGGCTGTTTGTGTACCACATCGAGGCTAACGCTAAGCCATCGCCTGAAAAGGAAATCCTCACCACACAGTATAAGCTCATGAGCTACCGGCTATGGTATATTATCACGTGGCCGAGTGCAGTGCTCGCGGTTATTTTCGCTGTTATTTTACTGCTGATTATGCCCCAATGGCTATCCCAACCGTGGATGCATGTAAAACTGGCATTTGTATTGCTATTGGTTTTTTACCAGCTGAAATGCCACAGCATCTTTAAACAGCTGCAGCGCGATGAAGTGAAATACACCAGCAACTTTATGCGGCTTTGGAACGAAGGGGCGACTATTATTTTATTTGCCGTGGTATTTTTAGTAATTTTAAAGAATGCGCTCAACTGGGTGTTCGGCGTGCTGGGCATCATCGTGTTCATGGTGCTTATAATGTTGGGCTTTAAATTCTATAAACGCATCCGCGAAAGGAACAAAACATAGGTGAAAGAAAAATTCAGGATAAAACGGTGGTCGCTTCGCGTGAGGATTTTCCTCTCGATGATCTTCATTACGCTCATCGCTTCCATCCTGATTGCCGGTGTCTCTATCTACCAGTTCAACAAAGAGGCCAAAGACTACCACCAGGACAGGCTTGAGCGTAAGGAGAATGCCATTAAAGAGCACATCAGCTACATTCTCGCCACCACTACTTACCCCATGGGGACAGAAAATCTTCCGCTCATCTTCCGCGACAGGATTCACGAACTGGCCAACATCCACAGCCTTGAGATAAACATATACGACCTTGACGGTAAGCTGCTGAAATCGTCAAAAGCAGCTTTTTCTGTCGATACCATCAACAGCCATATCCCCGAAAATATCCTGCGCGTTATCCGTTCCACAGCCGAAAAGCGGTATGTCGACCTGCGCACATCGCCGGAAGGCAAGAAGTTCCGCTCATCATTCAGCTACCTTAAAGATACCAAGTTTAAGCCGCTGGGCATCCTTAATCTGCCCTATATTGAGGATGACGGCTATTATGAACGGGAGCGCAACAATTTCATGATGCGTTTCTTCCAGGTATATTCGTTCATGCTGCTGATATCAATCATTATTGCGTACTTCCTTTCCAGTTACATTACGAAATCCATCAAAGAGATATCTGACAGGCTTAAGGAAACACGCCTTAGCGAGACGAATGAGAAGCTGGACATGGGTGATACCCCGCAGGAGATAAGCCTGCTTGTAGACGCTTATAACAACCTTGTGGAAGACCTTGACGAGAGTGCCGCAAAGCTGGCCCAAAGCGAGCGTGAACAGGCCTGGCGCGAGATGGCCAAGCAGGTAGCCCACGAGATTAAAAACCCGCTTACGCCAATGCGCCTTACCGTACAGAGCTTTCAGCGGAAGTTTAATCCGGACGATCCTGCCATACGCCAAAAGATTGATGAGTACAGCAAAACGCTCATTCAGCAAATAGATACGATGAGTGCCGTGGCATCGGCTTTCTCAAGCTTTGCCAGTATGCCTGCCCAACAAAATGAGACCCTTAATATTGTGAAGATAGTGCAGCTGGCACTGGAAATCTTCAATGAGCATTACATTACTTTCCGTACAGACGAGCCATACATCGTGACCCGGATGGACCGTACACAGCTTATACGTATCATCACTAACCTGGTGAAGAATGCCATACAGGCCATCCCGGCTGATGAGCAGAACCCAATGGTCGAAGTGCATGTGTACAAAGAAAATAGTTGTGCAAAAATCACAGTAAAAGACAACGGCAGCGGTATAAGCGTTGAAGACAAAAACCGTATCTTCGAGCCGAAGTTCACCACCAAGACCAGCGGCATGGGGCTGGGGTTGGGCATCATAAAAAATATTGTTGAGAATTACAACGGCACAATTACTTTTGAAAGTGAGGCGGGCAAAGGCACAACTTTTATGGTATCCCTGCCGATTGTAAATCCTGATAACCTGACAAACTAAAACCAACATATATGGCTTTTGAGAACATACTTACAGAGAAAGATGGCGGTATTGCCGTAATAACAATTAACAGGCCTACAAAGCTGAATGCGCTTAACAGGGCCACTATCGTTGAGCTTAACGAAGCCTTCAAAGCATTTGACATTGACCGGGAGGTGCGAACCATTATTGTTACCGGAATGGGCGAAAAAGCATTTGTAGCCGGTGCTGACATTGCCGAGTTTGCCGACTTCAATGTAGAAGAAGGCCAGAAACTGGCAGCATTGGGTCAGGAACTATTATTCGACCTTGTGCAGAACCTAAGCACGCCGGTTATTGCGGCAGTAAATGGCTTCGCCCTGGGCGGCGGGCTTGAACTGGCCATGGCTGCGCACTTCCGCATAGCATCAGACAATGCAAAAATGGGACTGCCTGAAGTTTCGCTTGGCGTAATTCCGGGTTATGGGGGTACGCAGCGCCTACCGCAACTGGTAGGCAAAGGCCGCGCCATGGAAATGATAATGACTGCAGGGATGATTGGCGCTGAAGAAGCAAAGGCTTACGGACTTGTAAATCATGTAGTTCCGCAGTCAGAGCTGATTGACTTCTGCAAAGGTATTGCCTCGAAGATAATGAAGAATTCACCGGTTGCTATTAGCAAAGCAATAAAAGCCATTAATGCCAATTATGAAGACGGAGTAAACGGCTATAATGTTGAGGTAACAGAATTCGGCAACGCTTTCGGCACTGAAGATTTTAAAGAAGGTACTACGGCTTTCCTTCAGAAGCGCAAAGCAGAGTTTAAGGGAAAATAAATTTGTTGTTAGTTAAAAAACGCTTTATTTTTGATGAAAATAAACAAATACATAAAATGAAAAAATTCTTACTTGCATGTACGTTTTTAGGGCTTACTTACACAGCTAAAGCTCAGATTATGGTAAATGGTATTGACATTACAAAAGAGACAGAAATGTTTGATGTGTGGGCGGTTGCAAAACCCTTTAGTACCAAAGAAAGCTTTTTTGTAGATTATGGCCAGGATGGTTTTAAACCTCATAACTATGACACAAAAGCCCAAATGATTGCTGATAAAGACGGAAAGAAATTCGAAAAAGGCGAATGGATGAAACTTGTAAAATACCTTAACTCACAAGGCTTTGAAGAGAAATCATCACGAGATCAGAATATAGGCGACCAAAAAGGCCGCATAATAACATTCGTAAAGAAGAAAGAATAATCTACGCCGCATCTTAATGATGCGGCTTTTTCTTTTTAAGAATGAGATGAAATTTATCTACTTAAGGTTTTTACTATATTTGGT